>JAIUNP010000403.1 GCA_020161975.1 Pseudomonadota bacterium
AAGCCAGCAGGAACCGCGATGGTCGCGATGGTGAAGTCGCGGTCCGTGATCGTCGGGCGGGCGCCTTCCGGCAGCTTGATCGCCGAGATGTGAACCGAGTCGTTGAGGTCGAGGCCGGCGAGGTCGGCGGTGAGGCTGTCCGGAATGGCTTCGGCCAGCACCGACAGTCCCACGGAGTGGCGGACGATGTTGAGCACGCCGCCGCGCTTCAGGCCCGGAGACGTTTCGTGGTTGATGAAGTGCACCGGCACTTCCACCGCAATGCGGCTGCCGACGCCGAGGCGCAGGAAGTCGATGTGAACCGGGGTGTCGCGCACCGGATCGAGCTGGTAGTCGCGCGGAATGGCGCGGAGCTTCTGGCCATCGACATCGATCTCGAAGATCGTCGTCAGGAAGTGGCCGGCATAGATGAGACGGTTGGCCTGGGTGTAGTCGATCGCGATGGAGACTGGAGCCTGGCCGGCACCGTAAACGACGGCCGGAATCTGGCCGTCACGACGGAGTGCGCGGGCGGCCCCCTTGCCGGCCTTCTCGCGGCGCTTGGCCGAGAGCTGCTTGATGTTGGTCATGGTTCTGATCCTTCAGAAGTTGGGGCCGAAACACAAAGACCGCCGAAGCGGCCTTGCGTGACTGCCGGCCCGGTGCCTCCAGGGGTGTCTGGCCGGGTTAGCGGGTCGTTAGCGCAAAAGGGCGCAAAGGGCAAGGTGCTGAGCCTATTTGCGCGATTTTCCGCGTATGGCGGCGAGAAGCCCTTCGATCTCAGCCATCGAGAGGGCACGGCTGCTCCAACTGGCATTGTTCAGGCTCGATGTCGGGTTTTCCAGCGGATGATTGCCGTACCAGTAAGCGTTGAAAATGGCTTCGTCGCTGTCAGGTTCGCCGTTCTCTGCGTGATGGAGGATGCGGTAGCAGGGCATTTTGCCGGCGCCGCCGATGCCAATGCGCACGTAGGCGATCCTGGACCCGGATAGTTTCCGCGCTTCATACATCCGGCTCAGAATGTCGCAGAGTACGTCTTCCGGCTTTGCCAGCGTATGCAGAATATCGGCAATCGTGGCATCCGGAGGCAGCGCCAATGGATCAGGCCTTCCGCTTTTCGGCCTCAAGGTCGAAGCCGCCGAGGACAGGACGCTTCGTGATGAAAATCCGCTCGTCCGGCCCGATCTCGCCGAGGGGAACGTCCTTGTTCGGCAGGATCACGGTTGCAGCCTTGTTGACGAAGACGACGACCTGGCGTCCGCGCTGGAGATTGGCCAGCGACCACTTCTTGAACTGGCTGTAGTAGGGTTCGCGCTTCCAGCTTCCGGCCTGCGCGGGGTCGACCTGCACCAGCATGAATTGCGTCGCAGGATCGATGGTGATGACAAATTTCGCCTTCTCCGGCTTCCATTCGGGGCCGAGGAAGGGCGCCAGCATCCAGAAACAATGAAAGGCGCGGCAATGGTCAGGGCGCGTTGCATGGATTGCGCAGCCCTTGCCCGGCAGGCAGTGGCTGCACCACTCCCCGGCCTTTTTTTCCAGTACCGGAACATCGAATACCTTGCAGCAGAGCGTGCAGGTGCCGCAATCCCGCCCCGGGGCGGGCTTTGAAACAAACGTCGCGGGATCAAGCGCCATAGGCCGCCTCAGTCGAACAGGCTCGACACGCTCTCTTCATGCGCCGTTCGGGCAATCGCATCGCCGATCAGCGAACCGATCGAGATGACGCGGATGTTCTTGGCGACGCGCACTGCCTCGGTGGGCTGGATCGAATCGGTGATGACCAATTCTTTCAGGCGCGAACCGGCGATGCGGGCCACCGCGCCGCCGGAGAGAACACCGTGCGTGATATAGGCGTAGACTTCCTTTGCGCCCTTTTCGAGCAGAGCATCGGCGGCGTTGCAGAGCGTGCCGCCCGAATCCACGATGTCGTCGACCAGGATGCAGGAACGCCCTGTGACATCGCCGATGATGTTCATCACCTCGCTCTCGCCGGGGCGCTCGCGGCGCTTGTCGACGATGGCAAGCGGCGCATCAATGCGACGGGCGAGGGCGCGGGCGCGCACGACGCCGCCAACGTCCGGCGAAACGACCATGACGTTGTTGGTGTCCATCCGCTCCTGCACATCGCGCACCATCACGGGGGCCGCAAAGAGGTTATCGGTGGGGATATCGAAGAAGCCCTGGATCTGCCCGGCGTGGAGATCCAGCGTCAGCACGCGGTCGGCGCCGGCCTGGGTGATCATGTTGGCGACGAGTTTTGCGGAAATCGGCGTGCGGCCAGAAGCACGGCGATCCTGCCGGGCGTAGCCGAAATAGGGCACGACCGCCGTTATGCGGCGCGCGGAAGAGCGGCGCAACGCATCGATCATGATGAGCAGTTCCATCAGGTGGTCGTTGGTGGGAAACGAGGTCGACTGCACCACGAAAACGTCGCGACCGCGCACGTTTTCCTGAATCTCGACGAAGATTTCCATATCAGCGAAACGGCGAACCTGACAAACCGTGAGCGGCTGGTTGAGATGCGCCGCGATGGCTTCCGCAAGCGGACGGTTCGAATTGCCCGCGACAAGCTGGATCGACGACATCGAAGTTCTCCTGAAGGCAGGCGGGGGCGTCCCGTCACTGCGCGCCTCTTAGCAGCGCAACCGGCAGGGCTTCAACCCGGCTCGGGCAGAAGTTTGTAACAAATCGACAGTTCTTTGGGCGGAGTTAACGCGCCGAGGCGCTGGCTACGACCTGCCGGGGTGTTGCGGCGGGGGCGGGCACGCTTGCCTGATCGGCCAGATATCCGCCAACCTCATCAAGACTGCGGGCGGCAGCACGGCGAATGGCTGTATCGTCAACAAGCGACCAGGGATCGGTCGCCGAACCCCTGAGAGGCTCGCTGCCCTCGGCGCGGCGGGCGCGCTGAAGACGCGAATCGAACACATCGAACACCCAGGCGAGGCGGTTGCCCCCCTCTGCCGTATAAGCGTTGAAATAGCCGCGCAGCTTGTAGCGCGGCGCGCCCGCAGCATCGACGATGGCGATGTCGCGGGCCTGGGCCTCGCTGGCGAGCGCCGCTGAAAACCGTGGCGCGACCGATTCAGGCATCCCTTGCAGGGATTCCACGGCAACGGGCACGGTGGGGCCGACGGAAATCCGGCGCTGGGGCGCAGAGGCGAGATCAAGCGTCGAATCCTGGCAGGCGCCGAGGGCAGCGCATAATGCGACTGCAATGATCAGCTTTCGTCCCGGCATGGATCGACGCCTCCCCGCGTCAACACTCCCTTAACCGTCTTTATCCTCAGCGGATCACCAAGTCGAGGGCGGGAATGTTGAGTGGTTCGGCGCCGGTTTCGGTCACAAGGCAGGTGCGGCCAAGGCA
>JAIUNP010000404.1 GCA_020161975.1 Pseudomonadota bacterium
TGGTGCCCAGGGGCGGAATCGAACCACCGACACTGCGATTTTCAGTCGCATGCTCTACCAACTGAGCTACCTGGGCGGAAGCTCCGAAACGGGCAGCGCCCGAACCGAGGAAGCAGCCGTATAGCGGCGGGCGCGCGGGCTGTCCAGCCCTTCGGTCGACAAAGTTCAAAGCATCGGGAAAAATCTTGCCCGCGCAGGGAAACCCGCAAAAAATGCGTTCACCCCTGCCCGACCGGCCCCTCGTCCTCGGCAATTCCGGCATCCTCTTCCTCGGCAGGAATGGCGTAGCTTCCATTCAGCCAACGGCCAAGGTCGATGTCCGCACAGCGCTTCGAACAAAACGGCTTCACCAGCGCGACGGACGGGCGGCCGCAGATGGGACACGGGCGCGCATTGTCGTTGGCGGGGGCACGGGTCGCCGACATCAGATGGTATTGCCCCAAGTGAGGTGCATCGGGAAACCATCGCCCAGCAGCAGCGAGGCGGTTTCATAAAGCGGCAGGCCGACCACGGCGGAATAGGAGCCGACAAGCTTGACGACAAAGGAGCCCGCGAGACCCTGGATGGCATAGCCGCCAGCCTTGCCGCGCCAGTCGCCGGAGGCGAGATAGGCCTCAAGTTCCGGCCCCGCAATGCGCTTGAAGCGCACACGGGCATCGACGATGCGCTGGCGCACCTGATCCTTCGGCGTGATCACCACGACGGCAGTGTAGACCCTGTGTGCACGGCCCGAGAGCAGGCGCAGGCAATTGGCTGCTTCATCGACATGCCGGGCCTGCGGCATGATGCGGCTGCCGACGCTGACCGCCGTGTCGGCGGCAATGATGAAACTGTCCTTCAGCGCGGGATCGGCCCGGGCGACGCGCAGCGCAGCGGCGGCCTTCTCGCGCGACAGGCGGGTGACCAGCGCACGCGCCTTCTCGCCTTTCAGCGGCGTCTCGTCGATATCTGTGGGCAGCACGATATCCGGCGTGATGCCGATCTGCTGCAACAGGGCATAGCGACGGGGCGAAGCGGAGGCGAGCGCGAGCTTCGGTCGCCAGCTTTCCGGTTCGGCGCTCACGCTCTTGCCTCCCAGGCTTACTTGAAGCGATAGGTGATGCGGCCCTTGGTCAGGTCGTAGGGGGTCATTTCCACCAGCACCTTGTCACCCGCCAGCACGCGGATGCGGTTCTTGCGCATCTTGCCAGCCGTGTGGGCGATGATTTCATGATCGTTTTCAAGCTTCACGCGGAACATCGCGTTGGGCAGAAGTTCGGAGACGACACCGGGGAATTCGAGCAGTTCTTCCTTGGACATGGGCCTCGTGCGCTGTCTGTAGCCGTTGGAAAGCCGTCGCTTAGCCGAAATGGCGTGCAAAGGAAACAGTGTTAGCGCAAATTGTCGAGAAATCCGACGCAAGCGACCGAACTGGCGGGTGCGCTTTGCTTCAAAACAGCCGTCCGGCCGCCCGACATCCAGCCAAACGCCTCGATTGATGTATCTCCGCCTCTAATTCAGACGCACGATCTCGGCATTGAGAAGCGATGCGAACCCGACCCACGCGACATAGGGCAAGAACAAAAGCGCCGCGGTCCTGTCGCCATGCCAGAGCCGCCGCGCAAGCGCCGCGATGACGACGAGAAGCGCGACAATGATTCCCAGGGCAACACCACGCTGCGCCGCCATGAAGAACACCGGCGTCCAGATGAAGTTGAGCACCATTTGCACCCACCAGAGTTTCATCTCGGTGCTGGCCGGGTCACGCTCGCTGAGGCGCCAGCCCACGATGCCGATCATGATGTAGAGAATCGTCCAAACCGGCCCGAACAGCCACGCGGGCGGGGAAAAGGATGGTTTGACGAAGCTCGCATAGCTCGCTTTCGGATTGCTCAGAATGCCGGTCGCAAAGCCGATCAGCACGATTGCGCCGATAAAGGCCACCAGCTTGAGGTAATCGGGGGCGCGTTCGGACGCTGGCATTCCGATCAGTCTCCGGGTTCAGAAGCACCCTTCCAGGCCCTTGGCCGTCTCGTCATAGAGCAGCTTGCCGGCGTGGGTTGCGTTGGCATCTTTCGGCACCATGGCCATTGCGGTTGCCATCATGGTTTTCGCGCGCTCGCGATTGGCTGCGTCGTCCCGGCGTGTGCCTTCCAGCGACAAAACCGCACAGGCCAGCGGATCGAGAATGACGCGCTGGGCCTCCGGCAGGGTGGCAAGCGTGCAGGCCTTCTTCATGGTCGGTTCGGGTGAATCCTTCTTGGCCATGTGCATGATGAACATCTCGATGGCGGTCAGCTTCCGAACCGCGCCGATGTCCCCGCCCTTCGCCTCCGTCTCATATTTCGCATAGACCTTCTCGACCGACCCCTGGAACTCCTCGCCGTTCTTGAACTGTCCAGGCTGCGGCATTTCCGGAATGATCGTCCGCACCTCGGCGGCATAGACCGCATTCCGTGCAAGATCGTAGCGGGCGCATTTTTCCACCGGCGCTGCCTTGGCAGCTTCATCCTTGTTCGGCGCATGGCGTGCGGCGGGTGCCTTGGCGGCGGGCGGTGCGGGCTGCTGGATCACCTGGGCAAGAGCAGGCCCCGCGACCAACGCAACAAACGCGGCAGCAGGCAGAAGGTAACGACGCATGGAAAATGCCTCCCAAAAAGGCGAATCAGAATCGGGGAACCATAGGGGAGCCGGTCAATCATGTCATTTTTGTAAGGAACCAATCCGTTCAGCCACGGTTTATCATAAGCCCCTCATATCGATCGCACTTCGGACACTTACCATGCCTGCGCACGAGGCTTCGCGCGGGCAATTCGAAGCGGTATATGCAACTGTAACGACCGTCCGGCGCAGCGCCACAAGAACGAAAGAACACCCATGTCGCAGATGCCCCCGATCACCTTCGATGTCGCCATCATCGGCGGCGGCCCCGGAGGACTGATGACCGCCATGCACGTCAACAAGAAGGTCGGCGCGGAAGCAAAGATCACCATCTTCGAGGCAAGCCCGCGCCTCGGCGGCAAGCTGATGACGGGGACCTTCGCAAAGACCGGCGCGCAATACGAGATCGGTGTTGCGGAAATCTACGACTACGCCCATCTCGGTTTTGACCCGCTCAAGGATCTGATCACCAACACGCTCGGGCTGCCCGTCAAGAAGATGGATAGCGAATGCGTGATCGTTGACGACAAGATCATGAACACGGTCGATGACATCGAGCGGCTGTGCGGCAAGAAAACCCGCGATGCCGTCGTCAATTTCCGCAAGAAGTGCGCGTCCATGATGACCCCGGACCAGTATTTCGAGGGGACCGGCCGCGACGACAACGATCATCCCTGGATGTTCAAGTCCGGTCAGA
>JAIUNP010000405.1 GCA_020161975.1 Pseudomonadota bacterium
GCCGGTTGCCAAAGCCACGTCGATCGGCATGCGCAAGCTGTCCGAGACCGACTATGTCGACCGCGCGCTGAAGGTCGTGCAGGGCCGCGCCCGCATCAAGCGCACCATGTGGTCGCGCCGCGCGCAGGAATATGACGCGAAGATCAATTCGGGCGACCTGATCTCGATCTCGGAAGTCGTGCGCGATCTCTACCGCGCTGAAAACCAGCCCGAGCAGTCCTATTCGGAACGCCAGCTCTATGAAGCTGCACTCGACCGCATGGCCCGAGAGATCGCCGCCGTCAACAAGATGAGCGAGACCGAAGCAGTGCGCCTGATCGAGGTCAACCTGAACAAGGGTCCCAAGCGCGGTGCCAAGGCCGACAATGAGGCCGAGGCAGACAGCGAACAGGACGAAGCAGCCTGAGGCTTTGCCGCTGCTCTGACTGAATTGAGGCCGCGTCCCCGGACGCGGCCTTTTTCGTTTTGAGCAACAAGCGTCCAGGTTTGAACAGTTTCCTGTTGACCCCCACCCGTACCCTCCCCACAAGGGGAGGAGTTCTGAGACGTTGGTGACCCCCTCCTCCCTGTGGGAGGTTCAACAGCGACCAGACAGGATCAATCACGGCCGCATCAAGGACTGAGACATGCGTTTTGAAGGAACCGAGGCCTACGTCGCCGACAAGGATCTGATGGTGGCGGTCAATGCCTCGATCGCACTTGAGCGGCCGCTGCTCGTCAAGGGCGAGCCGGGCACCGGCAAGACCGAGCTTGCACGTCAGGTTGCAGCTTCGCTCGGGCTGGAACTGATCGAATGGCACGTCAAGTCAACCACACGGGCGCAGCAGGGCCTCTATGAATATGACGCGGTGTCGCGCCTGCGCGACTCTCAGCTCGGCGACGAGCGCTTCAACGACATTCGCAACTACATCAAGAAGGGCAAGCTCTGGGAAGCCTTTGCTGCCGGCAAGAAGGTCGTGCTTCTGATCGACGAGATCGACAAGGCCGACATCGAGTTTCCCAACGACCTGCTGCAGGAACTCGATCGCATGGAGTTCTTTGTCTACGAGACCGGCGAGACGGTGAAGGCCGATGTGCGCCCCATCGTCATCATCACATCGAACAATGAGAAAGAACTGCCGGACGCTTTCCTGCGCCGCTGCTTCTTCCACTATATCCGCTTCCCCGATGTCGACACGCTGCACCGCATCGTCGACGTGCACTATCCGGGCATCAAGCAGAACCTGGTTCGCGCAGCACTGACCCAATTCTACGAAGTGCGCGAAATGCCGGGCCTGAAGAAGAAGCCGTCAACGTCGGAAGCGCTCGACTGGATCAGGCTGCTGGTGGCCGACGATGTCGAGCCCGAAACCCTGCGCACCGACCCGAAGAACGCCCTGCCGAAACTGCATGGCGCACTGCTGAAGAACGAGCAGGACGTGCATCTGTTCGAGCGGCTGGCCTTCATGGCGCGGCGAAACGGGTAGTTCTCGGCCGCTGATTCAATCTCACGCTGCCATTCTCGGCCCGTGCCGAGGATCTTCTGACGTGGCTGGATGAGACGCGAACGCGGAAGACGCCTCCGCGTCAGGCGTTGCCAGGTATCACATCCACCCGGAAAGCCTCTGACGTCGCGCCTTGCCGCTCCGGGCGGTGCGGATCTTCAATCCAGTCCAGGTCAAATAATCTCAACCAACAGATGCAACTTTCTGGCACGCCAGATAGTTCAACTAAAGCGCGTCGCGCCTTAGAATATCCAGAAGCAGCTGTTGAACAGGTAAATGCACGAATCATCTTTCGAGAAGGCCAGGATTTTCCTGGAACAATATAAGTCCGAAATGCCATCAGATCGACCAATCAAGGTCTTGGAGGTGGGATCAAAATCCTATCATGATCAGGATACATATCGCGGACTGTTCCCCTCACCTGAATACATCTACACGGGTCTGGACATCGAAGCTGGTAACAACGTCGATATCGTTCCGGCCAACCCGTTCATTTGGGACGAGATTGCCACAAGCAGTTTCGATTTCTGCGTTTCGGGGCAAACGTTCGAACACAATCCCTATTTCTGGGTCACATTTGCGGAAATTTCCCGTGTTCTTTTACCGGGCGGCTTGACGCTGATTATCGCACCAGGCGCAGGTCCCGTACATCGCTATCCTGTCGACTGTTGGCGCTTCTACCCGGACTCGTGGGCGGCCCTTTGCACCCTGACGGAGATGGAGCTTGTCGAATGCTATTTCGAGACCGACGAGATGTCAGCAATCCCAGGAGGTAAGTGGCGGGACAGCTGCGTTCTTGCACGCAAACCGCACCTCAGCGAAATTGAACTGGAGAGGTCCCACAAACGTCTGGAAAAATTGGTGGCACTGTTCCGCGACGAACATGTCCGTGTTGTTCAATCGAATCTCACGCCGGGCAAGGGCATCAAGGCCTACCGGGCGGAAATGGCAAGAAAATCGCCTTTGACTCTCCGCAAGAAGATCAAGACGAGACTGAGCTCGAGCGATCGCATCCATAGTTTTTGAGGCTTGTCGTCCGACTTGCTGCGGAAACGCGCAAGGTTAAAGCAATTCCGGCAAACATTGGATCACTCTGTCGAAGGTCGTTTGACACAAGGTCGAGGGCTTCGGAGCAGCTCGGACTGGCAGCCCTCACACGTCGAACCCTGATGGATTTGCTTCAAATGGGCCCGATCCGAAGCATTTGCTCTAGCCGCCAATAGCAACTTGGCTGACCACCCTCATCTCCTCGGCATCTGGCGATTGCCAGGCGATCTCGCCGTTTGCGACCATGTAGTTTACATGGGCATGCACTTCCGAGAAGGCGAATGACAGCTGGTGCGGGTCGAGCTGGCGCGGAAACATCACCGGCACCAGATCGGCAACGGAATGCGGGCCGGCCGCGCAGGCTTTCGCAATAATCTCGCAGCGCTCATGGTGATGGGCGGCAAGCTCGGCGCACCGCGTCTGCAGGCCGTAAAACGGCAGCTGATGGCCGGGCAGCACCAGCGCGCCCTCCGGGATCGCTGCGCTCAGCTGCCCCAATGACCTGAGATAAAGCCCCAGAGGATCGCCATCAGGCTCCACCGCCCAGACGCTGACATTCGGCGTGATCTTGGCCAGCACCTGATCAGACGCCAGCAGCACGTTTTCCTCGCGCAGATAAAGCATCAGCTGTTCCGGCGCATGGCCGTCGCCCGACAGGATCTCGAATTTGCGGCCACCAAGCGTGAGCACATCGCCCGCCATCAGCCGCCTGAACGTGGCCGGCAGCGGCGTGACCATGCGCAGATAGCCATTGCCCTGCGTTGCGACCAGCTGCGCCACCTCGTCG
>JAIUNP010000406.1 GCA_020161975.1 Pseudomonadota bacterium
GCAACCAGGTATGACAAGCTTCTCGCCAACTTCATGGGTTTCGTAAAACTCGCCGCAATCGCCATATGGCTCAAATAGTTAAATAGTCACTACGGCCTAGTGGCGACCCGGCGAAAATCGTGCCGATGGCGGGGGAGATTGCCGTCACCAACGCTGGCAAAATCGCGCAATACGGCGCCGTTGCAGCGGCTGAGGGGCGCACGGCAGTACATTTCTACACAGCCAATGCGTCGGTTTCAGGCACTGTCTGGAGCGCGATCACTGCGGCGTGAGATCAGGCACGGGCTCCGACACACGGCTCAGGCTTTCCACACGAACTCCAGCGTTTCCTTGAATGCAAACCGCCGGATGTGCTCCTCGATCACAATCTGAAAACGGGCGAGGCTCGCCTCGTCCGGTGCGGTTGCGGTCACGTCGAGGCGGTCCGCATCAGCCGTCATCAGCAACACGCGTTGATCGGTCAGTTCGATCCGCGCCTGCGTCGCATCAAACGAGACCGGAAACTTGTGGCTCCAGTGCTTGGAAAGTTGCTGGAGATAGCGGCTGGCGTGTTCAGTCGAAACGCTGGCTCTGGTCGTTGGCATGGCTTTTCCCGATGGGCAGGCTTGGAGCTAACATGGCCCGCAGTGTATGGCACATAACATGCGTGTCATCTGGCTCGGCCTGGGATTTCTGGCAGTGGCGCTCGGCGGTGCCGGCATTGTGCTGCCGCTGCTGCCGACGACGCCGTTTTTGCTGCTCGCAGCCTTCTGCTTCGCCCGGTCTTCACCCCGGCTGCATGGCTGGCTGTTGGCGCATCCGCGCTTCGGGCCGCTCATCGCCGCATGGAACGAACGGGGTGCCATTCCATCGCGCGCAAAAGCACTGGCTGCCATCATGATGGCCGGCGCGTTCGGCATGTCGGTGCTGCTCGGCCTGCCGGGTTGGGTTCTGGCCACGCAGGCGCTCGTTCTGACCGCTGTTGCGACCTTCATTCTGACACGACCTTCGGAATGAAAACGGGCGCCGCAAGGGCGCCCGCATTCGGATTTTTGGGTCGCGCCGAAGTCGACGCACTGCGACGCCGAAGCGTACCTCAGAGCTCGACCATCGGGCCAGCTTCGGCCAGCGCAGCGCCGATTTCGAGGCCAAGGTCGGCGATGTCGTCCTGCTCGCGCAGGGTCACATCTTCACCGCGGGCCTGACGCTCAGCCTCGTCTTCCGAACGGGCAACGTTGATGGTCACGTTGACCTCGACTTCCGGATGCAGATGCACCGGCACCTGATGCAAGCCGAGGGTCTTGATCGGCGCGTTCAGCACGATCTGGCCGCGGTTGATCGAAACGCCATTGGCGGAAATCGTCTCGGCGAGATCGCGCGTCGAAACCGAACCGTAGAGAACGCCCGATTCCCCGGCCGAGCGGATGAGCACGTAGCTCTGCCCGTCCAGCTTCTTGCCGACGGCTTCGGCTTCGTTGCGCAGTTCGAGGTTGCGGGCTTCGAGCTGGGCGCGCTTGCCCTCGAAGACCTTCTTGTTGGACTCGGTGGCGCGCAGCGCCTTCTTCTGCGGGAACAGGAAGTTGCGGGCGTAGCCGTCCTTCACCTTCACGACATCGCCGATCTGGCCGAGCTTGGCCACACGTTCGAGCAGGATCACATCCATGGTTTACTCCTCAGGTTTCTACAGGTTCGGGGGTTGGGAGCCATCTTTCGGACGGCGGAAATCGAGACTGGCGTCGAGCGCGCCCAGAAAGGCATAGACAAAGCCCGGCAGGCCCATGAACAACAGAAGCGCCCAGGCCGTGCCGAGAATGATCGGCCGGTCGCCCCGGCCGAGGGTGCGAAAATGCATCCACGAGAGGCCGGCCATCATCAGCGCAAAAGAGCTGGCAACCATGATCAGCATCCCGACCAGACCGACGTATCCGACAACGGAGGCCAGAAACATGCCCCCGACAAACACCAGCGGCGCCGCCTTCGGCAGGCTGAGCGTATAGGCCGGCACCGACGGGAACGGCAGCCGCTCGGACCGCTGGACGATCCGCACCGCCAGCCACAGGCTGAGTGTCAGCATCGTGCAGATCAGGAAGGTCAACATCGGCGGCAGCATCAGAGCATAGAGCTGGGCGAAATCCGACAGCTTTGAGCCATTCGGCAGTTGCGCCATTCCGCCTTCAAACATCGTGCGGAAGAGATCTTCGACAGTCTTGCTGAGCCGCTGCACGAAGCGGGCATGATCGGCATCGATCGTCAGCGCGCCGATGATCGGAATCACAACGGCGTAAAAGCCGATACTGCCGAGGATGGCCGCCCCCATCCAGCGACCGGCCTGCGCTTTCGGCAGCGCCATGCCATGGCGCACGATCATCGGCAGCAGCACGGCGGCGAGCCAGGCCGGCAAGCCAACAAGCGCGCCATAAATCAGCGCCGCCTTCGAACTCAGGCCGATGCTCATGAGCAGGCAGCCCACCAGCGCGCCAAGGGCGGCGACCAGCGAATGCCAGCCGAGGCCGACAATCATCAGGGGCAGGGGGGCAACGAACATCAGCAGGGCACCCAGCACCGAGCCGGGCGTCAGCAGCCCGGAGAGAAGCGCCGAGGCAATGCCGGCGACAATGCTGAGAAAAATGGCCTGCGCCATGGTGTCCGCTGTCCCTTGAAAGGTTAGGGGCCTTGCCCCAGCGATTCCTCCCCGGAGCCAATCCCCGGCGAGGCGACAGAATGAACGGGGAGGGCGAGCCCTCCCCGGAAAGGCTTACTTGATCACATATGGCAGCAGGCCGAGAAAGCGGGCGCGCTTGATCGCCTGGGCGAGTTCACGCTGCTTCTTGGCCGAGACGGCGGTGATGCGAGAAGGAACGATCTTGCCGCGCTCGGAAATGTAGCGCGAGAGCAGCTTGACGTCCTTGTAGTCGATCTTCGGCGCGCCCTCGCCCGTGAACGGGCAGGACTTGCGGCGGCGGAAGAACGGACGGCGACCGGCGGAAGCGCCAGCGGCGGCGGCGGGGCGTTCAGACATGGACATCGGTATTACTCCCCGGCTTCGTCGTCACGGCGGCGCGGACCACGGTCCGGGCGGTCGCCACGATCACCATAGCCACGGTCATTGCCGCGTTCGAAATCACGCTTCTCGTCGCGCTCGCGCTTCTGGAGCATGGCGGACGGACCGTCTTCAAGCTCTTCGACGCGCACGGTCATGAAGCGGAGAACGTTTTCGTTGATGCGCATCTGGCGCTCCATCTCGGCGACAGCCGGGGCGGGGGCCGAGAGGTTCATCAGCGCGTAATGGGCCTTGCGGTTCTTGTTGATGCGGTACGCGAGCGATTTCACGCCCCAGT
>JAIUNP010000407.1 GCA_020161975.1 Pseudomonadota bacterium
CCGCAATGGCAGCGCGGGCGGCTGCGCAATCCC
The DNA here is from genome assembly GCA_020161975.1 of Pseudomonadota bacterium. Taxonomy (GTDB): domain Bacteria; phylum Pseudomonadota; class Alphaproteobacteria; order Rhizobiales; family Beijerinckiaceae; genus JAIUNP01. Next base: position 34 of record JAIUNP010000407.1, read on the forward strand.
AACCAGCTTCGCCGCCCGCGCTGGCGTCGAGGCCATCAATGCACTAACATTCCATCCGGACCACTCAGTGGGGGCCGATCGCTTTGGCAGCCCCTTTCGAGATGAACTACCAATTCCACGATGAATCGCGGAAGATGAAGGTCATCATCATGGTTTCGCGCTTCGGTCATTGCCTGAACGATTTGCTGTATCGCTGGCGGATCGGCGCGCTACCTATCGATATCGTTGCCGTGATTTCAAACCACCTTGATCATCGAAAAGTGGTCGTCAATCATGATATTTCTTTTCATTACATCAAAGTGACTAAGGAAAATAAAGCGGAAGCAGAAGCCCAACAGATGCGGCTAATTTCAGAAACCGGCGCCGAGCTTATTGTTCTTGCGCGATACATGCAGGTTCTCTCCGAAGAAATGTGCCTGTTTATGTCTGGCAAGATCATCAATATCCACCATTCCTTCCTGCCCAGCTTCAAGGGCGCCAATCCCTATCGGCAGGCATTCGAGCGCGGGGTGAAGTTGATCGGTGCGACCTCGCACTACGTGACAACTGATCTCGATGAAGGTCCGATCATCGAGCAAGATATTGTCCGCGTGACGCATGCCCAGAGTTCAGAGGACTATGTGTCGCTCGGGCGCGATGTGGAGAGCCAGGTGCTGGCGCGCGCGATCCACGCCCATATTCATCGCCGCGTCCTTCTCAATGGCGCCAAAACGATCGTGTTTCCCGCAAGCCCGGACAGTTATGCATCGTCAAGAGTAGGGTAAACTAAAACGCCGTTCTGAGTGCATTCTGAATTGCTTCTGCAAGGGATTGCCAGTGTGCTCGGTGCCAGCATGCGACTTGATCGGTTGCCTCCACGGCAGCGTGATAGGAGCGAGCGGCCGGATCCTCGCAGTCATCGCACACAGGATATCAGCATCAGAATGCGAGATGTGCTGCATATCGTAGCCTCATGACCCTATTTCGGAATTTAATTGGAGCTTCCAAGGGGCATCGCCATACTGTTCTGAATGGATCGGAAATGCCGGCGTGTAGCCATGCACCAAAGGTTCGCTATTGGTTGAGGCCATCACTTGAACGCATATCTGACCGTGTCTGATGCCCGAAAGTCGTTTGGTGCCTTCGCGGCGTTGGATGGCATCGCTCTAGACATCGTTGAAGGCGAATTCATCTGCTTCCTGGGTCCTTCTGGATGCGGAAAAACGACACTGCTGCGCTGCATCGCCGGCCTTGAATCCATTGATGCAGGGCGCATCGTTCAGGCTGGCGTCGACATAACGCAGCTTCCACCTTCGGTCCGCGATTTCGGCATCGTGTTTCAATCCTACGCCCTGTTTCCGAACTTGAGCATTTACGACAACATTGCCTATGGCTTGGTAGCGCAGGGGCAGTCACGCAGCGTGATTGCGGAGCGTGTCGCTGAACTTGTGGCGCTTGTCGGTCTCCGCGGGCAGGAAGCAAAATATCCTGCGCAGCTCTCCGGTGGGCAGCAACAGCGGGTTGCGCTGGCCAGAGCGCTAGCGCCCATGCCAGGGCTGTTGCTGCTTGATGAACCTCTGTCGGCCCTCGACGCGAAGGTCCGCACGCACCTGCGCAGGGAACTCAGGGACGTCCACCGGAAAGTCGGGCTTACCACGATCATGGTGACGCATGACCGGGAGGAAGCCCTGACACTCGCCGACCGCATCGCGGTGATGAATGCCGGTCGGATCGAGCAGATCGGAGCGCCGTCAGAAATCTACAATGAACCGGCGACCCCGTTCGTCGCCGACTTTATTGCCGCGATGAATCTCTACGAAGGCGAGCGGGCTGGCGAAGGACGGATCAGGTGCGGTTCGGTTGAGCTGGGCGCGTCGCGAGCGCTGCCAGCATCGCCAGGAAAATTGCTATGCGGGTTCAAACCCGAGGATGCAAGCCTCGCCATGGATGCCCCTGACGGCGAAAACGTTGTTTCCGGCCAGGTTGCGGACATCGAGAACATCGGATCCTTGATGCGCGTTTATCTTGCTACGCCGCTCGGCGCGACGGATGTCCGTGTTGATTTGCCGTTTGCCGGAGCCAAGACGATACCGAAACTTGGCGAGCAGATTTCCATCCGTATTCCACCGGATAAGATCCTGCTCTACGGGGCCGCCTGATGACAAACGTCACGGCTAATCCTGCACGCGTCAGGTTGCGCTCGGATCGCGACGGCATGTTGCTGGTTGCGCTACTCTGCGCATACGGACTTTTTTTTCTGCTGACCGTCATTGTCCCGCTGGGCCTGATCCTGATGCGCAGTTTTCAGGACCGGAACGGCAATTTTGTCGGACTTCTCAACTGGCAGGCATATTTCAGTTCAGCCTCGCTCGTCAGCTCGTTCGGGCACAGCCTCCTGGTAGCCACGGTAACGACAGTGATCGTGCTGTTTCTCGGATTTGCTTACGCTTACGCACTTTGTCGCACGCGGATGCCCTGGCGACCCTTTTTCAAGATCATGGCAATGGCACCGCTCCTGATGCCCGGGCTGCTGAAGGCGATCGCGCTGATCTATTGGTTCGGCAATCAGGGCGTCCTTAAGGACGCGCTGATGGGTGCCTCCATCTACGGTCCGATCGGGATTGTCATGGCGTCAACGATATGGACGCTACCTCACGCCATTCTCGTCCTTTCGGCGGCTATGATGCTCTCCGATGCGCGTCTGTTCGAAGCCGCCGCCTGCCTTCGAGCGGGGCCGCTGCGCACATTCCTGACCGTGACGCTGCCGGGCGTGCGCTATGGCCTGATTTCAACGGGAATATTCATATTCATCCGAGTGCTCACCGATTTCTCCATCCCGAAAGTGATCGGCGGGAATTACAACGTCCTCGCGACCGACATCTACAAGGAGGTCGTGGGGCAACAGAATTTCGAGATGGGTGCCGTCGTCTCGATTATGCTGCTGGCACCAGCGCTCATTGCCTTTCTGATTGATCGTGTGGTTGCGGACGGCAAGGGCGAGGGCATGACAGCACGCTCCGTCCCTCATGAGCCAAAACCATCGCGGATCCGGGACATGACCTACTTTGCCTACTGCGCCGTGATCACGATCATCATGCTGGCAGTCATCCTTATGGGACAGCTGGCCGCGTTGTTCCGGTTCTGGCCATATAATCTTTCCCTCACGCTAGATCACTACGCATTCGACATGCAAGGCGTGGGGTGGGAGAACTTCTGGAACTCGCTTGTACTATCCGTTTTTGTGGCCACATTCGGATC
>JAIUNP010000408.1 GCA_020161975.1 Pseudomonadota bacterium
GGAACCGGTCTGTGATGTAGCGGTTCGACAACGTGGCCGCTGCCACCAGTGCCGAATCGGTGATGCGGACACCGTGGTGCTGCTCGTACTTCTCCTTGAGGCCGCGCAGGATCGAAACGGTATCTTCCACCGTCGGCTCGGAAACGAACACCGGCTGGAAGCGCCGGGCGAGCGCCGCATCCTTCTCGACATGCTTGCGGTATTCCTCCAGCGTGGTTGCGCCGACGCAGTGGAGTTCGCCGCGCGCCAGCGCCGGCTTCAGGAGGTTCGAGGCATCCATTGCCCCGTCCGCCTTGCCGGCACCGACGAGCGTGTGCATCTCGTCGATGAACAGGATGATGTTGCCATCGGCTGACTGCACCTCCTGGAGCACGGATTTCAGCCGCTCCTCGAACTCGCCGCGATACTTCGCACCCGCGATCAGCGCGCCCATGTCCAGCGCCATCAGGCTCTTGTCCTGGAGGCTCTCGGGCACATCGCCGTTGACGATGCGCAGGGCAAGCCCCTCGACGATGGCGGTCTTGCCCACACCAGGCTCACCGATCAGCACCGGGTTGTTCTTGGTCCGGCGCGACAGCACCTGGATCGAGCGGCGGATTTCCTCATCGCGGCCGATCACCGGGTCGAGCTTGCCCTCGCGCGCCGCAGCCGTCAGATCGCGGGCATATTTCTTGAGCGCGTCATAGGCGTTCTCGGCGGTGGCCGAATCCGCCGTGCGCCCCTTGCGGATCGCCTCGATGGCGCTGTTCAGCGCCTGCGCACTCACATGGCCGGCAGCCAGCGCCTTGCCGGCCTCGGTGTCTTTCTCCATGGCCAGCGCCAGCAGGAGCCGCTCGACGGTGACATAGCTGTCGCCCGCCTTCTCAGCAGCCTTTTCAGCGGTGGCAAAGACACGCGCCAGTGCGGGCGTTACATAGACCTGCCCGGCCCCAGAGCCCTCCACCCGCGCATGCTTGCGGAGCACGGCTTCAATTGCCGCGCGAACCGCACGCGAATCGCCCCCAGCCCGGTCGATAAGGCCGGAAGCCAGCCCCTGATCGTCATCGAGCAGCGCCTTCAGCAGATGCTCGGGCGCAAACTGCTGGTGGCCTTCGCGCATCGCAATCGTCTGCCCGGCCTGAATGAAGCCACGGGCCCGTTCGGTATACTTCTCGAAATTCATCTCTATCCCTCTTCTTGAGCAAGGATAGCGCTCCGTTTTCGGCAGCGCTTCTTCCAATCCGGTCCCTCTTCTGAGGCAACCGGCCATGCTGATGTGGGGAGAGGCTGGCGGTTTTCAATGACCCCTGCCATGATCTTTTTTGCACGATCAGGGAACCTTTTCATGCTGCCGGCCCACATCGTCTCGCTTCACCGCCATCCTGTGAAAGGCCTTTCCCCGGAAACCCTCGACCGGGTCTTGCTGACCGCCGGCCAGCATTTTCCGGGCGACAGGCTGTTCGCCATCGAGAACGGTCCATCAGGATTCGATGCCGCGCAGCCCGTACACCAGCCGAAAATCAAGTTTCTCGTGTTGATGGGAATACCGAAACTCGCCGCGCTGCGCAGCCGATACGACGACGTAACCGGACGCCTGTCCCTGCATGACGACACGGGCGAGCGCGTATCAGGGAATCTGTCGGACGCGGCGGACAGGACACGGCTGGAGACCTTTCTGGCAGAACGTTACGCCAGCGACCTGCGCGGCCCGCCCCGCATACTCGCGGCGCCGGACGGCTTCCGCTTCATGGATTCGCGCAAGGGATTTGTCTCGCTCCTCAACCTTGCGACCCTGCGCGTGCTGGCTGCAAAGGCCGGACGCAGCACGCTCGCACCGGAACGATTCCGGGCCAACATCATCATCGATGGTCTGCCTCCCTGGGGCGAATTCGATCTTGTCGGCCGCGACATTCGCATCGGCGGCGCGCGCCTGCGCCTGACCGCTCGGATCGACCGCTGCGCCGCAACCCACGTCGACCCGGTTCGGGGCATCCGTGATCTTGATCTCGTCGGTCTTATGGAACGTGAATTCAGCCACCACGATTGCGGCGTCTATGCCGAAGTGGTTGAGAGCGGCCCGATCAGCGTCGGCCAGCCCCTCGAAATGGCCGGGGACTGAGCCTCTCGAAGGAAGACCCGGCGCCGCCGAAGCAGCGCCGGAAAGAATCAATCGTTTGCCGCGCTTGCGGAATCGGCCGGCTCCGAACCTGAGGCCTCTGCGCCTTCACCGCCCTCTTCGCGCCCCGCCCGCCGATGGCGCCGACGGCGCGGCGCACGAGCCGGCAGCCGCCCGAAGTTCTCGTCATCGGCAACCGGAACATCCCCCACCTCGGGCTGGTCACCCATGCCGGCAACTGCCGCCGCCTCGATCGGAATGCGGACCGGAGCGGTGATGAAAGAGGGCAGCGCGCCATCGTTCGCTTCCTCGGCCTGAACCTGCGGCGCCCGTTCAGGGCGGGGCTGGTTCCGGTCGAAATTGCGGTCGCGCCGGAAATCGTTCTGTCCCCGGTCGCGGCGAAAATCGCTGTTGCCGCGTCCGTCACGTCCCTCGCGGGGCCCCTGCGGATGGCCCTGATGCTCCGGCCTGTGCTGAAACTCGTGGCGCGGCTGTTCGCCGTTCTCGCCGTTGAAGCCCGGCGGCTGCGGTGCCTGCGGCGCGCGGAAAGTGAAGCGGTCCATGACCGAGCTTTCAAACTCGTCATCGCCGTCAAAATCTTCGGCATCCTCAACGCGGCCGCCCATGGCCGCCTGCTGGGCCTGGAACTGCTGCTGCTGGGCCGCCGCGATCAGCCGGAGATAATGTTCGGCATGTTGCAGATAGCTTTCCGCCGCCACGGGGTCCCCCGAAGCGTGCGCATCGCGCGCCAACTGCACGTATTTCTCCGCGATATGCGCCGCGGTGCCTCGAATTTTCACATCGGGGCCGTTGGATTCGTAAGAACGCGTCAACGGATTGGGCCCGCGCCGATTACGGCCCCGCATGCGCTTGTTCTGTCCAGGTCTCATTGAAACTCTCTGGCGCCCCAGCAAATGCCGACATGCTCAGGCCGGCGGCTCATGGCTTGAAAAAACCGGGCTCTCCGCTGCGCAATGGCCTGTCATCCGTTTCAGCGAAAGCAGGCGCCTTCACCTTCATTGTCGGAATGTTCAGATAACCAGTCCGCCGGACCTTCCGGTTTTACGATTGTGCGTCCCCTCAGGTGGACCGGACTGTAACTATACCGGCCAGCTTCTCTTACGCACCGAGCAAACTGTGCATAGCTATCATGCTTCGGTAATGCAAGCGAAAGC
>JAIUNP010000409.1 GCA_020161975.1 Pseudomonadota bacterium
ATGCCGGCATTGATGACCATCGCCTGCGCTGGCTCGGCATCGCCGACAGGGTTGAGATCGTCGATGGGAATCTGCGCGACCTCTCTGGCCTGATCCGCTCTGTTCAGGATTACAAGCCGGACGAGATCTATAACCTTGCCGCCCAGTCCTTCGTGAAAACTTCGTGGCAGCAGCCGATCCTGACGGCGGAAATTACCGGCGTCGGCGTTCTGAACATGCTGGAAGCGACGCGCATTGCCGCCCCGGACGCGCATTTCTATCAGGCATCGTCGTCCGAGATGTACGGGAAAATCCAGAACCCCGTCCAGTCCGAGGAAACCCCCTTCTATCCGCGGTCGCCCTATGCGGTCGCCAAGCTGTTCGGTCATTGGTCGACCGTGAATTACCGCGAGAGCTTCGGGCTGCACGCTTCGTCCGGCATCCTCTTCAACCACGAGAGCCCGTTGCGCGGCATCGAATTCGTCACCCGCAAGGTCACTGATGGCGCGGCCCGGATCAAGCTTGGCCTCGCCAGCGAACTGCGCATGGGCAACATGGACGCCAAGCGCGACTGGGGCCACGCGAAGGATTATGTCCGCGCCATGTGGCTGATGCTCCAGCAGGACACGCCCGATGATTACGTGGTCGCCACTGGGCGCACCGTGACCGTGCGCAACATGGTGGAGATCGCTTTCGGACATCTGGGCCTTGATCCGGCGCAATTCATCGTGCCGGACGAGCGCTTCATGCGCCCGGCCGAGGTGGACATCCTGCTCGGCAATCCGGCGAAGGCCAAGGCCAGGCTCGGCTGGGAAGCAACCATCACGCTCGAACAGATGATCGTCGAGATGGTCGAGGCCGATCTCAAGCGCCTGGGAGCCTGACGCGATGGCGCCTGCGCCCTCCTCGCTGCGTCGCATCCTCATCACCGGCGCGGAGGGGTTTGTCGGTCGCGCGCTCGCAGCCCGCATCCGCGCGGAATGGCCAGGGATCACTCTGACTGGCACGTCGCGCCAGATTGACGGCGTCACGGCCTGCCATGAGCGGATCGTCCTTGATCTTGCTCACGGCGACATCACAGAAGCGCTGCACGCGGCACAGCCCGATGCAATCCTGCATCTGGCCGCCCGCTCTTCGGTCGCGCAGGGTCTTTCTGCCAGCGCAGAGACCTTTGACGATAATGTGACGGGCACCCTTCGCCTGGCAAAGGCTGTTCGACAGACCTGCCCCGGCGCAGCCTTTCTCTTTGCCTCCAGCGGCGAGGTCTATGGCCGGAGTTTCAATGCGGCCTGTCCGATCACGGAAGATGTCGCCCCCGCGCCACAGAATGCCTATGCCCGTTCAAAGCTCGCTGGCGAATTTGCCGTAACCGATGTGCTCGCCAGCACAAATCCGGTGATAATTCTCAGGCTTTTCAATCACTTCGGCCCGGGCCAGGATGAACGCTTCGTGATCCCCGCCTTCGCCAGCCAGCTCCGCCGTATTCGAGATGAGGGCGCCCCCACGGTCATTCGCGTCGGCAACCTCGACGCCATTCGCGATTTCCTTCCCATCGGCGATGTCCTTGCTGCCTATGGCGCCGCCCTTGCGCTGGCGGCCGCGCGCGGACCTTCCTGCGAAACCTTCAACATTTCCTCGGGCACGGGCCGCAGCATCCGCAGTGTCCTTAATGACATGATCGAGCGCACGGCCATGTCCGTCACCGTTGACGTTGATCCCGCCCGCCTTCGGCCCTCCGACATTCCCCGCGCCATTGGCGATTCAACACGCTTCCGGGCCGCAACTGGGTGGCAGCCTGATCACATCTGGTCCGCTGCAATTGACGGAATGTTCGACAGATGAAGATCGCAATCGAAGCCGAGTACATTTCGCCCGGCGGCACCGGCGTACACCGCTATGCACGCAGCCTCATCCGCAGCTATCTGGCTCTGCCGGAAGCATATGAAATCGTATCGCTTTCGAACAGCGCCATACGGCAGCTCTCACCGTCCGATATCACAGACATCAGCGCTCACAGCACGCCAACACCACCGAACGCTCTCACCAGGCTAAAGCGCAACCTCATCCATCCGTTGTTTCGTCATCCGACATTCTTTGCCGCCTATTCCAGCTTGGCCGCGGCAAAATTCCGCCTGAACCTGAGCCGAACGCAATCGGGGCTGTTTCATGCCCTGAATTACATGCCACACGGAACCTCAGCCCAACTGAGTGCTCCCGTCGTGCCGGTTGTCTACGATTGCTCGCTGGCGCGCTTTCCCGAGACACATCCGGTGGCCCGCCATCGCGCGATGCAGCGACTGCCTTCCTTTCTGGAAAAAGCTCCTCTCATCCAGACAATCTCGGAATTTTCACGCAACGAAATCATCGACGTCTACGGTGTCCCGAAGGACCGCATCGAGATCATCATCCCCGGCATTTCCGACATTTTTTCCGAGCCGGCAACATCAGCGCCCGCCACACTCGCAAACCTGGACCTGACAACGGATCAGTTTTTCCTCTGCGTCGGAACGCTGGAACCGCGGAAGAATCTGAAAACGGTGCTCCGCGCTCATCGCGCCCTTCCCAAACGCACCCGGACCTCATTCCCCCTCGTCCTGGTGGGCGCATCGGGCTGGGGCGACACTTCCGAATTCGCTCTCACAACCGAAGAGCAGTCGGATCGATCGATTCGCGTCGCCGGCTATCTATCGGATGGAAGCATTCGCGATCTCTACGCCACATGCCGGGCATTCCTGTTCCCATCTCTCTATGAAGGGTATGGCCTGCCCGTACGGGAGGCCTTGGCAGCCGGCGCGCCAGTTGCGATCTCCGCCGCGCCGGTTCTGCAGGAAGCCGCCGACGGCCATGCCAGAATCCTGCCAACCGACGATTTCTCTGCCTGGGCCGCCTATCTCGGCGAAGCTGCCGAAACGAATGCGCAACGGTCCCGTGTTCCCCCGCCAACCTGGGATCGCGCCGCGCACGAACTGCACGCCCTCTACCGCAAGGTCTTCAAACAGATCTGAACAGGAGTTGGAGTGATGTTCCGGGGACCACACGAGGCGGACTCGAAGTTGCCGGTGATCGATCCGGATGCCCAGCACTGGCGGCACGACAGGTCATGATCGCCTAGAGCCAGTTCAGCACTGATCCCTGCTGCATCACGGCGCCGATACAGGACTTCCAGTCCGTCACAATGCCTCGCGATTGGCGGCAGTCGGGCTGTGCGCATCAGCGCGGCAAGCCGGCGCGAAGGCTGGCTTGCCGCCGGTTTTCGGCACTAGGTGCCCAGGCTGTCCTTCATGCGGG
>JAIUNP010000410.1 GCA_020161975.1 Pseudomonadota bacterium
CGGGAGCGGACTTGGGCGCAGAGCGATTTCAGGTTTTCATCCGACCAAGCAGGCCGCACCTCTCGGTACAGCCCCGGCACGTCGCGCTCGCCATACCAGCCGACGCCGAACCCGTCGCCGTTGGTTTCCGTCTTGCCCTCGCTGGCGTGCAGCGACTGGTGCACCAGCGAGTGGCGCGGATTGACGATCACGTCCTCAAGGTAGACCGGGGTTCCCCGGTAGGCGATCCAGCGGCACATGCGGCAAGGTCCGATTCAAGCTCGGGCCAAGCCTAGCTGTCTGAATCTTCGCCGGCAATCCGCCTTTACCCGCCGCAGCTGAAATCGATCTTGGCGACCTTGCGCGACTTGCCGATCTTGGCTTCCACCTCGATGGGGGCACAGGTGGCGTTGTCGATGACGAAAGCGTTGTGGGCAAGGCCGCTCTCGCCAAAGACGAAACCGCCATAAACGCGGTTCAGCAGGATCTTGTTGCCGGCCTTGGTGAACTGGGTCACCTTCACCTGTGCCAAATCGCGGGCGAGCTTGTCCGACGAACGGGTGTTTTTCGTGCCCTGAAACTGGAGGGTAACGAACAGTGCATCCGCCGGCTCCCCGGCATCCCCCTCGCCCAGAACGGTGTTGTGCAATTTCTTCTTGGTCCCGACGAGATTTTCCGAGAGCGTGCCCGACCCTTCCAGAAACAGTTGCACCTTCAAATCCTGAAGCACCACCGGCACAGTGCTGGTCGCCTCTGCCGCCGGCGCCTTCTGTTGCGCCTTCTGCTGCGACAGGGCCGGACCGGCGATCAGCATCGCCGCGGCCAGAACGGCTGCATGAAACTTCATGATAAAATCCCCTCGTTGCCCGTTCGCGATAGGCGCTCGACACCACCCCGGTCAATCCGTCGGTTGAGCCGGCCTTGCGATGACGCGTGAATTAGGGCCGGCAACCTGAACGAATTCTGACTTTTTCTCTTCTGGAGTATTTTTGTCACAGCTTGACCCCCTCCGGCCGAGCCTTCAAATTGCGGAACAAGATACTGGGACAAGACAGGCGCGACCAGCGCTTGCCGGGGGCGTTTTATGCAATTTGGACAGTTCAGCCGTGCGGGATTCTGGCGCGCTCTAACCTTTATCTCTGCGCTGCTCGCAGTCGAACCGTCGCATGCTGCCGAAGCACTGGACGGGCGGACGCTCGGCATCGTCTGGTCCCTGCCCTTCGCCGGTCTGCTTTTGACCATGGCGACGGCTCCCCTGTTCATTCCGCACACCTGGGAACATCACTACGGTAAGTTTGCGGCCTTCTGGTCGCTGCTGGTGCTGATGCCGATGCTGCTTTCGCTGGGCGGCATGATCACGCTGGAATCCTTCCTGCACGCGATGCTTGTCGAGTATCTGCCTTTCATCATCCTGCTGTTCGCACTTTACACGATCTCGGGGGGCATTCTCGTCACCGGCAACCTGCGCGGCACAACACACACCAATGTCATCCTGCTGCTGATTGGCACGGTTTTGGCGAGTTTTGTTGGCACAACCGGCGCTTCGATGATCATGATCCGTCCGGTGGTGCGCGCCAATGATAATCGGCACTACAACGTCCATGTGATCATCTTCTTTATCCTGATGGTCTCGAATGTCGGCGGCAGCCTGACGCCGCTCGGTGATCCGCCGCTGTTCGTCGGCTTCCTGCGCGGGGTGGATTTCTTCTGGACCGCCAAGGCTCTGTACGTGCCGACGGCCATCACCATCGCCATCCTGACGGCAATGTTCATCGTCATCGATACCTTTTTCCAGCGCAAGGAAGCGGACAGGCCGCCCCTTAAGGACAAGACACCGGAACGCGGCATCAAGCTCTACGGGCTGGTCAATGTGCCGCTGCTGCTCGGGGTCATCGGCGCCATCCTGATGTCCGCCATGTGGAAATCGGGCGTCAAGATCTCGCTGCCGGGTGCTGACATTCCACTGGAAGGCCTCGCTCGCGATCTCATCATGCTCGGGCTGGTCTGGCTGTCGCTGACGCTGACGCCGAAGCAGGTGAGGGCCGGCAATGAATTTTCCTGGGGCGCGATCCTGGAGGTCGGCAAGCTCTTTGCCGCGATCTTCATCTGCGTGATCCCGGTCATCGCCATCCTGAAAGCCGGGCCTGCCGGTGTTTTTGCCCCGCTTGTCGCGCTGGTGACAACATCCGATGGCAGCGCCCACGTCCCGATGTATTATTTCCTGACCGGTATCCTGTCCTCGTTCCTCGACAACGCGCCCACCTACCTTGTGTTCTTCGAGCTTGCCGGCGGCAATCCGGTCGAGTTGATGACAACGAAGGCCGCCATCCTGAAAGCGATTTCGCTCGGCGCGGTCTACATGGGTGCCAATACCTACATCGGCAATGCACCTAACCTGATGGTGGCCACCATCGCCAAGGGCATGGGCATCAAGATGCCGAGTTTTGTCGGCTATATGGGCTGGACGGCAGTGATCTTCGTGCCCGTGCTGCTCTTTGTCGGCTTCGTGCTGATCTGAGACCTTTATCCAAGCGCGGCGGGCTTCGGCCCGCCGGTTGCCCAGTCGATCAGTTCAACCATGTGGACGATGGGTGTACCGTCGCCGCGATCCTGCAGCCCCTTGCCGATCTGGGTCATGCAACCGATGTTGCCGGTGGCGATGATGTCCGGCTTCGTGCGTTGGATGTTGCCCACCTTGCGTTCACGCAGCTGACCGGCGATTTCCGGCTGAAGGATGTTATAGACACCCGCTGAACCGCAGCAGATATGGCCTTCCGGCACGTCCTTTACCGAAAAACCCGCCTTGCGCAGCAGAGTTTTCGGCAGATCGGTGATCTTCTGGCCGTGCTGCATCGAGCAGGCGGAATGATAAGCCACCACCTGCCCCGTCGGAATAGCGGGAGCAAGCTCCAGCGTCGCGAGATATTCTGTCACATCCTTGGCCAGCGCCGCTATACGCGCAGCCTTCGCCGCATAGGCGGGATCATCGCGGAACATGAAGCCATAGTCCTTCACCGTGGTGCCGCAACCGGATGCCGTGATCAGGATGGCATCGGCACCACGCGCCTCGATTTCGTCCGTCCAGGCATCGATCTGGGCTTTCGCCTGCGCATGGCTGTCATGTTCGCGGCCCATGTGGTGGACTAGAGCGCCGCAGCAGCCCTCGCCTTTCGGCACCACCACCTCGATGCCGTGACGGGTGAGCAGGCGGATGGTTGCTTCGTTGATGCCGGGGTTCAGCACGGGCTGGGCGCAGCCGGACATCAAGATGACGCGCCCTTTACGTGT
>JAIUNP010000006.1 GCA_020161975.1 Pseudomonadota bacterium
CTGAAGCACGAGGTCGAGCCCCTTCTGCCAGGACAGGCGCGAAATGATGCCGAAGAGCAGAGCATCATCCGAGCGGTCGAGACCCATGCGCTCCTGAAGCGCCGTCTTGTTGAGCCAGCGCGCGCCGAAATTGTCGGTATCGAAGGTCGATTCCAGTGCATCGTCCCTGGCCGGATCCCAGATGCGGGTATCGATGCCGTTGATGATGCCGGAAAGGTCGCGCGTCCGGACGTTGAGCAGCCCATCCAGCCCCATTCCGGCGTCCGGTCCACGGATTTCCGCCGCGTAAGTAGGGGACACGGTGGTGATATGGTCGGCAAACTGCAAGCCGGATTTCAGATAGCCGATAGTGCCATAGTACTCGACGCCATCCAGCCGCCATGCATGCGGAGGCAGGCCGAGACGACCCAGCATTTCGGGGGGAAACTGACCCTGAAAGGCTAGGTTATGCACGGTCATCACCGTCTTCGGGCGTGGGCCGCCATCATAGACAAGATAGGCGGGCGTGAGCCCGGCCTGCCAGTCGTGGGCATGAACGATGTCGGGCTGCCAACCTTTCAGCAGTCCCTGGCCGATGGAGGCAGCAGCGCGGCCAAGTGCGGCAAAGCGCAGGGCATTGTCCGGCCAGTTTGCGCCGTCCGGCATCGTGTAGGGATTGCCGGGTCGATCATAGAGATGTGGCGCTTCCAGCAGCAGCAGGTCGATCTCGTTGAACCGCGCCGAAAGAATCCTGGCCTTGCCGCCAAAGAACTCGGGAAATTCGTGTTCAAGGACCGCCTTCTTCACCTTTTCCCGCACAACGGGGTAACAAGGCAGAAGGGTGCGTACGGCAACGCCAGCCCGCGACAATGCCAGCGGCAAAGCGCCCGCAACGTCCGCGAGCCCACCGGTCTTGATCAGCGGAAAGACTTCCGAGGCGACTGACAGGGCCTTGATGCTGGCCGCAGCGTTCATCCCGCTCTGCTCCTGAGGCCAGCAATCATCCGTTCGGTAATCAGACAGATGCCGTTCTCCGAACGACGGAAGCGGCGGGCGTCAAGCTCGGGGTCCTCGCCCACCACCAACCCTTCCGGAATGCGCACGCCGCGATCGACGATGACGTTCTTGAGCCGGGCGTGACGGCCCACCTCGGCATAGGGCATGATTACCGCGCCCTCGATCTGCGCATAGGAATGGGCATGAACGCCGGTGAACAGCAACGAGCGTTTCAGCCGCGCACCGGAGACGATGCAACCGCCAGAGACGAGTGAGGACACCGCATAGCCCCGGCGTCCGTCCTCGTCGTGCACGAATTTGGCCGGCGGGGTGATCTCGCCATAGGTCCAGATCGGCCAGTTGCGGTCGTAGAGGTCGAGTTCCGGCACGACATCGGTCAGGTCGATATTGGCGGCCCAATACGCATCCAGCGTGCCGACATCGCGCCAGTAAGCGGTCGTTTCGTGCTCCGAGCGCACACAGGAGCGGGAGAAATGATGCGCCACTGCTTTCCCGTGCTTGACGATGTAGGGGATAATATCCTTGCCGAAATCATGGCTGGAATTGACATCCTCCGCATCGCGGTTGAGCTGGTCCGCCAGAAAATCCGTGTTGAAGACATAGATGCCCATGGAAGCCAGGCACTTGTCCGGTTTGCCCGGCATGGTCGGCGGCTTTTTCGGTTTTTCGTAGAATTCGAGGATGCGATCGGTCGCATCCACATGCATGACGCCGAAGCCCGTGGCCTCTTTCTTCGTCACCTCAAGGCAGCCGACCGTGACATCTGCGCCCTGCTCCACATGTTGCTGGAGCATCTGCTCGTAGTCCATCTTGTAGATGTGGTCGCCAGCAAGCAGGATGATGTATTTTGGTTCGTAATCCTGAATGATATCAAGATTCTGGTACACTGCGTCGGCCGTGCCAACATACCAGCGGTCTTCCGAGACACGCTGGGAGGCGGGCAGGACATCGAAGCTCTCGTTCCGTTCCGTTCGGAAGAAGTTCCAGCCGTGCTGGAGATGGCGGATGAGGCTGTGGGCTTTGTATTGCGTGGCAATCGCGATGCGTCGGATGCCTGAGTTCACCGCGTTCGAAAGAGCAAAATCGATGATTCGTGACTTGCCGCCGAAGTAAACAGCGGGCTTGGCGCGTCGGTCTGTCAGTTCCATCAGCCGCGAGCCGCGTCCCCCGGCCAGCACATAAGCCATTGCAGAGCGGGACAGAGGCCCCGATGTCGACGCACGTTCAGACATAGCACACTTCCCCGCAAGGCTGTGGTTCCCCCAACGACAAATCACCTTGCGGAAGACAGCATAACCGGCTCTTGCCGTTACGAAAGTGTTTTGCTGCATGTCCGCACGTTTTCCCGGATATCAGGGATGTATGCGGTAAGGATCGTGCTTATCTTTACGGGAATAGAAGCGAGTGCGACATGCCCGACGCCCCCGATTTCCGCTTTGACAACAGTTATGCCCGCGACCTCGCAGGCTTTTTTGTGCGTCAGGCGGCGGCGCAGGTTCCCGGGCCGCAGTTGCTGCTGTTCAACCGTGCACTGGCGGAGCGTCTTGGCATTGGCTGGCGTGGGGTGAGCGACGCGGTGCTGGCAGCGCTTTTTTCAGGAAATCAGGTGCCGGAAGGGGCCGATCCGGTGGCGCTGGTCTATGCCGGACATCAGTTTGGCGGCTTCACGCCGCGGCTCGGTGACGGGCGAGCCCTGCTGCTCGGCGAGGTTGTCGCGCCGGACGGCCAACGGTTCGACGTGCAACTCAAGGGTTCGGGGCCGACGCCGTTCTCGCGCGGCGGGGATGGAAAGTCGGCGCTGGGGCCGGTCTTGCGCGAATATCTCGTCAGCGAAGCCATGCACAGGCTCGGTGTTCCGACGACGCGGGCGCTCGCGGCGGTGGCGACGGGCGAATATGTCTATCGCGATGGCGCGGGTGTGCCGGGTGCGGTGTTGACGCGGGTGGCGTCGAGCCATCTGCGGGTGGGTACATTCCAGTATTTTGCCGCGCGAGGTGATGGGGAAAAGCTGGCGCAGCTTCTCCGTTATGCCATCACACGGCATTACCCCGCAGCGGCGGGGGTCGAGCCGGCGCTGAGATTCTTTCGCGCGGTGCTTGCAGCCCAGGCGCGTCTGGTCGCGCGCTGGATGAGCATCGGCTTCATTCACGGCGTGATGAACACGGATAACACCTCGATTGCAGGCGAGACCATTGACTACGGTCCCTGCGCCTTTCTCGACCGCTACCATCCCGGGCAGGTGTTCAGTTCCATCGATACGGGCGGGCGCTACGCCTTCGGCAACCAGCCGCTGATCGCGCACTGGAATCTCGCCAGGCTTGCGGAAACGCTGATCGGACTTGTCGGGCCGGACGAACAGCAGGCCATTGCCGAACTGACGGCGGAACTTGACCGCTTTCCAGCGGTCTACGAGGCGGAATGGCTCAGCCTGATGCGCGCAAAGCTCGGACTGTCCGGCGAAGAGGCAGGGGATGGGGCGCTGGTGCGCGATCTTCACGCGGCAATGGCGCGAGGTGAAGCCGATTTCACGCTGACGTTCCGGTTTCTCTCCATCGTGGTGCGTGGCGATGATGCATCGTTCCTTGCGCTGTTCAACGGTGAGCCCTCGGTGCCGGACTGGCTGGCGCAATACCGTGCGCGGATCGGACGCGAGGCCGGCGAGCCGGAGATGCGGGCCACTGCGATGGACCGAATCAATCCCCTCTATATTCCGCGCAATCACCTCGTGGATGCAGCGATTTCTGCCGCTGAAGGGCAGGGCGATCTTGCGCCGCTGGTGGCCTTGGCGGGCGTCCTTGACCAGCCCTTCACCGAGCAGGCTGGGAAGGACGGTTATGCAGCTCCGCTTGCCGGCCATGATCGCCGGTTCAGGACCTTCTGCGGGACGTAATAGTGGTGCCGCTCACGCGGCATCCCTCGCAACGGCTCGGCGAACCGTCGGTTCTATGGGTCGCCGCTCACGCGGCGTTCCTCGCAACGAAAAGGGGCGGACAATCCGCCCCTTCGTCTCATTCCCGTTTCCGGTTCCGCCGATCTCAGGCTCGCGTTTCCGCGTGCCAGATGTCGGAGGCGTATTCGCGGATCGTGCGGTCGGATGAGAACCAGCCCATTCGCGCGGTGTTGTTGATCGATTTCTTCCACCACTCGGCCTTGTCAGTCCAGAGAGCGTCGATCTGGCGCTGGGTGGTGTAGTAGCTGTCGAAGTCGGCGCAGAGCATGTAGTGGTCGTAGTTGCGCAGCACATCGACGAGTTCGCGGTAGCGGTTCGGATCTTCCGGGGAGAAGACGCCGCTCGCCAGCGAATCCAGCACCTGGCTCAGCCAGGGCGAGGCGTTGATAGCTGGCACGCCGGAGATGCCTTGCGCGCGGCGGGCTTCCACCTCGTCGGCTTTCATGCCGAAGATGAAGAAGTTCTCGGCCCCCACATGCTCACGCATTTCCACATTGGCGCCGTCGAGCGTGCCGATGGTCAGGGCACCGTTGAGGGCAAGCTTCATGTTGCCGGTGCCCGAGGCTTCGGTGCCCGCAGTGGAGATCTGCTCCGACAGGTCAGCGGCCGGAATGATGCTCTCGGCGAGGCTGACATTGTAGTTCGGGATAAAGGCGACCTTGAGCAGGCCCCGCACGGTCGGATCGTTGTTGACGATGCGGGCGATGTCGTTGGCCAGCTTGATGATGAGCTTGGCCATGTGATAGCTCGGCGCCGCCTTGCCGGCGAAGATCTTCACGCGCGGCACAAAGTCACCCGAGGGATTGGCGCGGATGGAATTGTAGAGCGCGACTGTCTCCAGCAGGTTGAGCAACTGGCGCTTGTATTCATGGATGCGTTTGATCTGGACGTCGAACATCGCCGCCGGATCAACCTTGAAGCCAAGCCGGTCGTTGATGAGCTTGCCGAGCTTGACCTTGTTGGCATAGCGGATGCGCTCAAGCTTGGCCTGGAAGCCCGCATCGTCAGCCAGCGGCAGGATGTGCGTCAGCTTTTCCGGATTGTCGAGCACCTCAACGCCCGCTGCCTCGACAAGGGCGCGGGTGAGGGCCGGGTTCGCCTCCATCAGCCAGCGGCGGAAGGTGATGCCGTTGGTCTTGTTGCGGATGCGGTCCGGGTAGACCGAGTGCAGGTCGTGGAACACGGTCTGCTTCATCAGGTCCGAGTGCAGCGCCGACA
This sequence comes from Pseudomonadota bacterium, assembly GCA_020161975.1. Lineage (GTDB taxonomy): Bacteria > Pseudomonadota > Alphaproteobacteria > Rhizobiales > Beijerinckiaceae > JAIUNP01. Next base: position 5,165 of record JAIUNP010000006.1, read on the forward strand.
CGCCGTTTACCGCATGGGAGCCGACGAAGGCGAGATGTCCCATGCGCACACGGCGACCGTTATGCTCGTCGATCAGCGAGACCGAGGCCATCAGGCCGGGATCACTCTTGCCCTGCTTGCGCAGCGCTTCGAGATGGTCGGCGTTGATGAGATAGATGATCTGCATGTGGCGCGGCAGCAGGCGTTCCATCAGCGGCACCGGCCAGCTTTCCAGCGCTTCTGGCATCAGCGTGTGGTTGGTGTAGGCCAGCGCTTCCTGCGTGATCTTCCAGGCGTCCTTCCAGTTGACGTCGTTGAGATCGACGAGAATGCGCATCAGTTCGGCCACCGCGATGGCCGGATGCGTATCGTTCATCTGGATCGCCACCTTCTGGCCGAGGGTGTGGATGTCCCCCTGCTGCGAGATATGGCGGCGGACGAGATCCTGCAACGAGGCGGAGACGAAGAAGTACTCCTGCCTGAGGCGCAGTTCCTGCCCTGCGGGGGTCGCATCCGAAGGATAGAGGATTTTCGAGATGGCTTCAGCGCGGACGCGGCTCGACAGGGCCGCGAGGTAGTCGCCCTGGTTGAAGGCGTCGAGGCGCAGCGGTTCGGGCGTGCGAGCGCGCCAGAGGCGCAGGGTGTTGAAATGCTTGCCACGCCAGCCGACCACCGGGGTGTCATAGGCGATGGCCTTGATGATTTCGGCGGGCTTCCAGACCTGGGCGCGCGGTTCGTCACCGGCGCCGGCGTTCAGCGCGCCGCCAAAGCCGATGTTATACTGCGCCTCGGGACGCTCGAACTCCCACGGATTGCCGAACCACAGCCAGTCCTCGGGATATTCCTCCTGCCAGCCGTTCTTGATCTGCTGGCGGAAGAAGCCGTGGTCATAGCGGATGCCATAGCCGTAGGCCGCGACCGAGAGTGTCGCCATGGATTCCATGAAACAGGCGGCAAGGCGCCCAAGGCCGCCGTTGCCGAGCGCGGCATCCGGTTCGACCTCTTTCAGGATTTCAAGATCGACATTGAGTTCGGACAGGGCCGAACGAACAATATCCGTCACGCCGAGGTTGTTCAGCGCGTCGGTCAGCAGGCGACCGATGAGGAATTCCATCGAGAGGTAATAGACCCGCTTGCGGCCCGAAGCGCGCGTCTCACGCGTCGATTCCATCCAGCCATCGACGATCTTGTCGCGCACGGCAAGGGTGGTGGCGAGGAACCAGTCGCGTTCGGACGCAACTGAACGGTCCTTGCCGACAGCGTAGTTCAGCTTGGCCTCGATGGCCTTTCGGAACAGGGCAACATGGGCGGGATCGGGCTTTTCGCCCGGCAGGCGTTGATCATCGTTCACAGCGGGCTTCATTTTCAATGCGGATTTCATACGCAATTCCCCTCAAACCCCGGTTTTCCCGCCTGGCCCGGCGGGTCGTTTTGATGCTGTCCGAATGTGGGCGACGAGGCCCGCCGTCGAGGCGTCAAGCCCCTCGGTGGTCTTTTCGCCGGAGACGACGGGCATCAGCCGGGCGCAGAGTTCCTTGCCCAGTTCGACGCCCCACTGATCGAAGGAATTGATCCCCCAGATGACGCCCTGCACGAACACCTTGTGCTCGTAGAGGGCGATCAGCTTGCCCATGGTCGCCGGGTCCAGTTGGCGGTAGACAAGCGTATTGGTCGGACGGTTGCCCGGAAAAACCTTGTGCGGAGCGAGCGCTGCGACGGCCTTGGCGTCGAGCCCCTGCGCGGCCAGTTGCGCGGTTGCTTCCTCCAGCGTCCGGCCGCGCATCAGCGCTTCGGTTTGGGCGAGGCAGTTGGCAACGAGCGCCTGATGATGGGCAGCGTCGGCCTTCACCGGTTCTGCGCCCACCAGAAAATCGCACGGGATGACATCCGTGCCCTGATGGATCAGCTGGAAGAAGGCGTGCTGGCCGTTGGTGCCTGGTTCGCCCCAGACAACCGGGCCGGTGGCATGGTCCACCGGGGTTCCGTCCTTCTTCACGTTCTTGCCGTTTGATTCCATGTCCAGTTGCTGGAGATAGGCGGGAAATCGGGCAAGACGTTGTTCATAGGGCAGGACGGCCTGCGTCGAAAACCCGAGCACATCGCGATACCAGACGCCGATCAGCGCCATCAGCACGGGCAGGTTCTTCTGAAAGGGCTTTTCAGCAAAGTGCCGATCAATGGCGTGGGCGCCGGCCAGCATCGCTTCAAAATTCTTGGCGCCGATGGCGATCATCACCGGCAGACCAATGGCGGACCAGACCGAATAACGTCCGCCCACCCAATCCCAGAAGCGGAACACGCGGGACGCATTGATGCCGAAGGCGGCAGTGCCGGGCATGTTGGTGGAGATGGCGGCGAAATGGGTGCCGACCGCCGCCTCGCCCAGCGCATCCGCGATCCAGGCGCGGGCCGAGCGGGCATTCATCATCGTTTCCTGGGTGGTGAAGGTCTTGGAAGAGACCAGCACCAGCGTGGTTGCAGGGTCAAGCCTTGCAATTGTATCGGCGATGTCGGCGCCATCGACATTCGAGACGAAATGCGAGCGGATGCGCTTCAAGGCATAGGGCGAGAGCGCGCGGGCGACCATGGCGGGGCCCAGATCCGAGCCGCCGATGCCAATGTTGACGACATCGGTGAACGGCTTGCCATTGGCCGCCCTGATGGCGCCGGAGCGGATGGCTTCGGCAAATTCGCCGCAGCGCGCGCGCTCGGCGGCAACCTCCGGCATCACGTCCTTGCCATTCACGAAAACAGGCGTGCCGGACAGGTTGCGCAGGGCTGTGTGGAGTACCGCGCGGCCTTCGGTGGTGTTGATGGTGCCGCCGGCGAACATGGCATCGCGCGCCGCCGCAAGTCCACTCGCTTCGGCAAGACCGGTCAGCAAGCGAAGAGTGCGACGGTCGAGCCGGTTCTTGGAATAGTCGAGCAGCAGGCCTTCAGCCTTCAGGGACAGGCGGGCGAAACGATTGGGATCGCTGGCGAATTTCTCGCGGAGCGTGGTCTTTTCGATCTGTCGGGCATGGCGTTCAAGTTTGCGCCACGCAGTATTGATGCCGGTCATTCGCTTTCCTTCGAGCGCGGGAACAGGACTGGACTGGCCTTCCCGGGGAAGGGCATGACCAAACCGCATTCCTCGAAATTCCGCACCCGGCTCCTTGCCACAGATGTGGTTTTGCACGGATGCAATTACTAAAAACTGTAACCGGCTTTCGTCAGCCGCCGTGATTTGTTCTTAAGATTACGAAACTGTTGAGAGCATCGGCTTCGGCAGCAGTCAGGCGTAATCCGAGCTTGCTGCGCCGCCAGAGAATATCGGCAGCCGAACGGGCCCATTCGGTCTCGATGAGGTGGATCACCTCACGTTCGTAGAGGTCCGCACCGAAATGCTGGCCGAGGTCGGCTGTGGTGCGGGCGCCGGCCACGATATTCAGCGCATCCGTGCCATAGGCGCGCACAAGCCGTTGGGCCGTGGAAGATGACAGGAAGCGATATTCTGTGCGCAGGCGATAAACGAGGTGCTGATATCCGGAGACGGGGAAATCGCCGCCGGGCAGGGGTTTTTGGCCGCTCCAGCCCTTTTTCGCCTGCACTTCGGGGGCAAGGTGGTCCCCGAGCTTCTCGAGCGCCTCTTCCGCAAGGCGTCGGTAGGTGGTGATCTTGCCGCCGAATATTGACAGGAGCGGAGCCTTGCCCTCGTGTTCGTCCAGCTTCAGCACATAATCGCGTGTCGCTTCCTGTGCCTTTGATGCGCCATCGTCATAGAGCGGACGCACGCCCGAATAGGTCCAGACGACATCCTCGGGGCGAATGGCCATTTCAAAATACTCGCTGGCCGCATCGCAAAGATAACGGACCTCGCCCTCGGTCGCGGCCACTGCCGCCGGATCGCCCTTGTAGTCGCGGTCCGTGGTGCCGATCAGCGTGAAGTCGCGCTCGTAGGGAATGGCGAAGATGATGCGGTTGTCCGCATTCTGGAAGATGTAGGCACGCTTGTGGTCGAAGAGACGGGGAATGACGATGTGGCTGCCCTGGACCATACGGACCGAGGCCGTTGTACTTACCGGGCCAAGATGGCCGAGCACTTCGCCCACCCAGGGGCCCGCAGCGTTGATGAGGATGGGGCCCCGCGCTGTTTGCCGCGTGCCATTGGCCTTTTCCACGGTCACGGTCCACCCCGAGGCATCACGGCTTGCTGCGATGACCTTCGCGCGGGTTTCGATGCGGGCTCCAAGTTCGGCGGCAGAGCGGGCGTTCAGCGCGACGAGGCGGCTATCTTCCACCCAGCAGTCGGAATACTCAAAGGCGCGGTGGAATTCGGGCTTCAGCGGCCGACCGGCGGAAGCGCGCTTCAGGTCCAGCATCCGCGTCGAACGAAGCAGCTTGCGCCCGCCGATGTGGTCGTAAAGGAACAGTCCAAGCCGGATGAGCCAGAGCGGGCGCAGACCTTTCTGGTAGGGCAGCACGAAGCGCAGGGGCCAGATGATGTGCGGCGCCATTCGCCACAGCACCTCGCGTTCCATCAGCGCCTCGCGGACCAGCCGGAACTCGTAATATTCGAGATAGCGCAAGCCGCCATGGATCAGCTTGGTCGATGCGGATGATGTTCCGGATGCAAGATCGTTCTGTTCGAACAGGGCCACCGACAGGCCGCGCCCCGCCGCATCGCGGGCGATGCCGCAGCCGTTGACGCCGCCGCCGATGATCAGAAGATCGTAGAAACCGTCCATCAAACCCTCACCATGTCAGGAAGGCATGGTCTTTCGGAAAGGAGAATTTCCATGCCCGGCGCGGACCGGCCATGACGTTGAGATAGTAGAGATCGAATCCATGCGGCGCGCCGACCGGATGATAGCCCTTCGGCACCAAAACAACATCCCGATGACCGAAGGCCATCGTCTCATCCAGGCTGCCATCGTCGGTATAGACGCGCTGGAAGCCAAAGCCGCTGCCACGTTTGAGCCGGTGATAATAGGTTTCCTCAAGATAGGTCTCGTTGGGGAAATCATCGGTGTCGTGCTTGTGCGGCGGATAGGACGACCAGTTGCCGCCGGGCGTGATGACCTCGACAACCAGCAGGCTTTCGGCGATGGGCGAGGTATCGGGCAGGATGTTGCGGACGTAACGGGTGTTGGTTCCTTGCCCACGGGTTTCCTGGCCCACCTCGTCCGGCGTGATCAGGCGGGCGGGCTTATCGCCCCTGGCCGGCGCCGAGCAGATTGCGATCTCGCAAGCGGTTTCGGCGGTCACGCTGTATGTTGCCTTCGCCGGTGCGTAGACCGACCAGGGGCTGCCCTCGAACACGTCCGTCCGTGCGCCAAGCGTGCCGAAATCCTCTTTGCCAACTGCAATGCGGGCTTTGCCGGTTACAATAACGATGCAGACCTCGCGCCCGCCGGTTTCAGCGCTGATGGCTGCGCCGGGAGCGAGATCGTGCAGTTCAAAGCCGACATAGGTCCAGCCGGCGTTTTCCGGCGTGATCGCATGGACGGGGTTGGTGGCGGCAGGATGGCGCAGAAGTGTGCTCATTTGAGGCCCGCCTCGGCGAGGAAGCGCTTGAGATTGGCAACACCCTTTTTCGCGTAGGCAAGCGGGTTTGCCTTCTTTGGATCCTGCTCCGCCTCGACGACGACCCAGCCAGAATAGCCCGGCAATTCCTTGAATACGGCGACATAATCCACTGCGCCATCGCCGGGCACGGTGTAGGTGCCGAGTGCATCGCCCTTGCCGAGGATGGAATCGAGGAAGGACCAGTTGCCGGCCTTGGCCTCGGCGATCACAGCAGGGCGCACATCCTTGCAATGCACATGGGTGATGCGCGGACGGTAGCTGCGCGCGAGTTCCGCCGGGTCGGACCCGCCCCAGGTGGCGTGGCCGGTGTCGAGCAGGAGGTTCACGGGCTTGCCGCAGGCATCCATGAAACGGGCGATGTCCTCGCGGGTTTCGACAATCGTGCCCATGTGGTGATGGTAGCAGAGGATCAGGCCTTCATCGGCCAGCATGGCGGCGAAATCGGTCATGCGCGCGCCATAGGCTGCCCAGTCGCCCGCGGCCATGGTGGGGCGCTGGCTGAGTGGCTTTGAGCGGTCGCCGTGGATGGCGTTCGAGGTTTCCGCAACAATGAACACGCTGGTTCCCATAGCCCTGAGCAAGTCGCGGTGGGCTTTTGCGAGACGAAATTCCTCTTTCGCATCGCGTTTCAGCAGTTCCACCGAATGCCAGCCGCCGATACAGGCCATGCCGAAGGGTGCGAGTGCGGCTTTCAACGCGCCGGCCTCGCGCGGGAATTTGTTGCCCAGTTCCATGCCGACGAAGCCCGCCTCGCGCGCTTCTGCCAGGCAGGTTTCCAGCGGGGTTTCGCCACCGATTTCGAGCATGTCGTCGTTGGACCAACCAATGGGGTTGGCGCCGATGCGAATGGTCATTGCTTCTCTACCTGTCATTCCGGTTGCGAGGTTCGCAAGCCGCGTTTCCGTTCATGTTGGGGGGCGAAGCTGCCGATAATCAATCCCCGATCCTCTGCTGTCTTACAGCCTTTTCATAGTTCGCACGGGCGGTCTTGACCTCGGTCCGCGCCGAAACTTCCGGCACGGCGACATCCCACCAGTGCCCGCCAGCATCGGTCGATTTCAGCGGGTCGGTGTCGATCACGATGACGGTCGATTGCCTGGCCCGGCGGGCGCCGCGCAGGGCGGCGGCCAATCCGTCGAGATCCTTCACCCTGCTCGCCCGCGCACCAAGCGCGGCGGCATGTTTTGCAAAGTCGATGTCGGGCAGCGTCTCATGCCGGGTGTGCTCAAGCAGGTTGTTGAAGTTGGCCCCGCCCGTGCCCATCTGCAAACGGTTGATGCAGCCGTAGCCGCGATTATCGAGCAGCACGACCGTGATTTTCTGCCCGAGCATCACAGAGGTCGCGAGTTCGGAATTCATCATGAGATACGAGCCGTCGCCAACAAGCACGAAGACCTCGCGGGCGGGATCAGCCATCTTGACGCCGAGGCCGCCGGCAATCTCATACCCCATGCAGGAATAGCCGTATTCCATATGGTAGCCGCCAGGCGCGCCCGACTGCCAGAGCTTGTGCATTTCGCCCGGCAAACCGCCCGCGGCGCAGACCACGACATCCGATGGCCGTGCCTGAGCCTGCACGACACCGAGCACCTGCGCATCCGAGGGCAGGCGGGCGTTGCCGGGTGCAAGGTAGCGCGATGCGGTTTCAAGCCAGTCAGTCTTTTCTTTTGCCGCGCGGGCCGTCCAGGCGGCGGGGGCCTTCCAGTCGCCGAGCGCACGGGCAAGATCGCGCAATCCCGCCTGCACATCGGCGACGAGCGGCAGGGCGCGATGCTTGCCCGCATCGAAGGGCTGCACATTGAGGCCGATGATCGTGCGGCTGGGGTTCTTGAACAGCGCCCAGGAGCCGGTGGTGAAATCCTGTAACCGGGTGCCGATGGCCAGCACCACATCGGCGTCTGCAGCCATTGCATTCGCCGCGCCGGTGCCAGTGACGCCGATGGCACCCAGCGCCAGCGGGCTTTTCGCCGGCATCGACGATTTTCCGGCCTGGGTTTCGCCCACCGGAATGCCGCGGGCCTTTGCAAAGGCGAGCAACGCTTTTTCGGCTTCTGAATAAAGCACACCGCCGCCGGCGACGATGAAGGGCTTTGTCGCTGCCTTCAGCGCGGCAACGGCGTCTGCCAGTTCCGCCGCATCGGCGCGCGGGCGGCGGGATGTCCAGACCTTCTCCGCAAAGAAACTCTCCGGATAATCGTAGGCTTCTGCTTGCGTATCCTGACAGAGCCCGAGGGTCACGGGGCCGCAATCGGCGGGGTCGGTGAGAACCTGCATGGCGCGATTAAAGGCCGGAATGAGCTGTTCAGGCCGGGTAATGCGGTCGAAATACCGTGAAACGGGGCGGAAACAGTCGTTCGCGCTCACTGTGCCATCACCAAAATCCTCAATCTGCTGCAACACCGGGTCGGGACGCCGGTTAGCGAAGACGTCGCCGGGCAGAAGCAGCAGGGGCAGGCGGTTCACATGGGCCACTGCTGCGGCAGTGACCATGTTGGTGGCACCGGGGCCGATCGAGGTGGTGCAGGCCATCATGCGGCGGCGGCGCGATGCTTTGGCAAAAGCAATCGCTGCATGCGCCATGCCCTGCTCGTTGTGGGCGCGAAAGGTCGGCAGCACATCGCGTGCGCCATGCAGTGCCTCGCCGAGGCCGGCGACGTTGCCATGGCCAAAAATCGCCCATACGCCGGCAAAGAGCGGCGTTTTCACACCGTCAATCAACGTGAACTGCGCAGCGAGCGCCTTCACAAGCGCCTGCGCCATCGTGAGGCGGATCGTGGTCATGTGGTTCTCCCGTCCCAGGCCGCGACAAGCGTAGCAAAATTCGAAGCCATGCGGTCAATGGCTTGCTGATCGGAGATGGCTCCGGAGAGCCAGTCCTCCGCCGGCTTGGCCCAAAGGGTGCGTCCCACGGCAAAGCCGCGCACGCTGCGTGCGGCGGCAGAGACGCGGAAAGCTGCGGCCAGGGCCTCGGCGGGGGCTTCAAGCCCGAGCATCACGACGCCCCGGCAGTGGGGATCGTTCGTCTCGATCACGGCATCGATCGCCGCCCAGGCTTTGGCGCTCGCCTGCGGTTCCAGCTTCCACCAGTCGGGCTTCAGGCCGATGGCGTAAAGTTCCGCGAGTGCGCGGGCGATGGTGGTCTCATCCAGCGGTCCGTTCTTGCCGGCGATGATCTCGATCATCGCTTCCTTGCCGGTGGCGCGCGCCGCATCCTGCACGCGCATCAATTCGCGCTGCTGGCGGACCTTCATGTCGGCGTCGTCATCCGGATGATAGAAGGCAAGACATTTGATGGTCTGCGTTACCGGCCATTCGGCAAGATGCGCGCCGAGCGAACCCTGATTCTCAAGGTCGAAGTCGAGCGGGCGGGACCCCGGCTTTTCCACGGGCCGGCCGATCCAGAACGGGTGATCGGCGGCACGAAACAGCGCTTCGCGGCCATAGGTGCCGTCGAGCAACATGCCGAAGCCTGTGCGCCCGTTCGCCACGCGCGCCGTTGCTTCCACGGCGAGGCGCTTGAAATCGGCAATGCGCGTACGGTCGGCGCCGCATTTATCAGCCAGAGCTTCGAGTTGCGACCGATGGTCGATGGCAAAGGCACGCAGCGAACCGGGGCCGACGCGGCGTGTCGTCGCCCAGTGGATCTGGTTGATCGTTTCGTCCTTGCGCAGGGCGCGATGGGGCAAACCGTTCCTGAGGAAAAACTGCAATTCCTCGAAAGTCGGGATTTCCGGCGCGCAGAGGAGCCGCGAGACGGCAAAGGCGCCGCAGGCATTGGCATAGGCGCAGCAGGTGGCGGTGGGTTCATCCCGCAGCCAGCCGCGCAGGAACCCGGACATGAACGCGTCGCCTGCGCCCAGAACGTTGTAGACTTCGACCGGGAAACCGGGGCCGCGCTCGCCCTTCTCGATGTCATCGGGGATCGCGCCCGGAAAGACGACGCAGCCCATTGGCCCGCGCTTGCAGACAATGGTGGCCTTCGAGATCGCGCGGATATTCCGGATCGTCTCCAGCGTATCCTCGGAACCGCCGGCAATCGCCAGTTCCTCCTCGGTGCCAACAATGAGATCGCAGAGCGGCAGGATCGGCGCGAGATGAGATGTTACCTGATCGGATTTGATATAGCGGCTCTCGCCGTCACCATGACCGGCAAGCCCCCAGAGGTTGGGGCGATAATCGACATCGAACACCACCTTGCGGCCATGCTTTTTGGCCAGTTGGATCGCCTTCATCTGCGCTGCCGCAGAATTCGGCTTTGAAAAATGCGTTCCGGTGACGACAATGGCTTTCGCCGAAGCGATGAAATCCTCGTCGATGTCGCTTTCATCGAGCGCCGCATCGGCGCAATCGGTACGATAGAAGATTAGCGGAAAGGTCTTGTCGTCGCGCACGCCGAGAATGACCAGCGCGGTGAGCCGTTTGGGATCGGTTTTCAGCCCGTCGGTGTTCACGCCCTCGCGTGCGAGTTGCTCGCGAATGAAGCGGCCCATGTGTTCGTCGCCGACGCGGGAGACAAGAGCGGATTTCAGGCCGAGCCGCGCTGTGCCAATTGCAATGTTGGCCGGGCAGCCGCCAACAGCTTTCGAGAAGCTGGCCATATCCTCCAGGCGCCCGCCGATCTGCTGGCCATAAAGATCGACTGACGAGCGACCGATGGTGATGACATCAAGCGTGGGGTTGGCCATGACTTACACGTCCCGTTTGAGCGGCGCGTCAGATGCGCCGGTCACGCTCTGATCAAAATCGATATTGGACCCCGTCATCAAACCGGACTCGTCCGATGCGAGATAGGCCACCGCACGGGCGACTTCGCCAGGATCGATCAGGCGACCGAAGGGGCGTGACTTTTCCGCCTCCTCCAGCCAGTTGTCGGCGGCGTTGTGGTAGGTCTTCATGATCCGGTCCTCGCCGGGAGTCGCCATCCAGCCGATGTTGAGGCCGTTGACGCGGATGCGGTAGTTCAGCAGCGCATTCGCGGTGTTCTTGGTCAGGATCGCGAGGGCGCCCTTGGATGCACAATAGGCCGAGATAAATGCCTGGCCGCCATTGGCCGACATGGACTGGATGTTGACAATCGAGCCCGCGATCTTCTCGCGCGCCATGATCTTCACAGCCTCCTGCATCATGAAGAACGGGGCACGCACATTGACCGCGAACATCCGGTCAAACAGCTCGGGGGACGTGTCGAAGATGTTGCCGCGATCGGTGATCCCGGCGGCGTTGACCAGCACGTCGATGCGTCCGAACCGGGCATCGCACGCGCGAACGACCGCCTGGGCATCCTCGGTCCGTGCAAGGTCGGCACGGACGAACAGGGTCTTGCAACCGGCCTTGTTCAATTCGGCGGCCACTGTCTCGCCCCGGTCGGCCTGCCGTCCGCAGATGACGAGGCCCGCCAGATCGCGCGCAACGAGCTCGCGGGCGATGGCCTCGCCCACGCCTTGCGTTCCGCCGGTGACGACAGCGACCTTGCCTGCCAGGCTGCGTGGTGATTTGTCCATGGTGATGTCCCTCGCCGGCGAGCGGCCCGGCATCTGCCTTTTGCGCAAAGCGAATGGCGCATGAAACAAAAATTCCATTATTGCGTCAAATGGAAAAAACATTCATTATTGTGAAATCAGATCAGAAGCGGAGCGAAGCATGATCAGGGTCGGGCTGTTGGGCGCGGGGCGCATCGGTCGCATTCACGGCGGGAACGTTGTTGCCAACCCCAGAACGCGGCTGGTCGCCGTGGCGGATGCGCAGGCTGCGGCAGCCGAATCGCTGGCGGCTGCTACCGATTCCGCGGTGCGCAGCATCGACGCCATTTTGGCCGATCCGAACATTGATGCCATCGTCATCTGCACGCCGACCGATATGCATGCCGACCTGATCGAGGCGGGCGTGAGGGCCGGCAAGGCCGTGTTCTGCGAAAAGCCGGTGGACCTCTCCTCGGACCGCATTCGCGCTTGCCTCAAGACGGTGGATGCGGCCGGCAAGCCGTTGATGATCGGCTTTAACCGCCGGTTCGACCCCAACTTTGCCGAAGTGAAACGTCGCATCGAGGCGGGGGCTGTCGGCAAAGTCGAACTCGTGACGATCCTGTCGCGTGATCCCTCGCCGCCGCCGGCAGAATATGTCGCGCGCTCGGGTGGTCTTTTCCGCGACATGATGATCCATGATCTCGATATGGCGCGCTTCCTGCTCGGTGAGGATCCGGTGGAGGTTCACGCCGTCGGTTCGGCGATTGTCGATCCGGCCATCGGCAAGGCGGGGGATGTCGATACGGCTGCCGTGCTGCTCAAGACGGCTTCGGGCAGGATCTGCCAGATTTCCTGCTCGCGCCGGGCGACCTATGGCTACGACCAACGCATCGAGGTGCATGGCTCCGGTGGCATGGTTCGCGCGGGCAATGTGCACAACACGACGGTCGAAGTGGCGACCGCGGGCGGGGTTCTGGCCGACCCGGTGCAGAACTTCTTCCTCGAACGCTATGCGGATGCCTATCGGCTGGAGCTTGCGGCGTTCGTGCGGGCCATTGACACCGGGGAGGCGCCCTCGCCTTCGGGGCTGGACGGGCTGAAAGCCCAGATTCTGGCCGATGCGGCCACGGAATCCTGCTTCAGCGGGCAGGCGGTCAAAGTCTGAGGTTATTTGTTTCTATCCGCTGTGGCCGTGTCGGCGCGGACTTCCGCCGCGCCGGCGGCAAGGGTCATCGCCAGCGTCATTGAGGCGGCAAGCGGGCGGAATGCGGCATGGCTCGTTTCGACCACCTCCAGCCATACGGTTGATCGAGGAACCAGCGGCGAGAACGATGAATCGGTGATCGCGATGAGCGGCACACCCCGATCATGGGCGAGGCCGGCAAGATCGACCGTGGTGGTCGTGTAGGGCGTGAAGCTGATGGCGAGGACAACATCGCGTGGGCCGGCGAAGGCGACGGTTTCCGGTCCCATCAGCCCCGTGTGGTCGATCATCATGCACTTCAGCCCCAGGCGTCCCAATGCATAATTGAGGTAACTTGATACCGGATAAGCGCGCCGTGCAGCGACGAGAAAGATCGTCTCGGCGCCGGCAAGCAGCGCAATCGCCCGGGCGAGATCGTCATGGGAGAGCGTGGCTGTCAACCGCTCGATCGACTGGATCGAGGCGCGGGCGAAGCCTTCCAGCATCCCATCGACAGGACCGGATTCGCGGAGGCCGCGCAGGCGGTCGTTATAGTCCGGCCAGGAGCCGCGCATGTGGTCGCGGAACAGGGCCTGCAATTCGGAAAAGCCGCTGTAGCCCAGCGACTGGGCAAAGCGCACCAGCGTCGAGGGCTGGACATCAATGGACTGAGCGATGCCGGCGGCCGTTCCGAAGGCCATCTCGCTGGTATTGTCCACAGCAAACGTCGCCACCTGAAGAAGCCGACGGGGCATCTGGTCGCGCCGGGCCATGATCAGCTTGCGCAGGGCCTCGACGTCGCGTGGCGGCTCAACCGACGATTCGCCGGCAACAGGTTGGGCATTTGCGTTTGACATGATGCCTCCTTTCGACTGTTGTGACGCACTTGACAAGCGTTAGCAAGAATGGAACAAATGTTCCAAACATAATTCAATCGGTTTTACTTATCTGATTTCAGGCAAGGTACCGGTTGGGAGGACATGCGCCGCATTCCCGCGCCGGTGACCGTTGGCGGGGCTTGTGGACAACCAGACGAATCCCGCCGGTGGTCGGTCGGGGATCCGTGTTCCGAGGGAGGAATTCGTGACGCTCAAATCGAAACTCATGATTGCTGCTGCCGCGCTGATTGGTTCGGTGGCCGCTGCAAGCGCGCAGACGCGCGTCATCGTCGTCAGCCACGGCCAGGCCAATGACGGCTTCTGGTCGGTGGTGAAGAACGGCGTTTCCGCCGCCGCCAAGGATCAGGGTATCCAGGTGGAATATCGCGCGCCCGAGACGTTCGACATGGTGGCGATGAGCCAGTTGATCGATGCTGCGGTCGCGCAGAAGCCGACCGGCCTCGTCGTTTCGATTCCGGATGCCTCGGCCCTTGGTCCTGCGATCAAGAAGGCGGTTGCTGCCGGCATTCCGGTCATCTCGATGAACTCGGGTTCGGATGTGTCCAAGGGGCTCGGCGCAATGCTGCATGTCGGCCAGGACGAGTATGATGCCGGCAAGGCGGCGGGCGCCAAGCTGAAGGACATGGGGGCCAAGAACGGCCTCTGCATCAATCAGGAAGTCGGCAACGTTGCGCTCGACCTGCGCTGCAAGGGCTTTGGCGATGGTCTGGGCAAATCCAAGACCCTGCCGACCAGCAACGATCCGTCGGAAATTCTTGCCAAGACCAAGGCAGCGCTTTCGGCTGACGGGACGATCGACGCGATCATCTCGGTCGGCTCGATGGCCGGCGAGCCGGCGCTGAAGGCGGTGAAGGAGACGGGTGTGAAGGCACAGGTGGCGACCTTTGACCTTCCGGCCGGCTTCATGAAGGAAGTTGCTGCGGGCAATGCTGCTTTCGGCATCGACCAGCAGCAGTATCTTCAGGGCTATCTGCCGGTCACCTTTCTTGCGCTCTACGCCAAGTATGGTCTTATGCCGGGCGGAAACGTGCCTTCCGGCCCGAACCTGATTACCAAGGACAAGGCTGCGCAGGTCATCGACCTTGCGACCAAGGGCATCCGCTGAGGGTGCTTGAATTGCCGGGCGGCGGCGTGCTGCCGCCCGGATCTGATGTGAAATGACAGGGTTTTCCGGGGGGAGGGCATGACGACGCCGAATCCGATGCAGGACGAACGGCTTCAGAAGGCATCGCTGGTGACGGTGCTGATGCGCCGGCCGGAACTCGGGGCCATCGCCGGGCTGCTGGTCGTTGTCATCTTTTTTGCCTTTACTGCCAATCCGGCGATGTTCTCGCTTTCGGGCATCATGACGATCCTCAATCCGGCAGCGCAACTCGGCATTCTCGCCGTGGCGGTGGCGCTGTTGATGATCGGCGGCGAGTTCGATCTGTCTGTCGGTTCGCTGGTGGCGTTCACGGGGCTGTTGCTGGGCGTCTTTCTGGTGCCGATGGGGATTCCGATTGCCCTGTCCATTCCGCTGACGTTGCTGGCTGCGGCGGTTCTTGGGGCGATCAACGGACAACTCGTCATCCGCACGCGCCTGCCGTCCTTCATCGTTACGCTGGCGGGGTTCTTCATCTTTCGCGGCCTGTCGCTGGTGGGGCTGAAATGGGCGACGGGTGGCTCGACACAGTTGCGCGGAATCCGTGAGGCTGGCGGTGACAGCTTTCTTGTCGGGCTCTTTTCCGGCAATGCCTTCTCCGGGCTGTTTGCGTGGCTGGCCAGCGTCGGGTTGATCGACAAGTTTCCGAACGGGACGCCGAAAGTCACGGGCATACCTGTGTCGGTGATCTGGTTTGTCGCGATTACCGCATTGGCGACCTGGATCTTGCTGCGCACGCGGGTCGGAAACTGGATTTTCGCTGCCGGCGGCGATGCGAATGCCGCGCGCAATTCGGGTGTGCCGGTGGACCGGGTGAAGACAGGGCTTTTCATGGTGACGGCAATGGCGGCGGCGCTGGTGGCCCTGCTCACCGTGTTCGATGCCGGCTCCACCGATGCGCGACGGGGCGTGCAGAAAGAGTTCGAGGCGATCATCGCGGCGGTGATCGGTGGCTGTCTGCTGACTGGCGGCTATGGGTCAGCAATCGGCGCGGCGATCGGGGCGGTGATCTTCGGCATGGTGTCAATCGGCCTCACCTACACCTCGTTCGACAGCGACTGGTTCCTCGTGTTCCTCGGCGGCATGTTGCTGGTGGCCGTGCTGTTCAACAATTATGTCCGCAAGAAAGTGACTGGGGAGCGCTGAGATGGCTGCACCGCTCATCGAGGTTCGCAACATCATCAAGCACTTCGGCTCGGTTATCGCGCTGTCCGGCGTGTCGATGAAGGTCAGTTCGGGCGAGGTGCTGTGCCTGCTCGGCGACAACGGCGCCGGCAAGTCGACACTGATCAAGACACTGTCCGGTGTCCATCAGCCGACAACGGGCGATTTCGAAGTGGAAGGGCGGGCGGTGCGCTTCGCCAGCCCGCGACAAGCGCTTGATGCCGGCATCGCCACGGTGTTTCAGGATCTGGCGATGATCCCGCTCATGTCGGTCACGCGCAACTTTTTCCTCGGGCGCGAGCCAGTGACGGGCATGTGGCCCTTTACCCACATCGACATGGGCTTCTGCGACCGGGTCACCCGCGAAGAGATGAAGAAGATCGGCATCGATGTGCGCGATCCGCATCAGGCGGTTGGCACACTGTCTGGCGGCGAGCGCCAGTGCATTGCCATCGCGCGTGCGGTCTATTTCGGCGCCAAGGTGCTTATCCTCGACGAGCCGACCTCGGCGCTCGGGGTCGCGCAGACCTCGATGGTGCTGAAATACATCGACCAGGTGCGCAAAAAGGGCCTTGGCGTGATCTTCATCACCCACAACGTCCGCCATGCCTATGCCGTCGGCAACACGTTCACCGTACTCAACCGGGGCAAGACGCTCGGCACCTATGCCAAGAGCGAAATCGCCATGGATGAATTGCAGAACCTGATGGCCGGCGGCAAGGAATTGGCGACCGTTTCGGATGAACTCGGCGGGACGGTGTGACCGGTCACTTCACCGCGCGGGCGGCAACTGCGGGAATGTTCGCCCGGGCGATGCCAAGATCGGCAAGTTCGCGCGTGTCGAGCGCGCGCAGTGCGGCAACGGTGCGACGATAGGCGATCCAGCGGCGCACCGCCGCGTTGATTGAAGCAAGGAACATCGGTTACTCCACTGTCTGTGTTCAATGGCATAACGTTCAGTGTTCTGAGTGGTTCCATCGGGAACCGAGTTTTCGCCAGAATCGGGAATGAATTGCATGAAACCGCTCCGCATCGCGCTTATCGGCACCGGATTCATGGGCAAGTGCCATGCGTTGGCCTGGCGTAATCTGCGTGCTGTTTTCGGCGCTGGTATTCCGGATATCCATCTGGAGGTTCTGGCCGAGTCCAACTCCGAACTCGCCGCGCAGAAGGCGGCGGAGTTCGGCTTTGCCCGCTCCACGGATGACTGGCGGGCTGCCGTCAACGATCCGGTGGTCGACCTTGTGTCGATCACTACGCCGAACGGTATGCATCGCGAGATGGCGGTGGCGGCGCTCAACGCCGGCAAGCACGTCTGGTGCGAGAAGCCGATGGCGCTGACCCTTGCGGATGCAGGCGTGATGGCTGCGGCCGCGAAGGAGGCCGGGCGAGTGACGGCGCTCGGCTACAATTATTTGCAAAATCCGGCGATCCTGACTGCGCGCAGGCTGATTGATGAGGGCGCGATTGGCCGCATCATCGATGTGCGCGGAGCCGTGGACGAGGATTATCTTGCGGATGGGGGCAAGCCGTGGAGTTGGCGCATGACGCTGGCCGAAGCGGGGCTGGGCACGCTCGGCGACATCACCTGTCACCTCGTCTCGCTGCTCCACTATCTTGTCGGGCCGATCACGGAGGTGGCGGCGCTGACGGCGGTTGCGCATGAAAACCGCCCGCTGGCGGATGGGGGCGGGGCCACCGGAGTGGTTGAAAACGACGACATTGCCCATGCGCTGGTGCGCTTTGCCTCCGGCGTCGGCGGGGTGCTGCAATCCTCACGCGTGGCGCATGGTCGCAAAAATCTGATCCGAATCGAAATCCACGGCAGTCTTGGCATGATCGTGTTCGATCAGGAGCGGTTGAACGAGTTGCAGCTCTACACTGCTGACGGTCCCGCCGAAACGCGTGGATTCCGCACGATCCTGACCGGGCCGCAGCATGCGCCTTACGGGCTGTTCTGCCCGGCGCCGGGGCATCAGCTCGGCTTCAATGATCTTAAAGTGATCGAAGCGGCCAATATTGTTGCTGCAATCGAAGGACGTCCGAGCCATCTCATCGATTTTGCCTCAGGTTATCGAATCGAGGCCGTGATCCATGCCATCGCCTGCTCGGCGCAGGAGCAGCGGTGGCTGGCGGTGGCGTGATTATGTTGCACCGCAAACAAAACGGCCCGCCGTAGGGCGGGCCGTTTCGTGCCAGTTATGGCTGAATTCACGCGGCAACGGCCTTGCGGGCCACGGTGTCGATGTCATAGCGGCTGATGCCGAGATCGCTCAGCGCGCGATCGTCGAGGCTGCGAAGTTCCGCGACCGTACGGCGATAATCCATCCAACGGGAAATGGCGGCGATGATCCGGGTAACGATCATTGTACTCTCCTGAAAGGTTCAGCGAAACTGCGTCCGCTGCGTTGGAGCGGGTTATATGTGCAGTGCAGCATTTCCACAAACGCATATTGCTCATACGAGCCATGCAAAATTGTTTCTGGTCGTTCACGAAAAATTTGCAATTGGCTGATTCAGGGCAAATCCAACGAAAAATCCGCCATTTTCCGGACATAATCGTAAACGCTTGACGTTCCGCGCGCTTGCGCCAAGTTTGGGTAAAGCAAATCACTTGGTGCGGGTTCATGCGACAGACGGTGCGGTATCTCAGGCGCGGTTCGGTGGTGTCGCTCGAAGGCATCGATCCCAACCTGACGCTGCTGGATCACCTCAGGATTGATTGCCGGGCGACGGGGACCAAGGAAGGCTGCAACGAAGGCGATTGCGGTGCCTGTACCGTGGTTCTTGCGCGGCGGCGCGGGGATGATCTTGTTTACATGCCGGTGAACGCCTGCATCCTGCTCGCGGGACAGGTGGACGGGGCGGAAGTCATCACCGTTGATGATCTTGCCGATGGTGGCGCGCTGCATCCGGTGCAGCAAGCCATGGTGGATCACCATGCCTCGCAATGCGGCTTCTGCACGCCGGGTATCGTCATGAGCCTTTTTGCGCTCTACCAGGATGGCGCGCGGCCCGTGGAGCGGCAGGCGATTGTCGACCAGCTTGCGGGCAACCTGTGCCGCTGCACCGGGTATCGCCCGATCATCGACGCGGCGAAAGCGGCCTGCGCGGGCCGTCCGGCGGACCGGTTTTGCGCCGGGCGGGAGGCGCGGCTGGCCGCGCTTGCAGAGATTTCGGACAGTGAGGATGTTTTTCTTGGGACTGAGGCCCGGTTTTTTGCTGCTCCGGCGAGTCTCGAATCGCTGATTGCGCTCTATGCGGCCCATCCAGACGCCAGGCTGGTGGCGGGGGCGACCGATGTCGGTCTCTGGCTTACCAAAAAGCTTGATGACATTCCCAAACTGATTTGGCTTGGCCGCGTGGCCGGGCTTGATGCCATCGTTCACGGCGATGGCGGGCTGGTGATCGGGGCGACCGTGACGCTGGACCAGGCTGCGCCGGCGCTGGGTGCCCTCGATCCCGATCTTGGCGAGGTGATGCGGCGCTTCGGATCCACGCAGGTGCGCTCATCCGGTACAGTGGGCGGCAACATCGCCAATGGTTCGCCGATCGGCGACCTTGCGCCCTGTCTGATCGCGCTCGACAGCACGATGACATTGCGATCTCTGGCAGGCGAGCGGCGGATGCCCCTCGCCGATTTCTTCATCGGTTATGGCCGGCAGAACCGGGCCGCCGGAGAGGTTCTGACCGCCGTGACTGTTCCGGCCCTGGTCGAAGGTCAGCACTTCCGGGCTTTCAAGGTATCGAAACGCTTCGATGAAGATATTTCCGCCGTGATGGGGGCGTTCCGGATCGCTGTGGCAGACGGGCGGATCACAGGCGCGCGCGTTGCTTTCGGTGGCATGGCGGCAACCCCGAAGCGTGCCGCAGCCACCGAGCGATGCCTTCTGGGCGCACGAATCGACGATCCAGCCACCTGGGAGGGGGCCATCGACATGCTTGGCAGCGATTATCAGCCGCTGGATGACATGCGGGCGAGCGCCGCCTATCGCCTGGCAACAGCACGGGCACTTCTGGAAAAAGCGTTGTTCGAGATCGGTGCGGCGCCCTCGACGCTGACGCGCATCATCGGTCACCGGGAGGCTCGGCCATGAGTTCAGCCATCGGGCGGCCCCTGCCGCATGACAGCGCCCGGCGGCATGTCTCCGGTGCGGCGTCTTATGTGGATGACATTCCGGAACCCGCAGGCACGTTGCATATGGCGCTGGGGCTTTCGCCGAAGGCCGCAGGGCGTATCACGCGGCTCGACGTCTCGGCCGTGCGGGCCGCGCCGGGGGTCGTCAGCGTGTTGACGGCTGGGGATGTGCCGGGCGCCAACGAGTGTTCGCCCTCCATCGGCGGGGACCCGGTGCTGGCAGGCGCGGCCGTGTCCTTCCACGGCCAGGCGGTGTTCGCGGTGATCGCCGAAACGCGACTGGCCGCGCGCAAGGCGGCCCGGCTCGGCGTGATCGATATTGAAGCTGCGGCGCCTCTTGTGACCGTTGATGCGGCGATGGCGGCGGGCGAGACGGTGCTGCCGGACTATGCCTTCCGGCGCGGCGATGCGGCGGCGATCGTCAAGGCCGGCGGCCCGGTGGTAGCCGGCGAGCTCCGCATTGGCGGGCAGGAGCATTTCTATCTCGAAGGGCAGGCGGCGCTGGCCGTGCCCGGAGAGGATGGCGATGTGTTCATCCACTCCTCGACGCAATATCCCAACGAGGTGCAGCATATCGTTGCCCATGTGCTCGGCGTCAGCCAGCATCAGGTGACGGTGCATTGCCGGCGGATGGGCGGCGGCTTTGGCGGCAAGGAAAGTCAGGCGAGCCAGTGGGCGGCGCTGGCTGCGCTGGGCGCCCATGCGACCGGGCGGCCCTGCAAGCTGCGGCTTGATCGCGACGATGATTTCACCCTCACAGGCAAGCGACACGATTTTCTGGTGCGCTATGCCACCGCACATGATGCCTCAGGCGTCATTGCCGGCCATGACGTGACCTTCAACGCGCGCTGCGGCTATTCCGCCGATCTGTCGCAGGGCGTGATCGACCGGACGATGTTCCACGCCGATAACGCCTACTATCTGCCCGATGTGACGATTGCCACGCGACGGCTTAAAACCAACACCGTCTCGAACACGGCGTTTCGCGGCTTTGGCGGGCCGCAGGGGATGCTCGCCATCGAACGGGTGATGGATCATATCGCGCAGACGGGCGGGGTGGACCCCCTTGATGTGCGCAAGGCGAATTTTTACGCTGCGGGGCGGGATGTGACGCCCTATGGCCAGACCGTGAGCGACTGTGTGACCCTGCTGCCGCTTGTGGAGCAGCTTGAGCGCGACTGCGATTATCGTGCGCGGCGCGACGCGCTGGCGGAGTTCAACTGCTCGTCGCCGATCCTGCGCAAGGGCATCGCGCTGACGCCGGTGAAATTCGGCATTTCCTTCACGCTGATGCATCTCAACCAGGCCGGCGCGCTGGTGCATGTGTATGCGGATGGTTCGGTGATGCTCAACCATTCCGGCACGGAAATGGGGCAGGGGCTGAACCGCAAGGTGGCGCAGGTGGTGGCCGAAGTGTTCGGTCTTGATGTTGAAGCGGTGGCGATCACGGCCAGCGCGACGGACAAGGTGCCGAACGGAGGGCCGACCGCAGCCTCCGCCGGCTCCGATCTCAACGGCATGGCGGCGCGGAATGCGGCGAAAACCATTCGTGACCGCATGGCGGCAGTCGTGGCGGGCATGTTCGGGGTCAGCGCGGAGGATGTAACTTTTGCTGGCGGTTCGGCATGGGCGAAGGGGCGGTCGGTGCCGTTCCGCGAGCTTGCCAAACGCTGCTGGCTGGAGCGGGTCTCGCTGTCGGCGACGGGGTTTTACAAGACGCCGGATATTCACTGGGACCGGGAGGCGGCCCATGGCCGGCCTTTCTTCTATTTCGCTTATGGCGCAGCCTGTTCGGAAGTCGTTGTCGACACGATGACCGGCGAAATGAAGGTGACGCGCGTCGATATTCTGCATGATTGCGGAAAATCGCTGAATCCGGCCATCGATATCGGCCAGATCGAGGGTGGCTTCGTGCAGGGCATGGGCTGGCTGACCACCGAGGAACTGGTGTTCGATGGCGAGGGGCGGCTTCGCACGCATGCGCCGGCGACCTACAAGATCCCTGTCGCCTCCGATGTGCCGGAACATTTCTCTGTGACGCTCTATGAAGGCGGACCGCTGCCGGACACGATCTACCAATCGAAGGCGGTGGGCGAGCCGCCGGTGATGCTGGCGCTCTCGGTGTTTTCGGCCATCGGGGATGCCATTGCCTCCCTGCGCCCTGGCATGCCCGTGGCGCTTGATGCGCCCGCGACGCCGGAAGCGATCATGCGGGCGGTTTCGGGGATGCGGATCTAGGTGCGCATCTGGCCACGGATCGAGGCGCTGATCGCAGCGGAAGGGCGCGCGGCGCTTGTCACACTGACGGCGGTGGCGGGATCGACCCCGCGTGAAGCGGGCGCGCGCATGGTGATTGCGCCGTCAGGGGGCCTTTCCGGCACGGTCGGGGGCGGTGCGCTCGAATTTGAGCTTTGCCGCGAAGCGAGGATACTTTTGGCGCAGCAAGCGCCTGTCGGTGGCGCGCGCACCTTTCGCAAGGTGCTGGGGCCGGATCTCGGCCAGTGCTGCGGCGGTGTGGCGGATGCCCGGATCGAAGTGTTTTCCGCCGCCGATCAGGACTGGATCGCGCCGCTGGCCGCTGCGGAACAGACGGGTGTGATCCGGACTTCGATCATTGCGGATGACGCTGGCCGGTGCATCCGCCGGCTTGTGTGCGGGGGGCAGGAGCCGCCCGAAATCGAGATCTTCGGCTGTATCGAGCCTTGTGTTGCCCTGTTCGGGGCGGGGCATGTCGGGCGGGCGCTGGTGCTGGCCCTGGCGCCGTTGCCATTCCCGGTTCTGTGGATTGATGAGCGGGCGGAAGCCTTTCCACCGGTGATGCCGGGCCGTTGTCGCATGGTGCTGGCAGACGCGCCGGAAGCGGAGGTGGCGGCGCTGCCGACCGGTGCGCTGGTTGCGGTGATGACGCACAGCCATGCCCGCGATCTCGCCATTGTCGATGCGGCGCTCAGGCGCGTGGATTTGCCGTATGTCGGGCTGATCGGCAGCGAGACGAAACGCGCGCGGTTCATGGGCCGCCTACGGCAGGCGGGCCATGCTGAGGCCCCGCTCAAACGGTTCGTCTGTCCCATCGGCGGACGACAGCTTGCCGACAAGTCGCCGGCGGTGATCGCAGCGGCGATTGTCGTGGAATTGCTGGCGATGCGGGAGGCACTGGCGCTTGGCAACAGTCATGCTATCGACTTTTCGTGACCGCTGCTCCCTCCGAATCATTCCCGCGTTTTGTTCGCGGGCCCGACACCATCGCCATCTATCTGCTGCTTGCCCTGCTGACTTCGGGCTACGGCATGATCGGGCCGCTCATGCCGTTTCTGCGCGCGGATCTTGCGCTCAGCTACACGCAAGGTTCCTATCATTCGGTGGCCATGTCGCTGGGCACCACACTGACCGGCTTTGCGGGGCGGCAGTTCCAGTTGGTGTTCGGGCGCCGGGGGGCTATCGGCGCGGTGATGCTGACGATGACGGTCGGGCTTCTCTTCGTCTGCCTTGCACAGAATATCGCCATGAGCCTTGCCGGCGCCTTCCTGCTCGGCGTGTCCATCGCGCTCGCGGTGGGGGTGGCGCCGGCCGTGATGGCCGAACGGCATGGCGCGCGGATGGGCATTGCCATGGCGGAAGCCAATCTCGTCGCGTATCTCGGCATTTTTCTCGTGCCCGGACTTGTCAGCCTCACGGACAGGCTGGCAGGCTGGCGCTGGAGCTTCATGCTGCCGGTGTTGGCCTATGCCGCCTACTGGTCATGGGCGCGGCGGCTCGATTTCGGGCAGGTTGCCATCAGCGGCACCGGGGCTCTGGGGCAAAGGCAACGGTTGCCGGTGGCCTACTGGTGTCACTGGGGTTTTCTCTGCCTGACAGTGGCAGCCGAATTCTGCATGGTCATCTGGGGCGCCTCCTACCTTGAAAACGTGACGCAACTGCCGCGCGATCAGGCACTTTTGTCGAGCATGATCTTTCCGG
Source organism: Pseudomonadota bacterium (assembly GCA_020161975.1). Lineage (GTDB taxonomy): Bacteria > Pseudomonadota > Alphaproteobacteria > Rhizobiales > Beijerinckiaceae > JAIUNP01. The sequence continues at coordinate 28,656 of JAIUNP010000006.1, forward strand.
CGGGCGTTATCGCGGGGCGGTTTTCGGGCACGATCCTGATGCGGCGTTTTCAGGCCGCGCAACTGGTGCCGGGTGCGCTGTTGCTCGCGGCGGCAGGGCTCCTGATGCTGCTGATGGCGCGCACGCCCGTTGCCGGTATGGCAGGGCTGTTCCTGTGCGGATTCGGCATGGCGAATTGCTACCCGCTCGGCATCACGCTCGCGATGCTGGCGGCGGGGCCGGCGACCGAT
>JAIUNP010000411.1 GCA_020161975.1 Pseudomonadota bacterium
TGGATTTGGAGACAGCCAAACCCGCGTCCCCAGCTAGACCATTGAGATCACTGGGAAATCCGGACTGGCGAAGAGGCCTCGCCACAATTTGTGCATCACCTCTGTGCCCAGATCTCGGTGCGACGTCAAGCAGGAAATCGGCGGTTGGCTCGACTGCTATCGGGCGCATGCTGAGGCAAACTTTGCCTAGCGGCCGATCTCAGATCATCGACCGCGCGGGCTCGTAAGTTCGCCGACATACGCGGTGTCGATCATGGTGAAGGGTTTCGGGTGCCGGCAGGCGTACGAAAGCCTCTCATGCAGGAACCCGCGGGCCACAGTCGATGGCTATGGGGATTTCGAACTGCGGCCGGTGTCGGCGATGTCTCGACCGACGGTGGTAAGTACGGTGGTGGATGCGGACAGGCCGCTTCGTTGCGCCTCGGCGCGGTTCAGCCGGCCCCGCATGTTGCTCGTCGTAGGCCTGTCGGCGGCGACAGTCCCCACGGGCCCGCGCGGGTCCGTTGCCGGGGGCGCAGCGCCTGCGGCTTGAAGCTGGAATACGCCATGCCAGGTCATGGGTCGTTTCCCCGGTTCGTCGACGACGCATCCGGCGGTCCTCGGGGTTGCCTCCACCGTTCGAATACCTCGATGACGATCATGCGTCCGCCGCAGCAGAGGCATGGCGGGCGGTAGGCGTCCGGCTCGCCCGGTGTGTCGTCATCAGGCGGCGCGGCGACATCCAGGAGTTTGCGGGCGAGCGCGAGGCTGGCCCTGCGAGCGGAGCCGGCCAGCAGGCCGTAGTGGCGGATGCGGTGGAATCCGCGCGGCAACACGTGCATCAGGAAGCGGCGGATGAACTCGTCGACAGCGAGCGTCATGACCTGCTGCCGGTCGGCACCGTCGCGGCGATAATCCTTGTAGCGGAAGGTGACGCCGTCCTGGTCGAAGGCCATCAGGCGGCTGTTCGAGATCGCAACCCGGTGGGTGTAGCGCGACAGGTAGGCGAGCACGGCCTCCGGTCCCGCGAAGGGCGCCTTGGCATAGACCACCCAGCGCTTCTTCCGGACAGCAGCAAGGTGACGCAGGAATGCCCGCCGCTCGGCGAGATGGGCAAGGGTCCCGAAGAAGCCGAGCCGCCCGGCGTCGTGCAGCGCGACCAGCCGCGTGAGGAAGTGCCGTCGGAACAGCTTGCCCAGCACGCGCACCGGAAGCAGGAAGGCTGGACGCGAGGAGATCCAGCAGCTTCCGTCCGGCGCGATGCCGCCGCCCGGCACGATCATGTGCACGTGCGGATGGTGGGTCATCGCCGATCCCCAGGTGTGGAGCACGGCGGTGATGCCGATGCGCGCGCCGAGATGCTTCGGATCGGCGGCGATCGTCAGCATCGTCTCCGACGCCGCCTTGAACAGAAGGTCATAGACGAGCGCCTTGTTCTGGAAGGCGATGTCGGCCACCTCGGCGGGCATCGTGAACACGACGTGGAAGTAGCCGACCGGCAGGAGGTCGGCCTCGCGCTCGGCAAGCCACGTCCGCGCCGCCGCGCCCTCGCACTTCGGGCAGTGCCGGTTACGGCAGGAGTTGTAGGCGATGCGCCACTGGCCGCAGTCCTCGCAAGCCTCGACGTGTCCGCCGAGAGCCGCGGTGCGGCAGTTCTCGATCGCCGACATCACCTTGAGCTGGGCGAGGCTTAAGCGCCCTGCATGGGTCGCCCGGTATGCAGGCCCTGCTGCGCGGAAGATGTCGGCGACCTCGATCGAGGCGCGCACGCCTTACTCCGGCGGCGTCTTGCCCTCCATCAGCGCCATCAGGCGGTCGAGCGGCCCGGTGACAGCGTGGATCGTCCGGGTCGAGACCTTGGCGTAGAGCGCGGTCGTCTCAAGCTTGCTGTGGCCGAGCAGCACCTGGATGACGCGAATGTCGACATCCTGTTCGAGCAGGTGAGTGGCGAAGCTGTGACGCAGCGTGTGCGGGCTGACGCGCTTGCGGATGCCCGCGACCTCGGCGGCCTCCTGGACGGCACGGTGCAGTTGCCGCGACGAGACCGGATCGGTGCGGCTGCGGCCGGGGAACAGCCAACCATGCGGAAGCATCACCCCGCGCCGCCTGCCTTCGCGCCACCACAGCCGCAAGAGTTCCAGGAGCTGCGGCGAGAGCATCGCGTTGCGATCCTTGCGGCCCTTGCCCTGCTCGACACGAAGGAGCATGCGTCCCGAGTCGACGTCGTCGACCTTGAGGTGCGCGACCTCGGACACACGCAGGCCCGCGCCATACGCAACACCGAGCGCGGCCTTGTACTTGAGGCCCGGTGCGGCTTCGAGCAGCCGTCCCGCTTCCTCCACGCTGAGCACATCCGGCAGCTTGCGGTGATAGCGGGTGATCACAAGGGCGCGCGACAGATCCCGGCGCTGCAGTGTCACCAGGAACAGGAACCGCAGCGCCGAGACCGCGCCGTTGATGGTCGCAGGTCCCACGCCCTTCTCATGCTGATCCAGCTGGAAGCGACGAATATCCTCCGGCGTCGCCGTATCGGGCGAGCGGCCGAGGAACGCGGCAAAGCACCGGACGTGACGAACGTAGTCCTCCCGTGTGTGGGAGCCGAGGCCCCGCATGAGCATGTCGTGCTGCATGCGCTGGCGAAGCGGCGAGACGGGTGCATCGGTCGACGGGGTAGCCATGGCGAGTTCCTCTCGTTGAAGGGAACCCCATGGTCGGCTCGCCCGCCGCCACCTGCTCAAAGGCTACGAATACTACGCAATCTCAGACCAAGGCGCCCCTCCCGCGAAGCGGGTTCGTGCAAGGGGCCGCAATCGGACTGTCCGGTCACGGGGATCGACAGGCGGTAAGCTGCCGGTCTGAAACCGACCCCATTGCCGCCGTTCGTCGTGCTTCTGGTGACGCCCGAAACCTGCCTTTCGTTTAGGTCCGCCAAACGCCCGATGGCGGACCGACAGCCTTTTGTCGGGGATTGTTAAAGCAAGCAATATTGCAGAGGCTACATGGTCGTGATTCCGCATTTGTTCACACATAGAAGATGAAATCTTCGGATACGGTCTTTCAAAGAAGCTAGTCGACTGACATTCATCTGACGAATAATCTGCTCATTGGTTTTCGCCTGTGCCACACAAAACGGCTGTTAACTCGTGCCCGTCAATGGAGCTAGTTGGATGATTGCAGTGACTGAAGGCAGGCTGATCTCTTTCGACGAAGCGGGTTCACCGGACCTAGTCTACTGGAC
>JAIUNP010000007.1 GCA_020161975.1 Pseudomonadota bacterium
AACCGGTTCAATGACGGCAAATGCGATGCGTCCGGGCGTCTCTGGGCTGGCACAATGGGGCTCGATGCGAGCCGCAAGTCGGGCGCGATCTATCGCATTGATGCCGACCTGACCTGGCAGCGCATGGATGCGCCGTTCACCGTAGCCAATGGCCTGGACTGGAGCCCGGACGGGCGCACCTTCTATTTCACGGATTCCGCGACCGGGATCATTCACGCCTACGATTTCGATGTCCGGTCCGGCGCCATCGCCAATCGCCGGATTTTTGCCCGGATCGATCCTGCCGATGGCCGGCCGGACGGGCTTGCCGTCGATGCCGAAGGCTGTCTCTGGTCCGCCCTGTGGGACGGCTGGGCCGTTCGGCGGTTCGATCCTTCGGGACGGGTGATGTCCGATCTTCGCCTGCCGGTGCCGCGACCCACCAGCGTGGCGTTTGGCGGGGGCGGGTACCGCACCTTGTTCATTACCTCGGCCCGAATCCGCCTGCCGGCCCGCATCCTTGCCGACGCGCCGTTCTCCGGCAGCCTTTTCGCCGCCGATGTGGGTGTCGCCGGCTGGCCGGCAGGGCAGTTTTCAGGCTGACGGCCCGCGTTCAACTGTGCCGGCTGCGGTGGGTTCAGGTTGGCCGGCGGGGGCCAGAAAGCGCTTGTTAATTCACTAACTGGTGATAGCGTTACTCCCATCGCTGCCGGCGACGGATCGGCAGATATCAAGGAGGAAACGATGAAGCGGATGATGGCTGCGGCCGTTGCTGGGCTTGTGTCTCTTGGGCTTTCCACCGGTGCTGTTCTTGCCCAGGCCTTTCCCAGCAAGCCGATTACACTGGTCGTGCCGTTCGCGCCCGGCGGGCCGACGGACATTGTTGCCCGCGTGATTGCTGCAAGGATGGGTGAGACGCTGGGGCAGACCGTGGTGGTCGACAATGTTGCCGGCGCTGCCGGCACCATCGGCGCGGCCAAGGTCGCGCGGTCGGCAAAAGATGGCTATACGCTGCTGATGGGACCGATGAGCACCATGAGTTTCTCCCCGGCGCTCTATCCGGAATCGGGCTTCGATCCGATCAAGGATTTCGAACCGGTGGGGCTGGTCGCCTCCGCGCCAATCCTTCTGGTTGCCAGCAAGAAGGCGCCTGTGACCACGATTGCCGAACTCAAGGACCAGGCAAAAACCCAAGGCTTTGCCAATGGTAACGCCGGCGTCGGCTCAACGTCGCATCTTGCCTGTCTCTTGCTCAACCAGAAGCTGGGGATCAATCCGTTGATGGCGGCTTACCGTGGCTCGGGACCGGCGATCCAGGATCTGGTGAGCGGTCAGGTGCATTACATCTGCGATCAGGTCACGAGCCTGACCAGCCATGTTGCGGGCGGAACGGTGACGCCCATCGCCATCATGGCATCGACCCGCTCACCAGCCCTGCCGAATGTGCCGACTGCCGCAGAGGTTGGCGTTCAGGGTGTCGACATGCTGGTCTGGAATGGTGTGTTCGCACCCAAGGGAACGCCGGCGGATGTGATTGACAAGCTCAACGATGCTATTGTCAAAGGTCTGGACAGGCCGGAATCGCAGGAGCGATTCAAGTCGCTCAGCGCGGAGGCGCCCGTGGGCGATGCGCGCAAGCCTGCCGCGCTTGGCAAGATGCTGGCGGCAGATGTCGAGAAATGGGGCGGTCTGATCAAAGCCGCCGGCATCAAGGTCAACCCCTGAGGGTACAGTTACGATGAATGCGGTCAATCCCGAGACGAAAAAGCCCCGCATGGAACGCGATGCGGTGGCCACCCGGGCCCGCATTCTGAATGTCGCGACGCGTGAGTTTGCGCGTCGCGGCTTCGAGGGGGCGACTACCGATGACATCGCTGACAAGGCCCATGTCAACAAGCGGATGATCTACCACTATTTCGGCTCGAAGGAGCGGCTCTACCTTGCAGTTCTGGAAGAGGCCTATGCGACTGCCCGCCATGCCGAGGAAAAGCTGAAGCTCGATGCCGATGATCCGGTTTCGGCGCTGTCGCGGCTCGCCGAATTCACTTTCGACAGTTTTGCCCGTGACCGAACCTTCATCTCGTTGCTGAACACCGAGAACCGGAACGAGGCGAAAGTCTTGCGGAAGTCCGAAAAGATCCGGGCGATGAACTCGACCGTGCTGAAGGCAGTCGACACCATCCTCAGGCAGGGCGAGGCCCGCGGGGTTTTCCGGTCCGGCCTTGATGCCTTCCAGGTCTGGGTCTCGATGGTCAGCCTCTCCTATTTCTACTTCTCCAATATCCATACGCTTTCCATCGTTGGCGGCAGCCGCCTTTCCGAAGCCGAGGCGCTGGCCGCGCGGCGGCGTCACGTCGTCGATTTCGTGCTGGCGGGTGTTCGCGCCTGAACTCTTTGCAGCTTGCCAGGTGTCGGGACGCTTGACAGGATGCCCTGATCGCATTTAATAACTATCCAGTTACTTACTTGAAGCGGTAGCAAGCCGCGCCGGACCGGAGGAAGCGAAATGGCCACCAAGCGCATTGGCATCATCATGCATGGCGTCACCGGGCGCATGGGCATGAACCAGCATCTGATCCGGTCCGTGCTTGCCATTCGCGATCAGGGCGGCGTGGTCCTGTCTAATGGCGATAAACTGGTGCCGGACATCCACATCGTCGGCCGCAATCTCGAAAAGGTGCAGGAACTGGCGAAAAAGTGGAATGTGACGCGTGTTTCCGCTGATGTCGATGCAGCGCTCGCCAACAAGGACGATGTGATTTTCTTCGATGCCGGGACCACACAGATGCGACCGACACTGCTGAAGAAGGCAATTGCTGCCGGCAAGCACGTCTATTGCGAAAAGCCGATTGCAACGAACCTCAAGGAGGCGCTTGAGGTCGTCAAGGCCGCCAACAAGGCCGGTGTGAAGCACGGCACGGTGCAGGACAAGCTGTTCCTGCCCGGCCTGATGAAGCTGGCCGCACTGCGGGATGCCGGCTTTTTCGGCAAGATCCTCTCGGTGCGGGGCGAGTTCGGCTACTGGGTGTTCGAGGGGGACTGGGCTCCCGCGCAGCGCCCCTCCTGGAATTACCGGGCCGAGGATGGCGGCGGCATCATCCTCGATATGATTTGCCACTGGCGTTACGTGCTCGACAACCTGTTCGGAGAGGTCAAGGCGTTGTCATGTCTTGGCGCCACGCACGTCCCCGAGCGCTGGGATGAAAACGGCAAGAAGTACAAGGCGACCGCCGACGATGCCGCCTATGCGACCTTCGAACTTGAGGACGGAGTGATCGCGCAGATCAACTCATCGTGGGTCACGCGTGTGAACCGCGATGATCTTGTCACCTTCCATGTCGACGGCACGCGCGGCTCGGCGGTTGCCGGTCTCTGGGATTGTGTCGTGCAGGAGCGCAACATGACGCCGCGTCCGGTGTGGAACCCGGACCAGAAGCAGACGATCAACTTCCGCGAAACCTGGCAGAAGCTGCCCGATAACCGGTCCTACGACAACGGCTTCAAGGTGCAGTGGGAGATGTTCCTCAAGCACGTCGCAGAGGATGCGCCCTACAAGTACACGCTGCTCGAAGGGGCAAAGGGTGTGCAACTGGTCGAATGTGCGCTGGAGAGCTGGAAAGAGCGCCGTTGGGTCGACGTTCCAACCCTGAGCGCTTGAGGAGCGATCATGGCCACGATCAATCTTCCCCGCGCTGATCGCAGCATCGAAGCCTTCCGGCTCTCACCGCCGCGGACCGATTTTGCGCTCTCCGGCAGGCCGTTTACCCGCATTGCACTGTCGGCGGGGCATGTCGTCGCCGATCCCCTCGCCGATGTCGATCCCTGGCTGACCGCTGCGGTCGACTGGGACCGGACGATTGCCTTCCGCGAATATGTCTGGTCGCTCGGTCTCGGCATGGCCGAAGCCATGGATACAGCCCAGCGGGGTATGGGGCTTGACTGGCCGATGGCGCTCGAACTGATCCGCCGTTCGGTGGCCGCCTCGAAGGCGCACAAGGGAGCGGTGGTGTTTTCCGGCGCCGGTACTGACCATCTCGACCCTGCCAATGCCCGATCCATCGATGATGTGATCCGCGCCTACGAGGAGCAGTTCGAGGCCATCGAAGGGCTTGGCGGGCGCATTATCTTCATGGCCTCGCGGGCGCTGGCGAAGATTGCCAAAAGCCCGGACGACTACGGCAAGGTTTATGACCGCATCCTGCGGCAGGCAAAAGAGCCGGTGATCATCCACTGGCTCGGCGATATGTTCGACCCGGCGCTCGCCGGCTATTGGGGTGCGAAGGATCTCGATGCCGCGATGGATACGGCGGTCGATGTCATCAACCGCAATGCCGCCAAGGTCGATGGCGTCAAGATCTCCCTGCTCGACAAGGACAAGGAAATCGCCATGCGCCGGCGCCTCGCCAAGGGCGTCAAGATGTATACCGGCGATGATTTCAACTACGCCGAACTGATCGAGGGTGACGACAAGGGCTTTTCGCATGCTCTGCTCGGCATCTTCGATGCGATCGCGCCTGCGGCTGCTGCCGCGCTCGATGCGCTGGCTCAGGGCAACAACGCCCGATTCAACGATATCCTGGCGCCGACTGTTCCGCTGTCGCGCCACATCTTCAAGGCGCCGACGCGTTTCTACAAGACCGGTGTCGTCTTCATGGCCTATCTTAATGGCCATCAGGATCATTTCACCATGGTTGGCGGGCAGGAATCGACCCGCTCCACCGTGCATCTCGCTGAACTCTTCCGCCTGGCTGACAAGGCCGGCCTTCTCACGGACCCCGAGCGGGCCGCCCGGCGGATGCAGACCGTCATGGCTCAGCACGGCGTGGGAGGCTGAGTCATGCGTGATTTTACCAAGGATCACCGCTGGCTGTCGATGAACACGGCCACGGTGCGCAAGCAGGGTGATCTTCTCGAGATCATTGATGCCTGCGCCCGCCACGGCATTGGCGCCATCTCTCCCTGGCGCGATCAGGTGGCTCATGTCGGGCTCGAAGCCGCAGTAAGAACGGTCAAGGCCCATGGCATGAAGCTCTCTGGTTATTGCCGTGGCGGCATGTTTCCGCATGGCGCGGACCAGGCGCAGGCCATGCGCGATGACAACCGCCGTGCCGTCGATGAGGCTAAAGCTCTCGATGCGCCCTGTCTCGTGCTGGTGGTGGGCGGCTTGCCGCAGTATTCGCGGCCCGGCTCGCCCGCCAGCCGCGATCTCGGCGCCGCGCGGACGCAGGTCGTCGATGGCATCGCCGAATTGCTCGACTACGCACGCAAGGTCGGAATGCCGCTCGCCATTGAGCCTTTGCATCCGATGTACGCAGCGGACCGGGCCTGTGTGAACACCATGCGGCACGCGCTCGACATCTGCGATGCGCTCGACCCCGGCAAGACAGGGGCGCTCGGCGTCGCCGTCGACATGTACCATGTCTGGTGGGACCCTGAATTGCTGGCGCAGATCAAGCGCGCCGGCAAGTCGCGTCTCCATGCTTTCCACGTCTGCGACTGGCTGGTGCCGACCAACCATCTGCTCGAAGATCGGGGCATGATGGGCGATGGTGTCATCGATATTCGCGCCGCCCGGGCAGCCGTGGAAGCCCAGGGGTTTGACGGATTCTCGGAGGTCGAGATCTTCTCGCAGAACTGGTGGGCCCAGCCGATGGATACTGTTCTAGAGACGTGCATTGAACGACATAAATCTGTTGTATGACATCATATAACATTGTTTAGTGTGTCACCGTGGTCCTGACATTTGAGAGTGCCGAATGAGTGAAGCTGCTGGCCGCAAGCGCATCGCGATCATCGGTACCGGTCACCGGGGTACGACGATGTGGGGAAGCGACCTGATCAGTCGCTGGCGGGGGGAGGTCGACATCGTCGGACTGTGCGACACCAACAGCCTCCGAGCCCATGCTGCGCAACGCGAGATCGGCACCAATGCGCCGGTTTATACCAATCTCGACCGGTTGATTGCCGAGGTGAAGCCCGATTCGATCATCGTCACCTCGCGTGACGACACGCATGACGCCATCATAATCAAGGCGCTGGAAGCCGGCATCCGGGTGATCTCGGAAAAGCCGATGACGACGACGCCGGAGAAATGCCGCGCCATTCTGGAGGCAGAAAAGCGCACGGGCGGCACGGTCGATGTCACCTTCAACTACCGCTTCGCGCCGACCGCGCGGCGGATCAAGGAAATCCTTGCTTCAGGCGAGATCGGCGATGTCACCTCGGTCGATTTCCACTGGTATCTCGATACGCGTCACGGCGCCGATTATTTCCGGCGCTGGCACGCGTTCGAGGAATTCTCGTCCTCGCTGTTCGTGCACAAGGCGACGCATCATTTCGATCTTCTGCACTGGTATCTCGGTTCAGAGCCTGAATGGGTAATGGCGACGGGCGATCTTCGCATCTATGGTCGCAACGGACCGTTCCGCTCGGAACGCTGCACGGGCTGCGCCCATGCGCCGAAATGTGACTTCTACTGGGATTATGCGCGCGATCCGCATCTGGCCAATCTCTACGACGGTCCCTCGCGCGAGGATGGCTATCACCGCGACGGCTGTGTCTACCGCGAGGATATCGACATCTACGACACGATGGCCGCAACGATCCGTTTCAGGAACGGGGTGTCTGCCTCCTATTCGCTGAATGCTGCGATGCCGATGGAGGGTCACCATCTTGCCTTCAATGGCACGAAGGGGCGGATCGAGATCCGCCAGCACGAGAACTTCCCCTTCGCAAAGCCCGAGGGTGATGAAATCCTCGTGATGCCGAATTTCAGGAAGGCGCGGATCGAGCGGGTGCCGCATCAGCCAGGGGGGCATTTTGGCGGCGATGACCGGCTGCGAAACCTGCTGTTCGGTGTGACGAAGGACGATCCCCTTGGCCAGCGTGCATCAGCCCGCGCCGGAGCGATTGCGATGCTGACGGGCTATGCGGCACTGACCTCTGCGAAGGAAGGTCGAGCGGTGACGATTTCGGAACTCGGGGGATTGCCACCCGATTGATTTTTGACTTGTCTGACAACAAGCGCCGGCAGAGACCGGACGCGTGATCTGAGGAGGAAATGGACATGACACACGCGATGGATCGCCGCCGCCTGATGACCGGCACGGCTGCTGTCCTGGGGCTCGGCTGGCTTTCCCTTCCGGCCCTTGCCCAGGAAAAGCGGCTCCGGATGTTCTGGTGGGGCTCCAAGGAGCGCGCAGATCGCACCTTCAAGGGGAACAAACTCTATTCGGCCAAGAATCCGGGCGTGAAGATTGATGGCGAGACCATCGGTTGGTCGGATTACTGGCCGCGCATGGCGACCCAAGCCGCCGGGCGCAACCTCGCCGACGTGATCCAGATGGATTACCGTTACATCTTCGAGTATGCCCGCCGCGGCGCGCTCCTCGACCTCAATCCCTATGTCGGCAAGGCGCTCGATCTGTCGGGCTTCGACAAGAACTCCATTGATTGCGGCAAGGTGGACGGCAAGCTCTATGGCATCAACCTGGGCAACAACTCGACCGCCATGCTGGCCAACATCAGCGCCTTCGAGGGGGCCGGTCTCAAGGTGCCAACCGGCGATTTGACCTGGGACGAATACGGCAAACTTTGCGCGGAATTGACGAAAGCAGCCAAGAAGGACGGCTTCTACGGCTCGATGGATTCTGGCGGTCTTGAGCCAAGCTTCGAGGTCTTCGTGCGCCAGCGCGGCAAGAACCTCTATTCCGAGGATGGCAAGGCCGGCTTTTCGGCGGAGGATGCCTCGGACTGGTTTGCCTACTGGGATGGGCTGCGCCAGTCAAAGGCCTGCGTGCCGGCGGATGTGCAGGCGCTCGACAAGCAGAATATCGAGACCAATCCGCTGACGCTCGGCAAGGCGGCGGTGGCCTTTGCCCATTCCAACCAGCTCGTCGGCTATCAGGCCGTCAATCCCAACAAGCTGTCGATCGGCATGTATCCGAGCGGCGGCGCCGGAGCGAAGCCCGGCCAGTACCTGAAGCCATCGATGTTCTTCTCGGTTGCCGGTACATCCAAGAACCCCGAAGATGCGGTCAAGGTCATCAACTTCGTGATCAACGACCCCGAGGGCGTCAAGGCCTATGGCGTCGAGCGCGGCGTGCCGCCCTCCTCGAAGTCGCGCGACCTCATCGCCGCTGATCTTGATGCGCTCGGCAAGGCACAGGTTGACTACATCGCATCGGTGACGAGCAAGGTCGGGCCGCTGCCGCCGCCACCGCCGAAGGGGGCGGGCGAAATTGCCTTCCTGCTGCGCCGGACCAACGAGGAAGTCGGCTTTGGTCGCATCAAGCCGGCGGAAGCGGGCAAGAAGTTCCTGACCGAAGCGTCCTCGATCCTGTCACGCGGGTGAATTCCATGGCGAGCATCGCGCAGCCCTCCAGTGGTCTTGGCCAGACAGTCCGTAAGTCACTGCCGGCCTACGGCTTTCTGTCGCCGTGGCTGATCGGATTGTTCTGCCTGACCGCCGGGCCGGTGCTCGCCTCGCTTTACCTGTCCTTCACCAACTTCGACCTGATCCAGACGCCGCGCTGGGTCGGGACGGCCAATTACGAACGCATCTTCACCAACGATCCGAAGTTCATTGCGGCGATGAAGGTGACCTTCACCTATGTGCTGCTGTCGGTGCCGTTCAAGCTCGCGTTCGCGCTGATGCTGGCGATGGCGCTCAATCGCGGCATCCAGGGGTTGAGCATCTATCGCGCGATCTTCTACCTGCCGTCGTTGCTTGGCGCGTCCGTGGCGATTGCCGTGCTCTGGCGGCAGGTGTTTGCGGGCGACGGACTGTTGAATGCCGTGCTGAAGTGGGCGTTCGGCTATCAGGGTCCAAGCTGGATCTCCAACCCCGACTATGCGCTTTACACGCTTGTCAGCCTTTCGATCTGGCAGTTCGGCTCGCCGATGATCATCTTCCTTGCCGGGCTGCGTCAGATCCCGCAAGACATGTACGAGGCTGCCAGCCTTGATGGCGCGGGCCCGATGCGGCAGATGTTCAAGATCACGCTGCCGTTGCTCACCCCGGTGATTTTCTTCAATGGCGTGATCCAGACCATCGAGGCGTTCAAGGCGTTCACGCCGGCCTTCATCGTCTCGGAAGGCACGGGCGGGCCGGTCGATTCCACGATGTTCTACACGCTCTATCTTTACCTTGAGGGCTTTGCCTATCTCAGGATGGGCTATGCCTCGGCGCTGGCCTGGGTCCTGGTCGTGATCATCGCCTTTTTCACCGCGTTCTCGTTCCTTTCGGCAAAGTACTGGGTGCACTATGACGACTGAGATCTCTGTCGCCGCCCCAGCGGCCGCGCCGCCATCTGTTTTCGCAGGGCCGCCGAAGGGAATCAAGGCGATCCTCCTCCATGCCATCCTGTTCGTGGCATCGCTGGCAATGCTCTATCCGCTGATCTGGATGTTCGTGAGTTCGCTCCGCCCCGAGGAGGAGATCTTCTCCAATCCCTCGATCATCCCGAACCATATCGATTTCAGCTCCTACTGGCGCGGCTGGACGGGCCTGCGCTTCTCCTTCGGTACATTCTTCTGGAACTCGCTGGTGATCTCGGTGCTGTCGGTGATCGGCAACATGATGAGTTGTTCGCTGGCTGCCTATGCCTTCACGCGCCTCAAGTTCGCCGGCCGCGACTTCTGGTTCGCGCTGATGCTCGGTACGCTGATGATGCCGCAGCATGTGGTGCTGATCCCGCAGTATGTGCTGTTTCTCAACCTCGGCTGGGTCGATACGATCGCGCCGCTGGTGGTGCCGAAGTTCCTTGCGGTCGACGCCTTCTTCATCTTCCTGATGGTGCAGTTCTTCCGCGGCATTCCAAAGGAACTCGACGAGGCAGCGGCGATGGATGGGTGCGGGCCGTGGCGCATCTACTGGCGGATCATGTTACCGCTGTCGATGCCGGTGCTGGCGACGACGGCGATCTTCACTTTCATCTGGACCTGGGACGAGTTCTTTGCGCCGCTCGTCTATCTCAACGACATGGGTTCCTACACGGTGCAGCTCGGGTTGCGCGCCTTTGTGGACTCGACTGGCAAATCAGACTGGGGTGCGCTGTTCGCCATGTCCGTCGTCACCCTCGTGCCGGTCCTTGTCCTGTTCGTCCTTTTCCAGCGGCTGCTCATCGAGGGCATCGCGACCACCGGTATGAAACGCTGAGGTTTCCCATGTCCAAGCTCCGTTTTGGCGTCATCGCCGTCAATCATGACCACATTTTCGGCCAGTGCGAGGCGCTGCTGGAGGCCGGGGCAGAAATGGCCGGTTTTTTTGCCGAGGAGGATGATCTGGCTGCCCATTTTGCAGCCAGGATGCCGATGGCCAGACGCGTCGACGACAAGCGTCGGCTGCTCGAGGATCCGACAGTACAGCTTATCGTCACTGCGGCCATCCCGGGGGATCGGGCAGGCATTGCAATCGAGGCGATGCGTCATGGCAAGGACGCGATGACGGACAAGCCGGGCGTCACCAGTTTCGAGCAGCTCGCCGAGGTGATGGCGGTGCAGAAGGAGACGGGTCGCATCTTCTCCATCTGCTATTCCGAACATTTCCGGCAGCGCTCCACGGTGAAAGCGGGAGAACTCGTCAAGGCGGGCGCCATCGGTCGCGTGATCAACATCGTCGGGCTCGGACCGCACCGGTTGCGGAACCATCATCGGCCGGACTGGTTCTTCTCGCGCAACCGCTATGGCGGGGTTATCTGCGACATCGCCTCGCATCAATGCGCGCAGTATCTGTTTTTTTCGGGCGACGAGACTGCGGAGGTTCTGTCCGCTACGGTGCGCAATGTTGCAAATCCGGACCGGCCCGGCTTCCAGGATGTCGGCGATTTTCACCTCAGATCCGCCCATGCCACCGGCTATCACCGGGTTGACTGGTTCACGCCGGACGGGTTGCCGACCTGGGGCGACGGGCGGCTGTTCATCGCAGGCACGGAAGGAACGATTGAACTCAGGAAATATGTCGATATCGCCGGTCGTCCCGGCGGCGATCATCTGTTCCTTGTCGACAAGGCCGGGATGAAGCACATTGATTGCAGCGAAACACCGCTGCCCTATGGTCCGGCGCTGGTGGCGGATGTTCTCAACCGCACGGAAACGGCAATGCCGCAGGCGCGCTGCTACGAGGCGATGCGCCTTGCGCTGACTGCGCAGAAGCTGGCGGAAGAAACCTCCGGGTGGCCCCATGTCTAGGGTTTTCAATGTCGCGGTGATTGGCTGCAACATCGGCCGTTCACATATCGCGGAAGCCTATTCAAAGCTTGGCGACAAATTCCGTGTACTGGCGGTCTGCGGGCTTGATGTTGTGCAGATGAATGCTGTTGCAGAGGAATTCGGCGTACCGCGCCGTGTCACCTCGTTCGAGGACGTGCTGGCGATGCCGGATATCGATATCGTCGATATCTGTACGCCCCCGGCCCTGCATGTGCCGCAGTCGCTGGCGGCTTTGGCAGCCGGCAAGCATGTCATCTGTGAAAAACCCGTCGCCGGCTCGCTGGCCGAGGTCGATCGGTTGATCGCAGCGGAAATCGCCTCGCCGAAAACGGTGATGCCGATTTTCCAGTATCGCTGGGGCACCGGCTACCAGAAGGCGTTGAAGCTGGTTCGGGAAGGGATTGCCGGGCGCCCCTATGCCGCCACCGTGGAAACCCACTGGCGGCGGGGTGCGGATTATTATTCCGTGCCCTGGCGCGGGAAGTTCGAAACTGAACTTGGCGGTGTGCTGGTCGCTCATGCCATCCACATCCACGACCTGCTCTGCGGATTGATGGGGCCGATCCGTTTTGTCTCGGCGCGGCTGGCGACGCGCGTCAATACCATCGAGGTCGAGGATACGGTGGGCGCCGTGCTGGAAATGGAGACAGGCGCGGTGGTGACGCTCAGCTGCTGCCTCGGGGCCAGCGACAATCGCAGCCGGCTCCGGGCGATGTTCCAGAATGTTTCCTGCGAAAGTTCGCTGGCGCCCTATAGCCCCGGCGACGAGCCATGGCAGTTCGATACGCCTGAAGGCGCGGACCGGTCGGCGATCGACTGCGTTCTTGACACCTTCAGCGAGACGCCGCGACGTTTCCTCGGGCAGATGATTGCCTATCACGATGCGTTGGTGAACGGCACGACATTGCCGGTGACGCTGGCCGATGCCCGCGCTTCGCTCGAACTCGTTACTGCCATCTACCACGCGCACGATACGGGTGCCGCCGTGCGCCTGCCCATCGGGCCGGGGCATCCGAAATACCAGAACTGGAAGCCGCAGAATTTGCCCGAAAAGGCGAGGGACTGAGATGGCACGCGTCGACCTCAAGAATGTCCGCAAGAGCTACGGTACCGTTCCCGTCATCCACGGGGTGGATCTGACCATCGAGGATGGCGAGTTTGTCGTGTTTGTCGGGCCGTCCGGTTGTGGAAAATCGACGCTGCTGCGCATGATTGCCGGACTGGAGGAGATCAATGGCGGCGATATCCTGATTGAGGGTGAACGGATGAATGCCGTGCCGCCGGCCAAGCGCGGCATTGCCATGGTGTTCCAGTCCTATGCGCTCTATCCGCACATGAGCGTGCGCAAGAATCTCTCCTTCGGGCTTGAGACGGCGCGCGCACCGAAAGCCGAGATCGAGGCCAAGGTGGCAAAGGCCGCCGAAATTCTCAGGATCGAGCACCTTCTGGATCGTAAGCCGAAGCAGCTTTCGGGCGGGCAGCGCCAGCGTGTCGCCATTGGCCGGGCCATCGTGCGCGAGCCGCGCCTGTTCCTGTTCGATGAGCCGCTGTCGAACCTCGATGCGGAGCTGCGGGTGCAGATGCGGGTCGAGATCGCCAAGCTGCACAGCGACCTTGGCACCTCGATGGTCTATGTCACCCATGATCAGGTGGAAGCGATGACGCTCGCCGACAAGATCGTGGTTCTGCATGGCGGGGTGATCGAGCAGGTCGGCTCGCCGCTCGATCTTTACAACAACCCGGCGAATATCTTTGTTGCCGGCTTCATCGGCAGCCCGCGGATGAATTTCTTCAAGGGCAAGGCGGTTGCCGGCAAGACGCTGGCGCTCGAAATGGCTGGGACGGTCATTCCCGTACCCCTGACGCCGCCGGCGGGCCTTACCGATGTTGTTCTCGGCGTCCGGCCTGAGCATATCAGCATCGGCGGAACGGATGGTGTCCTGCTCGGGCGCGCCACCATCGACATCGTGGAACAGCTTGGCGGGCAGACCATTGCCTATGGCCGGTTTGCCGACGGGCAAAATGTCACGATTGTCTGCGAGGGCCAGAAGCAGATTGCCCATAAGCAAGAGGTTGAACTTCGGGCCCTTCCTACCCTTCTCCACGCCTTTGACGGCACGGAGAAGCGCATCACCGCCTGAGGCCGTTTAACTCCGCTCGTCCGGCAGGGCTGGCAAGGGCAGAATGCTGATGCCTTCCTCGACCAGCGCCTCGGCTTCCTTGCCGGTGGTCTTGCCGTGGATGACGCGCTCTTCGCTCTCGCCATAGTGGATCTTGCGCGCCTCGTCGGCAAAACGCGGGCCGACATCCTCGGAGTTTTCGGCAAGATAGCGATGGAGATCCCCGATCATTCGGCGAATGGCGGTCGCGCGCTGGTCCATCAGGGCTGGTGTCTCGGCGGGCGGCATTTCGGCATCCGTCCGCGCCACCTGCGGCGCCATCACCTGCTTTGTGATCTGCACAGAGCCGCAAACCGGGCAGGAGACGAGCGACCTTGCCACCTGTGCCTCGTAGTCGTCCGAACTGCGGAACCAGCTTTCAAAGGCATGAGCGCTGTCGCAGGCAAGCGCGTAGCGGATCATCGTGTCATCCCTTCAGAAGTGGATCGAGGCCGCTGCGCGCATCGAGCGCGTGAAGATCGTCCGAGCCACCGACATGGGTGCCGCCGATAAAGATCTGCGGCACCGTCCGCCGCCCGCCCGAGCGGGAGAGCATGGTCTCGAACGCAGCGGGCTCTCGTGACAAGTCGATTTCGGTGAAGGCAACGCCCTTGGCCTTGAGCAGCGACTTGGCCGCATGGCAATAGCCACAGAGCGGGCGAGTGTAGATCGTCACGTCGGTCATGGTCCAATCCCCGGAGGACATCCTGCGTTTCAATGACACCATCAAAACGCAGTACGCATTTGCTTTTCCCATTTCATATGGGGTTTTTCATCGGATCGGCAACCTTTGTGAAGGTGAGCACATCGACGCGTTCTGCACCGGCCCTCAGCAGGACACGGGCGGCAGCATTGAGTGTCGCCCCCGTGGTATGAACGTCGTCGACGAGGATAAGGGCCTTGCCCCGCAGTTGCATCCGCGCGCGCTCTGTCACGCCGAAGGCGCCTTGCAGGTTGGCGATGCGCTGGTTGCGCGTGAGGCCGATCTGCTGGGGGGTGCGCTTCTTGCGAATCAGCGCACCGGCCATGACGGGCAGACCGCTCGCCGTGCCGACGGCCTCGGCCAGCGCCTGTGACTGGTTGAAACGGCGCCACATCAGGCGCGTCCAGTGCAGCGGAACCGGGATGATTGCGTCGGCGCCATCGATGAGTTCGCGGCCCGCCGCTGCCATCATGCGCCCCATCGGCTGGGCGAGATCGAGCCGGTCGGAGAATTTCAGGCGGTGGACGAAGGCGCGGGCATGACCTTCGTGCAGGGCCACGGCGCGGGCGCGGCCAAACACCGGCGGCTCGGCAATGGCAGCGGGCGAGAGCAGCGTGCCGCCGATGTCGACGGAAAAAGGAATGCCGAGGCGCTCGCAATAGGGGCGGGCAATGAAGGACACCTCATGCCAGCAGGTGCCGCAGAGCGTGCCGGGTTCCGCCGTACCGGCGCCGCAGCCGGGACAGTGGGCCGGATAGACGATATCGAGCGTGCGCCGCCCGAAGCGGGCCAGCCAGCTGCGCCAGCGGGGCCTTGAGGGTGCGGCAGGGACGGAGGAATCCGACATGGCCCTTCATAGCATGAACTGGGGCAGCGCGCCCGCCCGTTTGTCGTTCTGCCGGGCTGTCGTCCTGCCATCTGTCGTCTTGTTATCTGTCGTCTTGCCAGCCTGCGTCCGGGTGCCCTACACCGGGGTATGTCACCTGTTCCCCGGCTTTTTGATTCCGCACTTCAGCGCCAGCGTTTGGCGCGTGCGCGACAGTTGGGGCCTGAGACCTTCCTGATCGACCGGGCAGCGGAGGATCTTTCCGAGCGGCTCGAGGCCGTGCAGCGGACCTTCGCGACATGTCTTGATTTCGGAACGCCCGGCCACGAGGCCGTGGCCGTGCTTCGGGCCCGAAATGCGGCGGCGCGCATTCGGCATGTATCGGCCGTGGAGGCAGATCTGGAGGCGCCAGCGCTTGCCGGCGAAGCCTATGACCTCATCGTGTCGCTGCTCGCCCTGCATCATGTCAATGATCTTCCGGGCGTGCTTGCGCAACTGCGGCAGGCGCTGGTGCCGGATGGGTTGCTTCTCGCTGCCGTGCCGGGAGGAGACACGCTGATTGAACTGAGAACGGCGTTCATGGCAGCGGAAGAAGAGCTTATGGGTGGTGCAGCGCCCCGCATCTCCCCCTTTGCCGATGTGCGCTCTCTTGGCCAACTGCTGCAACGGGCAGGCCTTGCCTTGCCGGTTGCCGATGGCGAGCGGGTGATCGTGCGTTATGCCGATCCCGTCGGATTGTTGCGCGATCTCAGGCACATGGGGGCGACGAATGTGCTGGTCGAGCGCGCCCGCCGGCCATTGCGGCGTGCCGTGCTGTTCCGGGCCATGCAGATTTATCGCGAGCGTTTTTCCGATCCCGATGGCCGGGTGCGCGCGACCTTCGAGTTTGTCTGGCTGACCGGCTGGGCGCCGCATGAAAGCCAGCAGAAGCCGCTGCGGCCAGGATCGGCGAAGATGAAACTGGCGGATGCCCTGAAGGCGCTGACGCCGGAGACGGGCCATGAGTGAGCGAAAGCCCCGTCCGGTGCGGGATGAGTTCCGGCGATTTGCGACCATTCCGACGCGCTGGGCCGACAATGACGCCTTCGGCCATGTCAACAACGTGCAATATTACGCCTATTTCGATACGGTCGTGAACGAGGCGCTGGTGCGGGCCGGGCTGCTGGATATTACCGGCAGCGCAATTGTCGGGCTGGTGGTGGAAACAAGCTGCACCTTCTTTGCCTCGATCGCCTTTCCGGATGTGCTTGAGGTAGGGATGGCGATCGAGAAGATCGGCACCTCGTCCCTCACCTACCGGCTTGGCGTATTCCGGCAGGGTGAGCCGGCGGCGGCTGCCGCCGGGCGTTTCGTGCATGTCTATGTCGAGCGGCTTAGCCAGCGCCCGGTCCGCCTGCCTGACGGGCTGCGCCGCTATGCTGAGGGGCTCCTGGTCAGGCCCTGATGCGCCAGACGCTGGAAATCTTGATCTCGCCGTCTTCCAGCGCCCGGGTGACCGGCACGCGATAGGTCGCGCATTCCTCAAGGCGGTCTTTGGGGAGGTAGCTGCGGCCCGGATCTCCGATCAGGACGGTGGCACCGCGTCGCGTGAGGTGTTCGAGCCAGGCAAAGACGCGTGATGCCATCTCGCGCTCGTAGAAGACGTCGCCGGCGAAAACGACATCCCAGCCCTCGTCCGCGCCGATCAGGTCGGCTTGCCGGGCTGTGACCGTGACGCCGTTGGCCGCAGCATTCAGGGGGATCGATGTAACGGCGAAGGCGTCGATATCGACGGAAAGAACACCATGGGCGCCGGCCATGCGCGCTGCAATGCCGCACAGGCCGGAGCCGGCGGCAAAATCAAGAACGGTCCGGCCTGCAACGATTCCGGGATGATCGAGAGTGTAGCGGGCCAGTGCCTGTCCTCCCGCCCAGGCAAAGGCCCAGAAGGGGGGCGGCAGGCCGATTTCAGCCAGTTCATCCTCGGTCTTCTGCCAGAGGGGGATCGCTTCGTCTGCCAGATGGAGGCGGATCTCGGGTGCATGCGGCACTGGCAACAGCCGTGTCTCAGCCCGGATAAAGGCGGCTCGGGCGTCCGGCGTCATCGCGTCGGTTCCGCAAGCATGGCGCGGTAGAGGGCAATGACCGCGTCGGTGACGGCGGTTTCGGTGAAGCCGCCCTCGATCAGGCGGCTGCGGGCAGCGGCGCCCAGAGCGGCGACAAGATCGGGGTTGCGCGCGAGGCGTTCCAGTGCATCCGCCAGTGCGTCGGTATCATCGGGCGGGACAATGAAGCCTTCGATGCCGTTGCGAACGAGGTCCCGGCAGCCCGGGACATCCGTGGTCAGCATGGCACGGCCACAGGCTGCGGATTCGAGCAGGGTGCGGGGCAGGCCCTCTCCGCCACGCGACGGCTGGATCGCGACGTGGTGGGCGGCCCAGACGCTGGCGATATCGCGTGTCGGGCCATGCCAGCGGATGCCGGGGCGCTCCGACCATGCTTCGAGTGTCGCCCGCTCCACGGCCTTGGGATTGCCAGGGTCCGGTGCGCCATAGAGCGACAGGGTGACGTCGAGCCCCCGGGTGCGGGCGCGCGTGACGGCCTCGACGGCAAGATCCACGCCTTTCGACCAGAGCATCCGGGCGATCATCGCGACGCGGAGCGGCGGCGTCGGCGGCAGGGGCGCCGGGCGGAGCGCATCCGGATCAACCCCGGCACCGCCGATGATGGTGACTTTTGCCGTATCGCCCGGGTCAAACCCCAACGTGACCGGGTCCGTGCGATTTTCAAACAGGAAGCGCGTGGCGTGACCATCCGCCAGCGGGCGGACCAGCCGGCGCACGATGCAGCGGGCGAGGCGCGCTTTACCATCCTGCCCGGCGCCGACAAAGCCGAGGCCGGTCAGCGCGGCCACGCGCCGGTGGACGCCGGCCAATCGTGCAGCCGGCGCGCCGACGGCAATGGGTTTCAGGCCAATGAGGTGGAGAATGTCGGGCCGTTCCGCCTTCAAGATGGCGCCAAGGCGCAGGACCTGTGCGGCCATCGCGAGGGGATTGAGCGATTTTCTGTTGGCTTCGAGCGGGATGACGCGGGCGCCCGTCGCCTCGATCGCGGCGCGATGGTCGCGGACGCGCGTGACGACCGTGACCGCAAAGCCAGCCGCAACCGCCGCGCGGGCAAAGCCGAGAAAGTGTGAGGCGAAGAACCAGTCCTCGACAACGACGAAGACAAGGCGCGGAGGGGCAGGGCTCATCGCCTCCCTATAGACGTTTCAAGGCGCCGCGTCAGCCGGTCAGACGGCCAGTGAGTGCCGGGCCTTGTTCGCAGGAAGATAGGCGTCGAAGCGCGCTGCGACCGTGCGCAGGAAGGGCCGGCCCCGGTCGGTGATGCGGAAGCCATCCGGCGTCTCTTCAACAAAGCCGTGGCTGTCCTCGGCGAGGATGGCAGCGGCTTCCGCAGCCATGGCGGCGCATTGAGACGTGCTGAAGCCTGCACTAGCGAGTGCGTCCCGCGAGAAGGCAAGGTCGCACATCAGCCGCTCGATCACCCAGCGGCGCAGCCGGTCTTCATCGGAGAGCGCCAGCCCTTTTTCCGTGGCGATCTTGCCCTGTTCCACGGCCCAGATGTAGCGGGCGGTGGCGGTCTGGTTCTGGACATAACCCTGCGGCAGTGCGCCGATGGATGAAGCGCCAAGGCCGATCAGCGCCTCGGCACCATCGACGGTATAGCCCTGGAAATTGCGGCGCAGGGTACCCTCGCGGGCCGCAACGGCCAGTGAATCCCCGCTCCGTGCGAAATGGTCGATGCCGATCCGCTCATAGCCGTGGGCGACGAGGTGGGACGCTGCGGCCTCAGCCTGTTCGTGGCGGGCCACCACATCCGGCAGGCTTTCCTCATTGATCATCGACTGGTGGCGTTTCATCCAGGGCACGTGCGCATAGCCGAAGAGGGCGATGCGATCGGGGGCAAGCGCCACGACCTGATCAAGCGTGGAAAGGAGCCGCTCCAGCGTCTGATAAGGCAGGCCGTAGAGCGCGTCGATGTTCAGCGAACGGATGCCTCTGGCGCGGAAGCCATCCACGATCGCCTTCGTCTCCTCGAAGCTCTGGATACGGTTGATGGCCTGCTGAACCTCGGGGTCGAAATCCTGTACGCCGATGGAGACACGCGTCAGCCCGTTCCTTGCGAGCGCATCCATCCGCGCCTCATCGAGCCCACGCGGGTCGACCTCGATGGCAAAGTCATGGCCGGGCGCCAGGCGAAACGCCTCGCGCGTTGCTGCTGCCAGCCGGTCTATATCTTCCGGCGTCAGCAGGGTGGGCGAACCGCCGCCCCAATGGATATGATGCACGGTGCTGTCGGACGGCACCAGAGTGCCGACCAGCGCGATCTCCTTGATCATTGCATCAAGATAGGCGCCGACCGGGCCATATTGCCGGGTGATCTTGGTGTTGCAGCCGCAGAACCAGCAGAGCGTATCGCAGAACGGCACGTGCATGTAGAGCGACAGGCGGCTCTTTTCCGGCAGGTCCATCAGCCAGCCGGCATATTCCTGTGGTGTCACGGCGGCTGAAAAATGCGGCGCGGTCGGGTAGCTGGTGTAGCGGGGCACCGCAACAGCGGCAGTGCGGATCAGGTCTGGGGAGAGCGACATGGGGCCTCACTTTTTCACCGCTCCATGCCGAGAAAGGCCGGCTCGCGCCTTGTCACAAATCAATTGGGAGTGCTGTTTTTCGGGGCCCGCCTCGTCCAAAGGGATGATTTGAACAATCGGCAGGCTGTGATTTGCTGGCTGCATTGCAAAATAATGGATGGACGACATGGGAATTGTGAAGGGCGGGATTGCCGGAATTTTGACAGTGATGATGACAGCACCGGTCGCGGCCCAGCAGAAGGTGGCCAATATCAAGGCCGGACAAGAGGTGGCGCTTTATTATGTCTGCAAGTATGGCGGCGGTTCGGCCTCGCTGTCCGGCACGGCTGCCAACGGGACGACGCGCATCGCCTCGGAGGCCAGTTCGCGGTGTGGCGACAAGGGCGAGATCACGCGGCTGTTCTACAAACCCAACCCCGGCTTCCGCGGCACGGACATCGCCTATGTCTACTATTGGGGCCAGCGCTGGGACATCACTGTCAACGTCCGGTGAGCTGGTGGCCGGCCAGAACCGAATCGATACCGGGACTCGACTCTGCTTCACCTTTCCGTAAGGTTAATTCCAGCCGCCCCGCCGGTCTTCACCGGTCGGTAGGGGGGCTGGCTCCTTAGTAGCGTGGGTATTGTTGCGTGAGTGGGGTTTTGTCCATGTCTCAGTCAGTTTCACGCCGGGTTGTTCTCGGCTCGCTTGCCACCCTCCCGGTGGTGGGCGCAGGTGCCGCCGAAGCGCGGGAGGTTGTTGCGATGCCGGCTCCGTATCCGGCAGGCACGATCGTTGTTTCAACCAGCCAGCGCCGTCTTTATTTCGTGCTCGGAAACGGCAGCGCATTGCGCTATCCGGTAGCGGTGGGGCGTCCGGGCAAGCAGTGGTTCGGCCAGCGGTTCATCGACGGAAAGTTCGTCCGTCCCGCATGGTCGCCACCTGAAGATGTCCGTCGCGACAATCCGAACCTGCCAAACGTCATCGCGGGCGGGGCGCGGAACAACCCGATGGGCGAGCGCTGCATGACCATCTCTCCGGGGCAGTATGCCGTTCACGGCACCAACGTCCCGGGCTCTATCGGAACCTTTGCCTCTTACGGCTGCGTCCGCATGTACAACCACGATATCGTGGAGTTGTTCGAGCGGGTGCCGATCGGTGCACCGATCATCGTCGTGCGGTAAGCATCGGTCCGGCGTCACACCAGGCTTGGCGCCGGCCTCCGTCGTAGGCAATGGCATAGCCCTCGCGCAGCATGTGCGTTCCGACATCCGTGCCGTTGCCGTCGAGCACGGTGGCAACGACGCGGCCGCCGTATTTGTCACGCGTGATATCGGCCAGATAGATCGCTCCGGCACTGACCAGGCGTTGCAGCGCCGCCTGGGATGTCCGGGCGAGGTCGCGCTCTTCCTGACAATCCGACGAGAGTTCCGCCGCGTCGATACCGCGCAAGCGTACGCGCGTTTCCACGGTCTGACCGAGCCAGACGGTGACCCGTGCCTCCAGTGTGTCACCATCGATCACGGCGAGGACCTCGGCATAGAACGGACCGGGCAGAAGCCTGCCGGGGGCCGGGAGCATGCGGCCCGAAGATTGGGACTGTTCAGCCGGTGGCGAACGTGCCGGCGCTGATGTGCCGCGCCAGCCGGCCATCCCCGTTCCGGCCATGAGGCCGATGCTCAACGACAGGGCGATGAGGGGCGCGAATCGCAACGGGTTTGCCTTTCGAGGTTATCGCCATCTCACCAGCAAACCCCGAACGAAATGTGAACTTCGTGACGCCGCGTCACGCGGTCAAAAATCGATGGCGAGACCCTTGACCTCCCAGTCGTCGTAGCGGACCGGATCTTTGCCACCGCGACCGTTGATCTCGCGGGCTTTGGCAAGCTCATCGGCGCGCGCATCGAGCTCGGCGCGACGGGCGGCAGCTTCCGCCAGCGCGCGCGCGGCGGCGGCAGACCTCGGGCGGTCGGGAGCGGGGATTTCTTCGGATGTTTTTGGCATATCGGCGGCCCTTGTCATGATCGGGCGCTGTTTGGCCCTCGCCATGGTGGTCGAACATAAGCTATGGCGCAGGCTTGGCACTAAAGGCAAGGCTGGAAAGGCAAGCCAACGGATGGCTGCATCGCTCGATATCGTCACGCGCGTCCTGCATCGGGACGATGAGGTTATTGTGCTCGACAAGCCGGCGGGGATTGCGGTCCATGCCGGGTCCGGACGGAATGACGGGCTTGACCGGGCGTTCGGTGAACTCCGGTTCGGTGCGGAACGGGAGCCGGCGCTGGCGCATCGGCTGGATCGGGACACTTCGGGCTGCCTCGTGCTGGGGCGCAGCCGCGAGGCGCTGGGCTGGCTTGGCAAGATGTTCCAGCGCGGGCTGGTCCGGAAGACATATCTTGCGGTGGTTGCCGGTGTACCGCAGGAACAGGAAGGTGTCATAACCTTGCCGCTTGCCCGGCGCTCACATGACCGGAGGAGCTGGGTGATGAAGGTCGCAACGTCGGGGGATACCGCCGCAGAGAGGGCGGAGACGCATTATCGCGTGCTGGTCGCTGGCGACGGGCTCAGCGTGGTGGCGCTGTCACCGGTGACGGGGCGGACGCATCAGCTCAGGGTTCATGCCGATGCGCTGGGCTGGCCAATCGCCGGAGATCCGATCTACGGCGGCGACCGGTCGCGGGCGTTGGCCCGGCATCTCCATCTTCATGCCGCCGCGATCCAGTTGCCGGGCCGGAAAGACCGGGCGCCGTTATCGGTCGTCGCGCCGTTGCCTGAGCATATGCGGGGTCTCATCCGCATGGCCGGGGGTGATCCTGAACGTCTTATCGAGGCGGTGCGGCCATGACCAAACAAGGCGATTTGCCCGATGCGCGGGATCTGGCAATTGCGGTTATCCGCGATGTTGTCTGGAAGCGGCTGGCACTTGATGAACGGTTGGACCGTCTGGGCCAGGATGCGGCGTATCAGGCGTTGTCAGGCTCTGACCGAGGACTTGTCCGGGCCATCGCGCTTTCGGCACTGCGGGGGCTGGGACTCATTCGCCATGCCCTCAATACGCGGCTTAGAGAGGGGATGCCGACCAATTCCGGGGTGTTCGAACCGGCGATGATTGCCGGCATCGCCCAGATCCTCTTTCTCGACGTTCCCGATTATGCCGCGGTTGATACTACCATCGGCAAGCTGCGGCAGGACCGGCGGGCGGATCGCTATGTGCCGCTTGCCAATGCGGTTTTGCGGGCGATTGCGCGCGAAAGCTCTGCCATCGCGGCGGCGGATCCCCTTAGCCACAACACGCCCGAATGGCTCGCGAGGCGCTGGACGGCGGCCTATGGCGAGGACGCGGCGCGTGCCATTGCCGCCGCCCATCTCGTGGAGCCGCCACTTGATCTGTCGGTGCGGGCGGATGCAGCCCTCTGGGCGAAACGGCTGAGCGGGCATGTGCTCGCCGGGGGTACGGTTCGTCTCCAGCGCGGTGGCGCGATTCCGGATCTTCCGGGTTTTGCCGAGGGCGCCTGGTGGGTGCAGGATGCCGCTGCTGCTGTGCCGGCACGATTGCTTGACATCAAGCAAGGGGAGCGGGTGCTTGATCTCTGTGCCGCGCCGGGAGGCAAGACGGCGCAACTGGCGACGACGGGCGCGAAGGTTGTTGCGGTGGACCGTTCAGCGCCGCGTCTCAAGCGCCTTGAAGCCAATCTCAAACGGCTCGGGCTGGCCGCCGAGACCCATGTTGCGGATGGTCTCACATTCGAGGCTGAACCCTTCGACCATGTGCTTCTTGATGCGCCGTGCTCGGCGACGGGGACCATCCGGCGGCATCCGGATGTTGCCTGGAACAAGACGCTTTCGGATATTGCGACGCTCTCAGGGCTTCAGTCTCGGCTTCTCGACAAGGCCTGGTCGCTGTTGAAGCCCGGCGGGCGGCTCGTCTATGCCACCTGCTCGCTCGAGACCGAGGAGGGGGAGGGGCAGGCCCGCGCTTTCCTGGCCCGCACGGCCGGTGCGCAGGTGGTGCCGCCGGGTGTCCACAGCTTGCCGGGCGGTGCTGAAATGATCACTAGCGACGGGTTTTTCCGGGCTTTTCCTGCGCATTTGGCCGCATCTGGTGGCTGTGATGGCTTCTTCTCCGCCGTGTTCGAGAAAACGTGTTAGCCGCGCGGGTAGCCAAAGGCCAGATCTCGACTTAACCTTTGTTAGCAGGTGATTGCCCGACAGCGGGCCGGGGACTTGATTTGGGCATTGCAGATGGGGCTTTCGGCCTTTGGCTGACCGGCGGTTTCAGGGCAGTCGGTGTTGGCTTGCGCCGTGCGGCCCGCGGTTTCCGGCTACAGGTGCCCGAGCGTCTGCTGATTGCGCCGCAGGAACTGGTCGCAGGGGATCCGGTCACGGCCCATGACATGGCCGATGGTCAGTTCCTGCTGGTGGGACGGACCGTGCAGGCGCAGGGGCGATCGATTTTCACGGTCGCGCCACCGAGCATGACCTGGGCGCGAGCGCTGCACAGCTTTGCCTGGCTTTCCCATTTCCGTGAGGCCGAGGATCCCGTTGTACGGGGGCATGCGCGCAGTCTTGTCGCGGCCTGGCTGGACAATCGGGATGCCAGCACGAACCGTTCGGCCTGGCTGCCGGAGGTTGCGGCCCGGCGACTTCTGTCCTGGCTCAGCCAGTCGCCGCTGCTGCTGACGGATGCCGACCACGCCTTTTACCGCCGCTTCATGCGCGAACTCGCGCGCACCGCATTCAACTGCGAGATTGCGGCAGGGCAGAGCCGATTGGGGCTGGCACAACTCAACGCGGCGATTGCTTACGCGGCCTACACGCTGTGCGCGGACACACGCGAGCAGGAGTGGCGGCGGAGCACAAAGCTTCTGGTCAATGCGCTTGTCGGGACCGTTCTGGCCGATGGCGCGCCCGTGACGCGCAATCCGCAGGATGCTGTGGCGCTGGCCTCCGATCTGTTGCCATTGCGGACCGCCTATACGGCACGGGGGCGCACGCCACCGCCGCAACTCCAGAGCGCGATCGAGCGGCTTCTGGGGTTCCTGCGGCTGATGCGCCATCCCTCCGGGGAACTCGCCCTGTTCAACGGGATGGGCGCAACGGAATTCGATACGGTCAGTGCCCTGCTCCAGTTCGAAGACGCGCGGGCTGCCATCCTGTCGGTGTCAGCGCCTTTCGGCGGCTATCATCGACTTGAGCGGGGCGCCATGACCGTGCTGGTCGATGTGGGAGCGGCGCCCGCGCGCGCCAATGCACTGGAAGCCCATGCGGGCCTTGCCAGTTTTGAAGTGTCGGTTGCGAGGGAACGGCTGTTTGTCAATTGCGGTGCGCCGCGGGCCGGCCTCGTGGACCTCCGTCAGGCGGTGCGGGAAACGGCTGCCCATAATGCACTGATGCTTGCGGGGGAATCCTCGGCCCGCTTTCGCCCTGTTCGCCGCATGGATGGCGGCATTGAACGGGCGCTGACCGAACCGCGTGACCGGCCGGGTCTTGAACGCAAGGCCGAAGGCCTCGATGATGTCATCGTCATCGCCAATGAGGGACGGCTTTCGGAAAAGGGCATCCGACACGAACGGTCGTTGACGGTCGCAGGGGACGGCCTGTCGCTGCTCGGCGAGGATCTCGTCGAGATCGATCCCAAGCGCAGCCGGGCCGGGCTGGGGATGCTCGAATTGCGCTTCCATCTTCATCCGGACATCCTGCCACGGGCCGGGGTCGACGGCAGCCTTGTGCAGTTCCGGCTTGGCGATGGCAGCCACTGGGAATTCGAGGCTGGCGGGCTGGCGATCCAGATCGAGGATAGTATCTTCTTTGGCGGTCTTGCCAGCCAGCGCCGGACCCGACAGCTGGTCATCACGCTGCCCTG
Organism: Pseudomonadota bacterium; assembly: GCA_020161975.1. Taxonomy (GTDB): domain Bacteria; phylum Pseudomonadota; class Alphaproteobacteria; order Rhizobiales; family Beijerinckiaceae; genus JAIUNP01. The sequence goes on from JAIUNP010000007.1 coordinate 25,355, forward strand.
TTCGGATGTGACGGTCATTTGGCGACTGTCGCGGCTCTCCGGCCCGGCGTGAGAGAAAGCCCGGCGGCATCCATCTTTTTGGTCAAGCGCGGGTTGGCGAGCGCTGGCCCCGCGTGGTAGGGGCGGGCAGTTTTTCCCACTCTGGACCCCTGCCATGCCCAGCACCCTCCGTACCGTTTCCCGCGCGCTCCTGTCGGTTTCCGACAAGTCCGGTCTGATCGATCTCGGCAAGGCGCTGGAAGGGCGTGACGTGGCACTTGTGTCCACCGGTGGCACCCATGCGGCCCTGAAGGCGGCAGGCTGCGCCGTCAGCGAGGTGTCCGATGTCACCGGCTTTCCTGAAATGATGGATGGCCGGGTAAAAACGCTGCATCCCAAGGTTCATGGCGGGCTGCTCGCCTTGCGCGGCGATCCCGAGCATGAGGCGGCGCTCCTTGCTCATGACATTGCGCCGATCGACCTTCTCGTTGTCAATCTTTACCCGTTCGAGGCAACGGTCGCTGCGGGCAAGCCCTACGACGACTGCATCGAGAACATCGACATCGGCGGGCCTGCCATGATCCGCGCCGCCGCCAAGAACCATCGCGATGTCGTCGTCATCGTCGATGTTGAGGATTACGCGGCGCTTCTGGCCGAACTCGATGCCAACAACGGGGCGACAACGCTCGCCTTCCGCCGGAAGCTCGCTGCCAAGGCCTATGCGCGGACCGGCGCCTATGATGCGGCGATCTCGACCTGGTTTGCCGGCGAGCTTGGCCAGCGGACCCCCGATTATTTCGCACTCGGCGGGCGTCTGGCCGAACCGATGCGCTATGGCGAAAATCCGCACCTCTCGGCGGGTTTTTATCGCTCGGGCGCACCGCGCTTCGGGGTCTCGACGGCGCGGCAGGTGCAAGGCAAGGCGCTGTCCTTCAACAACATCAACGACACGGACGCGGCGTTTGAGCTCGTCGCCGAGTTCGACCCCAACCGCACGGCGGCGGTTGCGATCATCAAGCATATGAACCCCTGTGGCGTTGCGGAAGGAGAAACCCTCATCGACGCCTATCAGAAGGCGCTGCGTTGCGATTCAGTGTCAGCCTTCGGCGGCATCGTTGCGCTCAACCGCACACTGGATGCGGAGGCCGCGCGCGCCATCACCGAGATCTTCACCGAGGTCATCATCGCGCCCGATGCGACAGATGAGGCCATCCGTCTCGTGAAAGCCAAGAAGAACCTGCGCCTGCTGCTCACCGGCGGCCTGCCCGATCCGCGTGAGGCGGGACGTGCCGTGCGGACGGTTTCCGGCGGCTTCCTGCTTCAGGATCGTGACAATGCCGTCGTTGATGACATGGATCTGCGTGTGGTGACGAAGCGCTCGCCCACGGCGCGGGAACTCGTCGATCTCAAGTTCGCCTTCCGAGTGGCCAAGCACGTCAAATCAAACGCCATCGTCTATGCCAGGGACGGCGCGACGGTGGGCATCGGCGCCGGGCAGATGAGCCGGGTCGATTCCTCGCGGATCGCCGCCTGGAAGGCCGAGGAAGCCTCGCGCGCGGCAGGATTGTCCGAAACCATGGCCAAGGGCTCTGTGGTCGCCTCGGACGCGTTCTTTCCCTTTGCGGATGGCTTGCTGGCGGCAGCAGCAGCGGGCGCGACGGCAGTTATCCAGCCCGGCGGTTCGATGCGCGACAGCGAGGTGATCGCGGCGGCGGACGAGGCGGGGCTTGCCATGGTACTGACGGGCATCCGCCATTTCCGGCATTGATCGGGCCCCCTGCCCTTGAAACCAAAGGCAGAGGGTGGGTCGCACGGCACTGCTACTGCCGCGCGAGATCGCCGATCAGGCTCGCGGCGATGGTGACACGCGACGGGGTGAGCGGGCCTGTCAGCAGATCGACCAGCGCCAGATTGTTGCGGGCGAGCGCTTCAGCACGGGCTGTTGCATAAGCCTCGACCCCCGCCGCACCGGTGCCGTGCCGAGCAATGACGGTGGCGGCAATCTCCCGCAGGGCAACATCGCCGCTGTCGAGTGCGCGCTCGATGGCAAGGCGGTCGAAACGGTCCGGGCTGTCGATCTGCCTGGCGGCCTCGTGGATGCGGGCAACGCCAAGGCGATCGGAGAGGCTGCCAAGCGTCTGCAGGGCCTGCTCGATCGAGGTTCCGGCGCGTTCCGCCAGCAGGACAGCATCCTGTACGGCGGCCAGCGCCGGCAGGCTCGCCAGAGCGGTGGCGAGCGGCTTTGGCACGCCGGCGGCTTCAAGATCCGGCGCTTTTGCCGGGCTGAGGGTGGCGCGCGCCGCTTCGACCCCGCGCGCAAAGCGTTCGACATGCGGACTGAGTGCACCGGACAGGTCGACATTGCGCAAGAACCATTCCATGCGCGCAAGCAGCGTTTCCTGCACGCGGGCGTAGAGGTCGAGTTGCAGTGCGCCGGGGATTTTGGTGTCGAGCGCATCAATGGCGTTGTTGAGATCGAGCAGGCGGAAGGAATCGCGGGTGAGGGCATAGGCCGCCGCGATTTCCGGTGCATCGCGTCCGGTCAGTTCCGCGAGCTGGGCGATGGCAGCAGGACCACAGCGATTGATGACGATGTTCGACAGTTGCGTTGCAATGATATCGCGGCGCAGGCGGTGCGCCTTTACATCGCCGCCGAAGCGATCTCGCAGCTTCTGCGGGAAGTAACGGTCGAGTTCGTCGGCGAAATAGGGATCGTCCGGCACCTTCGAGGTCAAAAGGTCATCGAAGAAGGTGAGCTTGGCATAGGCCAACAGCACCGCGATTTCCGGTCGTGTCGCGCCCTGGCCTGCCGCCATTCGCCGGGCGATCTCGGCATTGCTGGGCAGATACTCCACGGCCCGGTCGAGGCGTCCGCGTGCTTCGAGCGCCTGCATCTGGCTTTGCAACTCGCCAAGGCTGGCCGCTCCCCGCCGCTCGACCAGTGAAATCGCCAGCGACTGGAGATAGTTGTTGCGCAGCACGAGCGATGTGACGTCGCCGGTCATGTCGGCCAGGAGGCTGTTGCGGTCCTTGTCGGTCAGGCGCTTGTCCGCCACGGGGCGGGCAAGCGCAATCTTGAGGTTTACCTCGA
>JAIUNP010000412.1 GCA_020161975.1 Pseudomonadota bacterium
GGCCGCATATAGGACTTCGCGCTGTGATCTCAGGCTCGGCATCAGCGAATGCGACAGCGGATGCGATTTCGCGCCTTCACCATGTTCGATCTCGGCAAGCACGCCTATGCAGCGGATCAGATGCTCATCGACCGTGTAGTGGTGATACATGTTGAACTGCATCATTGCGACGATCTTGCCGAAATCGGGAATGAGCTTGCCGAGCAGCCCGGCCTCATTCATGCGCCGCATGTTCAGTTCGGGATTGCGATCCGAGGTCAGCACGTCCATGAACAGCCGGTTGCCTTCTGGGTCACGGCGCAGATTTCGGTCGACCAGCTTCAGTGAGCGGGTCAGCAGCTTGAAGGCGTCGGGGTGATATTCCAGCCCGTGCCGGTCCGCCAGCCAGAACAGCCGCATCATGTTGACCGGATCACGCTCGAACACCTGATCGTCAGCGATGGTGATGCGATTGTTGTCGACCAGGAAATCGCTCGTGCCGGGCAGCTTCTTTCGCCGCCGCGAAAAGCTCATGAACAGTCGGCTGAAGCCTGGCCCCTGCCTAGCCTGCTCTTCCTCCAGCGTGGCGCAGAAGATGCGCGTCAGGTCGCCGACATCCTTGGCGACGAGGAAATAGTGCTTCATGAAGCGTTCGACGGCAGAAAGACCCGGATGGCTTGTATAGCCGAGCCGGTCTGCGATCTCGCGCTGGATGTCGAAATGCAGCCGCTCCTCGGCCTTGCCGGTAGCGAAATGCATATGGCATCGCACCGCCCAGAGAAAATCCTCGGCCTTGCGAAACTGCTGGTATTCGCCCTGTGTGAACACGCCCTTGTCGACCAGTTCGGCGGCTGTGCGCACCCGGTAGAAATATTTGCCAATCCAGAACAGCGTGTGCAGGTCGCGCAAGCCACCCTTGCCGTCCTTCACGTTGGGCTCGACCAGATAGCGGCTTTCACCGGCCTTGCGGTGGCGTTCGTCGCGTTCGGCAAGCTTGGCCTGCACATATTCGGCCCCGGTGGACTTCACGACTTCAAGGTCGAAACGCGAGATCAGGTCGTCGAACAGCTTTCGCTCGCCCCAGACATAGCGGGCTTCCAGAATGGATGTCCGGATCGTCATGTCGGCAATCGACAGGCGCACGCATTCGTCGAGCGTGCGGGTGGCGTGGCCGACCTTCAGGCCAAGGTCCCACAATATGTAGAGCAGATATTCCACCACCTGCTCGCCCCATGGCGTCTGCTTGTAGGGCAGCACGAACAGAAGATCGATGTCGGAGCCTGGTGCCAGCGTGCCGCGGCCATAGCCGCCGACCGCAACCACGGCCATCTGCTCGGCGGCAGACGGATTGCGCGACCGGTAGACGTGGTGGACGGCAAAATCATAGGTGCGGATGATCACTTCATCCATCAGGTAGGACAGCCGCTCGGCACAGGCCGTGCCGCTGCCGTCCACCATCAGCATGGCCTCGGCGCGTTTGCGGCCTTCGGCGATCGTGCGGCGCAGAACAGCCAGCACGTCGTCGCGCACGCCAGACCCGTCGCCCTTGGTGTCGGCGGTCAGCGCGGTCAGTTCGCGGCCAAGCGCCTCGCCGTCGACAATCTCATCCAGCTTCAGGGCGATCTGCGTCATCGGCGGCGTCTATAGCCTGATTTGAAAGCGCTGGGGAGTGGGTGTTGCGCGCGTGACGTGACGCCTCACCCGGCGCGTAACGCATCCAGCGAGGTTTCGAAGGTGAACACCAGCCCGTCCGGCCTGTAGTCGGCGCTGGCGGTTCCGCCAAGATGGCCCGACAGAACGCGTTCGATCATCCGCGACCCAAAACCTTTTCGGCGTGGTGCGGCTACGTCTGGGCCATTGCTTTCGCGCCACTGCAAGGCAAATCGAGGCGGATCCGCGCTCATATCCGTCGACCATGTGAGATCGACCTTGCCGTCGGCAATCGACAGCGCGCCGTATTTTGCGGCATTCGTCGCCAGTTCGTGCAGGGCCAGCGCCATGGTCAGCGCGCTGGCCGAGGACAGCTTGACCGGCGGACCGCCGAAACTGAACTGTTCCGACGAATGCTGGCGTTCGGTCGCGGCCACAATGTCGGCCATGTTGGCCTCGGTCCAGTTCGCCTGCGTCAGCAGATCCTGTGCTGCCCCCATGGTGACAAGGCGCGCCATGAAGCCTGCCTTGGCAGTTTCCGGGTCTGCGTCTGCACGAAAGGTCTGGTTGGCGACGGCCTGGATCAGTGCGATCACATTCTTCAGCCTGTGGGACAGTTCGCGGCCCAGGATGCGCTGACGTTCCTCTGCCTGTTTCAGCACGGAAACATCACGCGACACGGCGAGAATCGCTTCCGGTTGTCCGTCAGGACCAAGAATCGGCGAGATTTTCACATCCCAGTATTTGCGCGTTCCCTTCAGCGTGTCGGCAAACCCCTGGAATCGCGAACTGCGTCCTTGACGTCCGGCCTCGATCGCCTCGATGGCAAGCGCATTTTCCCTGTCTCGCCAGAAATCGGGCCATGGGCATCCCGCGATCTCATTGAAATCGCTGACTTCCATGACTTCCTGGCCGCCTTCGCTCATGAAATTCAGGCGACCGTCAAGCCCAAGAACCTTGATGCAGTCGTCCGAAGCAGCCAGCAGGCTGCTCATGAACCGAGCGTCTTTTTCCAAGGTCGATCTTGGCATTACCGTTCCGAAAAGAGGGCGCATGCCGCATGCGCGCGGCGCGACTATTGCAGTCGAAGGATCGCAATTGCAAGCGTACATACTTTCAGGGCGACTGACCGAATTCCGAAAGTTGCGGACCTGACGTCAGGGTCACACGCCGCGCAGCGATTTCAGGTCCGGTAGCAATATTGTCAGCAGGCCAAGCAGCGGCAGGAAGGAGCAGAGCCAGTAGACATATTCGATACCGTAGCTGTCGGCCATGAAGCCGAGCGCAGCTGCTGCCAGCCCGCCAAAGCCGAATGCGAAGCCGAAGAAGATGCCGGCGATCATGCCGACGCGTCCCGGCACCAGCTCCTGCGCAAACACGATGATGGCCGGGAATGCCGACGACAGGATCAGCCCGATGATCACTGACAGGATGATCGTCCAGGTCAGGTCCGCATAGGGCAGAGCCAACGTAAACGGCAGCACGCCAAGGATCGAGAACCAGATGACGGAACGCGCACCGATCCGGTCGCCGATCGGCCCGCCGACGATCGTGCCAAGCGCGG
>JAIUNP010000008.1 GCA_020161975.1 Pseudomonadota bacterium
ACAAGAGATCGCAGAACAGGGACCCGCCCGGGATCGGTCTCGATACCCGCGGCCCTATCAACAACCGCTTCACCGGACATGCGAAAGAAGCGCCCGAGACCGCCGGTCGCATAGTCAAAAAGATACTGCAGGTCGTTCGGATAGACATCTATCGCCCCGGACTCGAACCCATCCCCACCGGTCACTTCGTTCATTGTCTGCGCCAGCCAGATGGCGGCCGGCGACGTCGAACGGGGATGGTACTGTGAACTTTGAGGAACGCCATCATTCCATGGCGCCTCCTCGGGATGAACAGGCTTTCCCGTCCAGTCTCGATTGAAAGACAGATCAACAGCGGGGTCGAGTATCGTCGGGGCCGCTGCGTTCCACAGATTCTCCGAACCAAAGGGGTTCGATCCGGCAAGAAAAGACCGCGATATGTTCAGTGCTGCCTCATCCGGATCGGTCTGCTTCAAAAATATTTCCGCCAAGGCCGTACCCATAACCCAGAAAGGGCGCAGGTTGTGTGGTATCCGGTAACTGACGTATTTCAGCCGTTTGGGTCGGCGGGTCTTGCCATCGGCGCCGACAACTGGCGCATCCTCCTCAACACCATATGGGATGATAATGGCCCGATCTCGCTCGAATTGCGGAATATCCATGAAGAGTGAACGCCCTTCCGGATCATCGTCGTCATCCCACGCAAGAATATTCATGGCGGTTAGGGCGAAGCCGCTAGCGGCCAGACCGCCAAAAATCGCCCAGTTTCTAGGCCTCTTGGAGAACCTGACTAGCTTTTCGAAACCCTGGATCGAGGCATTGAAGAACGCATAAATCGCATTGAGCGATGGGGTTGCTCGCCCCCTGCGATAGAAGTTTCCAGATGAATCGAGCGACATGGCTGCCGCTTTGTCCTTTGAGAAACCGTTTTCTCGCGCGGCGATATACATCGCAAGACGGCCAGCCGACTCTATTGGCTGGTTAACTTTCTCGACCAAGGCAACCACATCACCAACGGCAGTCCATGGCTTAGTTGCCCACCGGCGCCAGCCATCTTTCGCCATAGCGGCATTGATGTCTCTGGTGATTTCATCAAGATCACGAAAGCCTTGGAAGGAGATCTTTCCTCCGGATGCTTCCCACTCTCTTACGAACCTCTCGAGCCTTGCCATGTCTTCTGGATCAACATCTCGCGCCAAAATTCTCTTTAGTGCCGGAACCGGAATTTTCGAAAGACCGCGACCCAGAGCGCTATTTCCGATTTCGGATTGAATCGCAGCAGCCAAAGCCAGAGGGTAGGATTTGGCATAGGATGCAACCATTTTGACTTTGCTTGCACCGTCGACATTAAACGCCGTCCAGACGCCTTCAAGAAAATCTGACTGCGAATTCGGAAAAACAAAGTTAGGATTTGCACCGGTTTGCAGTGCGCCCCAGGTCCTTGTGACTCTTCTGATCCCTGAGAGAAGTTGCGCCACGAGAGCTGGGCTCTGGTTGGACATATTCTTGAGAGATTCCGCAAGAAGTGGGTCTTTGATACGAATGTACTGAACCTCGCCACCGATTTTGACGCCTATAACTTCGGCCTCCCTAAGGGCGCCAAAATCAACAATGTCCCGCGCCATGCCGGTATCAGGGTCCAGAACTTTCCGCTTCGGCAGTTTTCCGATGATTTCCCAGATGCCAGGATCTGGATACCTCTGAACCTGCTGATACAGCGCCCGCGCCACACGTGCCTTTTCTGCGCGAACGATCCCCTCCTGTCGCATGGCGATAGCCTGAACGAGCGGGTTTTCCGAAATCGTCATGCGGCCAAGGGCATTGCGCACCTCTCTGCCTCGCAGATCGAAACCGCGCCCGATGCGACCAATCTGCTCGCCATCGTCTCGTTCTGCAAACCCTCGCAGCGGCGAATAATTTTTGTACATCGCTCTGAAAGACCGAAACTCGCTCTCACCGATGAGGCCAGCATATCGCCGCAACGCCAAATCCTTGTCGAGCATGGACTTAACCATTTTGGCAAGCCTTTCGAGCTTTGCCGTCTGCCCCTTCTCATCGAATTCCCGAAGAAGATCGGCGGCGGCCTCGTCATAGAGGCCGGAACCGTTCCCGTCAGAGAATCGCTCAGGATCACGCGCCTTCATGACCGCGTTTCGTTCCGGCGCATGTTTGGCTAGAAGGTATGTGCCGAGATCATCGACCGAGATGCCAAGTATCTTCATTTCGGCGGTAAGCGGATCGACTTCTTCGGCGATCAACTTCTCAAGTCGGGAGGCCGTGCGACCATCAAAGACCGTTTGACGGAGTCTGGCATTGTGAGTGTCTGGTATCTGCTCTCCGGTACGTTTCTCGATGGCCCTATTGATCGCCTCAAGCTGAATGAATCGGTCTTGAAATTCTTCGGAGATCGAGCCGAGCTGCTGAATTCCGAACAGATGCCGCCGTTTCGGCAAGTCATAGCCCTCCGGAACCGGCAACTCCAAAGGCCCCTGCGGGGCGCCGTATGCGGCATTGGCATTACGGATGCGGTCCAACGCTGTCGGAGAAAATGACGCCTCACGTTTGCGCTGCTTGTGCTGACCGGCCACGATCTGCCCCTTGTGGCTGCCCGCTTGCCGCTTGCTGATCTCCCCCGCCAGGATGCGCCCGAAGATGTCTTCGGCGGTTTGATATCCTGCGCCGTTCAGAACATTGCGCAGCGCGCGAAGCAGCCGGGCGATCTTGTTGAATGCCGTCACCAGCGCCGAACCCTTTGGAGACTTCTTGACCGCCAGCGCCTCGCTGAACTCCTCCGCGATGGCCTCTTCGATCTGCTCATGCGGCAGCAGGTCGGGATAGCGGGCCGCAATGTCGTGCTTCTCGATCCAGCCACGTTCCGCCGCCAGCTCCAGCGCGCGCCATTCGGAAAGCGTGAAGAGGTCCAGGGATCGCAGCGCGTGGATCACCTCGTGATGCAGCGTCTTCATCGGGTCCAAGCTGGCCGCGATGGTGATTTCCATCGCACCGTCTCCGGTGACCTGAAACATGCCCTGCCAGTCGGAACCGGAATCCATGGCCAGTTTGACGCGCTTGAGGTCGAGCCGGTCCAATTCCGCCCGCAGCTTCGGCATCATCGCCGCGATGCGGTCCGTGGCGGCATCTGCATCCTTAACAATGGGATGGCTGGCCTGATAGAAGGTGCGGCGCAAGCCGCCCCTTGTCACCAGTTGACGCGACTGCCGTAAAGATCGTGCCAGTATTCCGGGTCTTTCGCCGCTCTCTGACTGTGCCAGGGTATTGAGGAGAATGCCTCTTTTAAGCGTTGCGCGCCCAATGCGCGCCGCTCCACTTCTTCCGGCGGCAGAAACCCAGCCATCCAGAGCGACGTCAGATAGGGGCTGGCCTTCACCAGTTCGGAAGGTTCCGGTCTGGAAGTCGTATCGAGCATCTGCAACCTCCGGCACAAGACTGGTCAGGTTCGCAATGCTGACCTCGATCAGGGATGACAGGTTACCCGCATCATCACCGTCTGTCCACCGCAGGCCCGGAATGCCATGATCCGGGTGCCCCGCGACCTGATCCGGGTGCGGTTCAATGTGCCGCGTGGTGCCGTGCTTCAGCGCCGTGGACAACATGTTGTCGGTGCGGCGGCGCAAGGCCTTGAATGACAGCCCCGCAGGGTCACCGACGAACACCTTGCCGGTATTCAGGGCATAGTCGGAGATTGCGGAGTAAATGGCATTGCCACCATCGCCCTGGCTCAGGTCGCTGACGTCGATCCAGACCTCTTTCCCAGTCTGCATGACATAGAACGGCTTGCCCTTGGCGGTCTGTCCGAAGAACACCTCGTCGGCATCCTTGTCCTCGGCGCGCGGATCATCCTTGGCCAACCTGCCGCCGATGGTGATGGACGGGTCAATGTCAGCAAAGACTGTCTTCAGCGTTGTCCCAGCGCTGCGCGGGTTCTGGAACAGATCATCGACCTGCGCCAGTTCCTGCATGATCTGGGCAGCGAAGGCGCCATCGCCAAACGGATCGCCATCCTCGGCAAAACTTACCGTCGGCTTGGCCTGCACCGCGGCACGGTCATCGGCCTCGATGGCGCGCGGCGTAGGTTCGGGGGTCAGACCCACCCGTCCCGCACGCAGATTGGCGAGGAAGGATTCGAGGTAGGGCGTCAGCTCCGCCACCTCTTCCCGCGTCATGCCGGCATCGCGCAGCGGCAGGATGATGCTGCGGAAAAGCTCGCGGTCGGATGCCGCCTTGACGTTCACGCCATCCAGCGCGCCGAGGAAGATGGATTCCAGTGCCTCCGACTTGCGCGGGTCAATGGGGTTTGCCGCATCCTCGCGCAGCATGTAGGGGCTGCTGGCGTCCCATGTGCCTTGGTTGAAGATGGATTTTATCTGCGTGGGGTCGAAGGCGACGAACACATCGGTTACGCCGTCTCCGCCCACTTCAAACCCCTCATCAACCGTATCACGAAGGATCACCCCATCGTGCCCGGATGCCTTCGCCCTGGCGATGATTGAGGCAAAGCTTTCTTCCCGATACTCAGCCCCCTTGAAGTCTGCAATCATCGGGTTCTGAACCGACAGATAGGCCGGGATGACATTACCGCCTGTCGGATATGCCGAGGCCCGATCAAGCACACCAATTCGATTTAGGCCGCGAATTGCCGCCTCATTGATGCGCTCATAGAGGCCGCCAGTGATCTTGTTCCAGATGTCCAGAATGCCGCCGCGATACGGGGATGCCGTTACCGCATACGACGCTGCAACATCAGCGCTTTTTGCGAAGAAGAAGCCCATTTTCGCGCTATCTGCGCCAGTAGAATCGCCTAGCCGTGCAGGATCGAACACCTCAAAATTCTCGTTCGTCCCATGATAAACCACCAGCGGCTCGCCATCGGCATCCACAACCTTGCTGTCACCGAACCACTTGCGGAAGGCATCGGAATCCGTGCGGCGCCGCTCAGGCCCCATCACGAAATCAATCACGTCTTCCTTGAAAATACCCCGGATCGCAGCGAGCTGCTGCGCGGGCGTCAGCTTTCCGGCGGCGGCGCCAGAAGCATCGCCCGCAGGGTCTGCGCCTCGTCCGGTGTCAGGAGGTAGTCCCCCTGCGCGATTGCCATCGCCTGCGCCACGCTTTCGACCGGCGGCAGGCTTGCGAGCGGGCCGTTCTGCGCGGTCCATGCCCTGATCGCTTCCGCTTCCCACAGGAGGGGCATCGCCACCAGGTAGGCCGCCGCCAGCACCTTGCTCCCCGTCTGGGCTTCCACCCGGTCCAGTTCGCCCTTTACCGCCACGTCCATCTCGTCCTGCGGCAGCGGGAACATCTGTTCCGCCCATGCCGTCCGCAGGGTCTGGGTTTCCGCTATCGCGTTCCACACGCTGGCCGGGGCTTGGAACATCTGCTTCGTCTCCGAAAATGTCATCAAGGGCGCTGTCGATGGCGGCATTGCCAGAGGACAGCTTATCCGTCTTCGGCGCCGGTTTCAGCCCTTGCGCTGGAACCCGCCCTCTTCCGTTGCCTCCTTCAGGTAATCCTGAAGGGTCTCGAGGCGCAGATTCCGCTCCGGGCTGGGCGGCATCTGCTCCAGCTCGGCGATTTCCGCCTCGATCTCCGCTTTCGGGGACAGAATATCCGCTCCGTCGAAGGCCTGGCGCCACGGCTGAGAAGAGGAATGGGAGGAGGTCATCGGTTTCAATCCCGTTTGCTTTGATGTCGGTGGCGGCCGTGCCATCATACTCGATCAGACCGAGCCGTTCCATGGTGACGACAATGACGTTGTGGAACTGCTGATTGAGTGCATCCGGCGACACGCCGCCTTGATCTCTGCGCCAGAGCTGGGCGAGCCATGCCTCCAGTGCCTTGTATGCCCGGATCGCATCGGCAGGCTTGAGGATCTTTGCCGCCTCCGACCGCCGCATCTCGTGCCTTGCCCCGTCATGCCCGACGATAACCATCGGATCAACGCCACCGAAGAGGTTGCCAATGTCAGCCGACGATGGCCCACGATTACCGGGGTGGTTGTGAACCGAGAAGGATGCCTTGCCGGTTACGACTGCCTGATGCGCCGCGTCCGGGAACTCGACGCCTTTAGGATCGCCCTCCGTCAGGCTGATCAGGGCACCGTCCGGCCCAAGAAAAACAAGATGCTCGTTGCCGGTTTGACGCCCGCGCTCAAGCGTGAAGTCGGCGGCGACCTTCTGGCGCTCTTCGGAAGATGTTGCGGCAGCGAGGCGCCTTTCGAGATCGGCGCCGGGCGCCTTCTCGGTGAGGTCAGTGCTTTTCCTGAGCGGGACCGCTTCGGTGACGGCGGCTTTCAACTCAGCTCGAAGTGCGGCACTGGCAGCCAAGAAATTCTCTGACGATGCCCGGCCATCGCCAAGGGCATCAGGCTCACTTTTCGCTGCACCAAGTGGCGTTGCTGGCCTTTCAATTGGCCCGGCGATCAGCTCCCGGTCGGTCGGCATGGTTGCGTGCGTGCGAACGCGCATGTCGGCGGGATTCTTCACCCATTCACCGGCTTGCTTCACCACGGACTCAACGCGAGCGGCGAACCCGCCATCGCCTGTCAGTTTGAAATCCAAAACCCGGTCGCTTCCGCCATACCCCCTGACGATATTTCCCGGTGTGAAGAAGTCGATCACAGCGGCCTTTCGCGCATCGCGCCGCGCCTTTGCCGTGGCGGTCTTGGGGAGCGCAGAAAATGCAGCCTGCGCCGGGCTTTTCTTGGGATCAGCGATGGAAGCTGGCTGCGGTGCCGCTGAACCGGGGGCGACAGATTGCCGAGACCCGGGTTGCGAGATGCCGTCGGCATTGGAAATAGGGGGTGTCACCTCCGCCCGTTCCCTTTCGTATCGGTCCTTTATCTCCTGGTATCGCTTCTGCGTCAGGTGTGCCTCATAGTCGCCAGCGTTTCTGTGGCGCGGACTGATGATCGCCCATTTGCGCGTGCCAAGCGTAGCCGAGATGTAAGCCGGAAAATCTTGCGATGCCGCGTCTGGCTTGGCCGGAACCTCTCCCGGCGCCCGCCTATAGATCGCCTCCGATCGCATCACATCGCTTGATGGCGTCGGTGCAGAAGGCGGCACCAGCCGTGCCGCTTCAGTTGCATCAACCGAAGTTGCGCCATCGTTTCCGCCAGAGGCTGGCGGAACGCTCGACAGCGACCGCTCTTTCGGCGAGACGCTGATCCGTCCTTCAGAAATGTCGTCATTGCTGATCGTGGTTTCGGTGCCATCGGTTTCCACAACCGTGATCCCTTCAGCATCTTTCCGAACAACCCGGCCTTGGAATGGCGCCTGCCCCTCAATGCTGATCGAGACGATCTTTCCGGGCGTGGTTGCATCAAGTGCATCGCCGCCGTCAGTTTCTCCGCCCGCAATCGGTTCCGGCGCCGGGGGCACGGTTCCGCCTGCGGCCTGCACCACATCAGCTTGGGGCGCCGGGTCTGCGGTCTGGCTTGGCCGGGCCTCTGGCGCCGGTTCCGCATCTGCGGATTTACGCATTTCCGCAGCGGGTTGAGCCTCCGGCTTCACCTCAGCGTTGGTCTGGTCCGGGCTGATCGGCTCAACCGTGCCCGTCTCTCTATCATACCGGACCTTGCGCCCGGTCGGGACGCGCTGCCCGTCGGGGCCGTTTTCGATCTCGTCCAGAATCTCGTAGCGCGCGCCATCGCCCTGCGGCGGCTGGGGCTGGGCCTGATCTGGGGCGAGTTGCGGTGCTGGCCGTTCCGGTGCCGGGGCCTTTGGCGCCTGATCCGGTGCGGTAGGCTGCATGGCGGCGGCGATCTGGTCGAGGGGCGCGGCGGGCGGTTCCTCCCGGCGCGGCGGGGCAGTCACGTCCTGCGCCGCAGGCTTGCCTTCCAGCGCCAGACCGACACCGCCGACACCGGCGCCAAGAACGGCCCCGACAAGCGCGGCGTCGGTCGCCCCCTCGGTCCAGCCGCGCTCCGGGTCATAGAGCTTCTGGGCCGCGATGTTGTTCGCCACCTGTGACAGGTATTCCTGAGCCGCCTCTTCGCCAGAGGCTTGTGCCAGATCGACAAACTTGCGCATGAAGCCGGTCGCCAACTCACCGCGCAGGCGCGGCGGCAGGATCTTCAAGGCGCGGTTGATCGGGATAATTTCGCCCGCACCAATGACGGCGGCCCATTTCGATGCCTGCAGCGCAGTTTCCTGATCCGCTCCAGCGTCCAGCGCTTCCTTGAAAACCTGTGACTGGTTCATGGTCGCGCCGGTCATGCCGCCCACGGCCAAGCTTCCAGCCGGGCCGCCGACAAGGCCCCCGGCTGCGCTGGCCGCAATCATGCCGGCCATGTTGCCGCTGCCTTCCGCCGCCTGCGACCAGAACCCGACATCGCGCGGGTCCGGCGCGCCGACTGTATCCGTCACGGCGCCGCGAATCTGGTCACCGGCAGCGAAGACCGGGCGGTCTTGCGCGGGGACAGTCGGGGCGGTGACGGTCGGCGTCTGGGCGAGAAGGCGGCGCTGCGCGGCCCGGTCCCTGAGAGCCTTGGCCTGCTCAAGCGCAAAGGCGCGCTCTTCCGGTCCAAGCACATCAGCCGGAATCGCGGCAATCTCGGATTCAAGCGATGCGGCCTCGGCTTCGAGGGCGTCAGCCTCCGGCAAAAGCTTGTCGCTCGCCTTGTCCTGCCAGCGATCGAGGTTTTCCCCCGTGATCGCCACCGATTCCGGCACTGACGCCACAACCTCAGTCGCGCCGCGCACAAACTGCTGGCCGCGCCGCTTGACCAGCGGCTTGAACCCCTCGCCCTCGAATGGATCGGAAGGCGGGCGCTGATCGTTGGCATCCCGGCTTGCGCCATAGGTCATGGGCGCCCCATTGGCCTGCACGTCCTCACCGCGCAGCGCCGCAAGAAGCGGGTCTTCGACGCCCTGCACTGGGCCGGGAGCCAGCGAAGCTGAGAATTTCTTTGTGTTGGTCGGTACGAAGTTCGCAGGATCAACGGGCCTTTGTGAGATCAGGCCTGCTGGCACGACACCTTTGCCATTGTCATCGCGCATTTCAGCGCCCTGATAAGAGCCCAAATAGCGGCCCTTGCTGTCAAACTTCTCCCATACCCCACACACCTGACCGTCGATCATCGCTTGGCCAATGTCCCGCCCATCGGCCGCACAATATCCAACCAGCCGATCATAAGTGGTCGTGCCATCAAGCTCGCAGGTTACAATGACATCCTTGGTCAGTTCCGTGACAAGCGCGGTCGCTTTGGCGCCGCCAAAACGATTTCCTTCAGGGCAATCAAGTGCTGCGAGACGCACCTTCTTCCCTGATATTTCAAAGGTGTCTCCGTCAAAAACGCGGTTCACATAGCCCGAGATTGTTCCCTTCTTCAAAAAGTCATCCACGCTTTCGAACTTTGCCTCAGGCTTGGCGTTGCCAGTAGGAACGCCAGAGTCTTTCTGGGGTGGAGCGGCGACATCAGGTGCGCTGTTGTTTTCCTTGGGAGTTCCCGCGACCGGAGCCGCCGAAGCAACGCTCTGGTCTTCGACCGGCATTGCAACCCGTGGCGTCATGGCGGTCTTGATCGGCCCCGCCATGATGGGCGCGACACGGGGCGCGGGCGCCGGGGCGGAAACGGCAGAGTCCTGCGGGCCACCTGCGGGCCGCATCAGGCTGATGATCTGCTGGTCAAACCCGCCCGGCGTTACCGGGTCTTGCGGCAGAGCCGGCGACGGGGCGTCTTGCGGGACGGCGGATGCGGCCTGCGGGTTGGGCTGCACACCCTTGACCTTGCTGGCCATCTGCGCGATGCGCGCCGCGCCCTCGGTGTCGCCCGCCGCGTCAGCCTTGCGGAGAGCGGCCATCAGTTCTTCAAAGGTCGCCATTATCTTGCCCCGAGATACTTGAGCAGAAGTTCATCATCGGTCAGCCCGTTGCTGCCCGGTGTCGGAAGGGAGGCGGGCGCAGCGGGGTCGCTGGGCAGAACCGGGTCTTGCGGCAGAGGCGGGGCGGCTGGCGCTGGCGCAGCGGCCTTCTTTCCCTTGGCCGGAATAGGATTGCCGTTCGCATCGCGCAGCGGGACGAGCTGGCCATAGGCGTCACGGCCATAGAGCAGGCCGTCCACCTCGTATTCGCCATAGATGCGGGTTTTCGCCGCTGCCGGGGTGGAGCGGCGCGAACCTCTACTGCGACCGGAGGAAGCCTTTGGAGCGGCGCCTTTCACCATCGTCGCGGCAATGCTTTTGAGGTAATCCGGGGCGTCGGGGTCGTTCAACACGTCCAGCGCGGCGCGGGTCTTGGGAGACGACGCGATGGGGCCAAGCAATGCCTCGGTCTGGCTCGTCGCTTCTGCTGCCCTTGCATCCTCATACTGCTTGGTTGCGCGGGCGCCGATAGCGGCCCCAGCCATGGGGGCAAGGAAGGCCAGAAGCGGGCTGTTCGCGCCTTGCGACTGCGCCATGGCGTTCTGGACCATCTGCATGGTCATGTCATACCGCTGCTGCGACCCGGGTGCGCCGAAGAAGCCCCCGGCACCCTGCCCCGTTGTCGCCCCCGTCGAAGCACCCTGCCCCGCACCGAACCCGAACTTTGCCATCAATGCACCGCCTCGCCGCCCATGCGGCGCTCAAGGACAGCCACTCGGGTCAGAGCGTCCTTCAACGCCCCGAACACCACCCCGAAGGCATCAATGACGGAAATGGTCCTGGCATCACCAATTCCGGTCAGGCGGTGGAAATCCTCCGCCATCGGCCCGATATGCGCCACCTCTCCATCGCCAGCCGGGGCGTGATCCGGGCGGTAGGCCCAGACATGCAGCGGCATGTGGCACACCGCATCCGACAGGTCGGCAATCGAAATGACAGGTCCGTCGGCGCCTTCGGTGATTTCCGGCCCGACATTCTTGAAGTCGCGCGAGCATTTCATCAGAAGACCGGCGCCGATGCTGCCAATCGTCCCTGCTGTCTGGGCACGCTGCTGCTGCTGGGCATTATACTGCGCCAGCTCGTTCTGGTATTGCTGGCCCACAAGGCCGGAATAGTTCACGCCCGCAGCATTGCCGCTGGCGCTGGCATTGGGCGGGTTGTAGCTGCCACCCATCGCTGCCACGATTTCGGAAATCGAGTTTTGCCGCGCCGCGCTGTCCAGCGCGAACTGGCGGCTTTGCTCCCCGGCGGCCTGCTCTTGCGCCCCAAGCGTGAGCTGCTGCATCGCATCATTTACCTGCTGCTGCTGCGCCGCACTTGCCTCGCTGAAAGCCTCCGCCCCGACGGGAATGCCGCGCGCCTGAAGATTGGTCAGGAGGCGGTTGTTTTCCTGCTCGAACTGCGGCGCCATGCGGGAATAGCCCGCATCAAAAATCTGCTGCGCCAGCCCGGAAGTATCCTTCGGTCGGGCCGCATCCGGCATGTTGGTGACATTATCCGAGACCATTCTGTTGACAAGACTGGTAGACGCCGGTTGAAGCGCCTCACGGATGGCCTTTTCCCACTGGCTTTCGACGGTCTGCACCGCAGACTGCGAACCCTGCGGCGCCACGCCCTGCACGAAATTGCCCTTCGCATCGGTGTAACCGTAGCGCGTGCCGCTTCCCGAGGGGGAATAGGTGTCCAGCCTGTTGAACTGCGCTTCCGCAGAGGCTGTTTCGTAAGCGTCAGGGGCCTCTGGTGCTTTTCCGCCTTTCCCCATGATCTCCGATCCATCTGCAAGTTTCGCGATACTGCTGCAGGACTATCAGCGGCCCCCCGTCATGTGCGGCAAAGGGGATGATGGCCTTTGGCTCGAAACCCAGCTTCGTGGAGAGGTTGAGGGAAAGCAGGTTTGACCCCGGAACCGTCACGCTGATCGCGCGGCATCCCAAGGTGACAAATGGGTAATGAAACAAGGCAAGCAGCGTGCGCCGGTCGGCCCAGCGCGACCGGGGCCGCGCGACAATCGAAGCCTCGACGTGAACCCCGTTCCATCGCTCAAAGACCACACCGGCCATAAGCTGGCCACCCTTGACCACGCCAAGGGCCTTGGCGTCCGGGCTGGCGATATATCCGGGGATGGATCGCGCGACCCACTGCGCCACCTCTGCATCGGCACCGAAAACCACGGCACCAAGGCGGGCTATACGACGGCGGCTTTCAGGCTGATGAGTTCGGACCATGCCGATGTGACCTCGATGATGATTTGAAACCGCGAGCCTTCGGCATCGGTCACGATCTCGTCCGAGAGGGTGACGATTCCGCCATCATCCTCTTCCGGGTCGAGGGTGACGGTTTGCTCTGCCTCCGCAATATCGGCGGCGCTGTCGCGCGTGTCCGAAAGGAGCGTGACCTTGACCGTAAGCGGACCTTGGGCGCGGATGGTCGGCACGAGATAGGCCACCCCGGAAACCCCCGGGGCCTCAAACCAACTGCTGACCCAGCGCGCCGTGATCATCTCGCCGGAATCGCGGCTGGCAATGGTGCCAAGGCGGCCATCGAACCCGGTGATGAAGGGCTTGCCGTTGAAGGCGTGCCAGTCGCGGGCCGGAAGGTCTGCCGTGGCCCATGACTTGCTCTTGGTGTAAAAAACCCACTGGCGCGCCTCAAGGCCGACTGCGCGGCTGATCAGAACCATGGCGCCATCGGGAGAGGTGAACATGCGCCACACGCCCGTTCCTTCGTCAACCGCAGCGGTGATCTCATCCGAAATCGGGGCGGTGATGTCGGAGACCAGTGCCAGCACCGAACCCCTGATCGACTCCCCGATGGAAACCACGCCCTGCGCGGTCATCATCCACGCATCCGATCCAACCTCCGTGAAGGCGAGCGGGCCGATGGGCGCCGCAGCCCTGACCCGGCCAGACAGGCGCCAGTCCGAGGCGTCACCTGGGTCAAGGCCTTCATAAAGAACGAGGTGGCCAGTGGTCGTGACGATGCACAGCATGTCATTCATGCCGTGCCCCGCATCCACGGTCAGGCTGACCATGGCGGCAATGGAGCCCGTGATGTTGCCCAGCCGGTCGAGCGGGAAGCGCGCCAATCCGCCCTGCACCGCGCCCACATCGCCATAGTAGAACTCCAGCGCATCGCCGGAACGCCAGAAGTAGAGCCGGTCGTGATGGCTGATGACCCCATCGAAGCGCGCGGGGTTTGCGCCGGTCACGGTCGAGAAGGCGGATTCCTGAAACTCTGTGCCATTGAAGCGGACCGGCGCCCCGAAACCATCCGCCAAGATGATGTTGGAACTGATCTCGGCCACCATGGCGTTGCCGCCGAACAGGCGCGTGATCTCTGCCGCACCGCAGGACGCACCAGAAGCTGTGATCTCGATCCAGCGCGGGTTGCGCCCAAACTCATAGGGAACGCGCTGGATCACTCCGCTGGGTTCTCCTTGCCAGACGACGCCGGGCCGCAGCGCCAGCGAAACCCCGTTCGAGCGCCAGTTGTGCAACTCGGCGGCAAATAGGTTCGAGACCTGTGCCGATTTGGCCTCCACGAACAGCCCCCGCAGCGGCAGCGGCAGCGTGATTTCGCGCGATGACCGGCTTCCCGCCGCCGCCCTGCGCTGCGATCTGGACCTCTGGCGCTTCATGTCCGCACCAGCCAGTTGACCGCGATGACCGGCGGCAGAATGCTGACGGGCGATCCAGCGCCCGCGCTTTGCACCACGATTCCGGTTGCAGATGTCGCGTTGGTCCCGCCCGCCGTCGCCGCATCGACCGTGACGCCGGTTATCTCGCTGGACGTGCTGCCCGTCGTGGCGCCGTCAGCGGATGGGCCAGAGGTTGCGGTGCCAGCGGCGACAACCGCCGCGGCGTGGGTGTGGCCCGGATCGGTAACGCCATGCGTGTGCGGCGCGCCGGTGAAGTTGTGGGTGTGGCCCGGATCGGTCAGATCATGGGCATGGGGCGGCATCTGGTCTTGGGTCAGCACAATCTGATGGGCGCCGCCGGCGGCCTTGAGCGTGAGCCCGGCGTTGCCACCGGCGCCAATCGGAAGCCTGCCGCGAAAGTCCGGCAGGGCAAAGGTATCTGCCGTCTCGCCCCATGTGCCGCCGATAGCGGCGAAAAGGTCGGGGTATTCGAACTTCAACAGGGACTGGCCGTTGCAGAGCTTCCAGCCATCGCCCGGCTCGGATTCGGAAAGGGTCGGAACAAGGGAGCCGGTCGGAGCCACAAGCTGCAGAAGCGCCGCAATGACGGTGGCGGGGTCGGCCTTCACGTCATAGGTGCGGGTCTTGGTGCGGCTCGGGCTGTAGCTTGGCAGGGAGATTTGCGGCATTACGACACCATCCAGCGACCGCCGCCCAGCGGCACGGTTTGCGCCACATCGTCACAAGCCCCGAGGCGCAGCGTCCGGGCGCCGCCCGCATCCGACCCCAGCTTCATCTCAAGCTGCTCTTCATACTCTCCCGCGACCTCCGCATAGTCCTTGCCTATGGCGCGGCGCAGCCTGAACGTCATGCCAAGCGAAAGCAGGTGGTCATCATCGAAGGCGGGCAGGTCCGTATCTGCCGTAAAGGTGGGCCGGCGCACCTGCGGCAATGGCGCTGCGGCCGAAACCGGGCTGAGGCGGCGCAGAGCCTCGAAGGTTTCCTCACCGAAGATAGCGATATCCCAGCCGGGCGCTGCGTCATATTCCCCCTCACTCTCGACCGGATCGGACACATCAAGGGTTGCCAGATCAAGGTGACCATCGCGCGGCACGAAGGGCGCGTAGCAGGACGGCGGGGATCGGGTGAAGTCATAGTCACCCTCTGCGATGTTGGACACCACAGGGAAGCGCGACACATAGTCGATGGTGATCAGTTCATAGGCCTGCGGCGTGGGTTCGATCCACAGCACATTGTTCCTGATGCGCCAGCCCATCTGAACCGGCGTTGCTGCGCCCCCAAAGAGCCAATGCGCCCATGACTGCGGCGAGGCGGGGCCCACCATGCCCATCGGCCAGCCGCCGCGGTGTTCCGTGTTCGGAATGAGGCGCAGGAAGTCGGGCGGCAAGGGATAGGCGTAGCGGCCCGGGCGGGTCGAGAAGGCCCATGTCGAATGCAGTTCCGACAGGCCGATCCAGTCGGTCTTGGCCATGACCTCGCGCATGGTGTCGAAGGCGGCGGTGCGCAGGATCTTCGACACGCGGTTGTTCGTGCCGAACAAGGTTGTCGGGGCGGGCGCCGTGGCGTCCCGCTCCGCTGCCTCGACGGCAATCTCAAGGATGGTCCGCGCCATCCCGTTCAGCCCCGCTTGGCGCGCGGCTTGAGGCCCAGCGGGTTTTCCGGCGTCGGGCTGTCGATCAGATCATCATTGCCGTCAACCATGCCGCCACTGAACAGGTTGCTTTCGCGGGACATCGCATCGGGCAGATCATCAACCGGGTCAGGGTCACGCGCGGCCTGCACCTGATACGGGGCCACATCGCCCGTAAGAATGGCCGCGGGCTGTGCCGTGCCCTGCTGGGGAGCGAGGCGATTGAGAACCGAGACCTGCGCTTCCAGTTCGGCGTTGCGCCGCTCGATAGCCGCAAGCTTTTCGCGCATCGCCTGGTTTTCGACCGACATGGTTGCATCGGTCTGCGCGGCGCTGAGCATGGCGCCAGCGTCGGTCTTGGCTGCCATCCATCGCTTTGCCACGGCATAGGCCTGCACCACTTCCATACCCATGCCATTGATCTGCTCGGGCTGCATGGAGAGGAGGTCTTCGATGGAGCGCAGGTTGTGGATCGTCAGATAGGCGATCTGGGATTGCGAGATGCCGGGCAGGTCATGCAGCGGCGTGCCGGAGGTGGGCACCGCGTCATACTGCTTGAACATGGCGAACTCGCGCGGAAACTGGCGCATGGCCTCTTCTTCCGAGATGTAGCGGCAGGCGATGGTCAGGCGGTCGCCGCGCGGAATCTTGGCCACGCAGAGCCGAGTGGACCATTTGCCGTTGAGGGCCGGGCTGGTCGAGGCGATCCGCACCTTGGAATAGAAGAACTGGACATGGAGGCCACCGGACCCTGCGACGGGCCCCAGATGGCTGGACAGGTCGCTGTCGGTCAGGTTGCGGGAAATCGCGGGGTTGCCCGATGCCTGCTGCATGTTGGGATACATCTGATGATTGCTCCTTGGCGGTTTCTGGATGGAAAGCGGGCCGGGCGTTGAACCCGGCCCGGCCCGATCACTCGGTCAGCACGCCGTTGAGCATCCGGTTGTCGATGGTCCAGTTGCCCATCCCGGCGATGATCACGGTGTCGCTGTCTTCGGTCAGGGGGCGGCGCGGGCCGCCCAGAACCACGTTGTTGCGCTTGGCGTGCATGTTGATCTCGATGGTGTCGAGGTTCAGGAAGCGCATTCCCTCGGGCGCATAGCCGCCCATGCCCCCGTCGGGGGTAACGGGAGTGGACTGGAACATCACGTTGTCGAACCCGGCCCCGGCCAGCTTGCGGTCCATGAACCGTTGCTGGGCCTGCAGCGAGTTGACGAACACCGAATACCAGGTGTTGTCCGACACGATCAGGTTCACCTTGTCGGCCCCGCGCGAGGTTTCCAGCCACAGGGCCAGCATTTCACCGAAGATGGTGTCCTTGTCGGGCGCGGCGCCGGTTGCGCGGCGCTGGTTGTCCCACCAGGTCGCAACGCCGGAGTTGATCCCGGCAACGGTCGCGCCGGCGGTTTCGGAGACGAGCAGCGCGAGGCCGCCGAACTCCTTGCCGCCATTGGCGGTGCCGTCACCATGCGCCGAGCGGTGCAACTGGTTGGTGATGGTCTTCTCCGCGTGAGCAATCCGCGCCTTCATCATGTTGTGGATTTGCTCCGGCCCGTCGTTCATCAGCATTTCGAGACCGCTGATCGACACGCCGCAGGCGTATTGCTTCCACGGGAACTCCGCCGAGGTCAGGACTTCCTGACCCGCGATATTCAGGCCTTCGCGGCCAACATACCACTGGAAGTTCACGTTTTCCTCACCGACCATGATCGGCGCGGTGATGGTGCGCCCGCCGGGAACCGTCTTGTCACGGCCACGGCGGCGCATCTCGTAGTAGAGGACGTTGTTCTTCGAGATGGCATCAGCCATCTTCTTGCGACGGTGCGCGAGGGTCGCCGTCACCACTTCACCCCAGTTCGGGTTCGCCATGATGTTGCCTCATCAGCGGTCCCGCGCACCGTCAGAGCCTTCCCTGTTGCGTCAGCCGCCCATGAAATGGCGCAGCGTGGCATCAAGATCAGCATCCGCAGACAGCGCGGGGCGACGACTGGCTCCTTGGCCCGATCCGTCGAGATTCTTGCTGGCGGCCTTGGCGCGATCCACGCTGCCCGGTGCCGCCGCTTTCTGAACCCCACCTGCCACAGCGGGTTGCGCCTGTGCGGCGGGGGCCGCTTGCGGCGCAGGTGCCTGTGCGGCCTGCGGCTGTTGCTGCCCCCCAAGGCGAGCCGTCAGGGCGGTGTAGAACCCGTCAAGATCGGTGAAAGTGACCGGGCGGCCCGTCTTGGCGCGATGCTCCTGCGCCATGCGGGAAATGCCTGCCTCAAGGTCGCGGAACAGCGGGCGCTTCAACGAACCGTCCGGCGCCTTCTCTTCGACCCATGCAGCAAGATCCGTGGCGGTGGGTGGAGCGGCATCAAACGGGCTGAACCCCAGATTGCGGCTCTGCGCCTTGAGGGCACGGTTCTCTTCCCGCAACTTCTTCACGCTTTCGTCTTCGAAGGGGTCAACCTCGTCGTCGCGCGTGACCTTGAGGCCAAGCAGCTCGGCGGCCTTGGTGATCAAGTCTTCGGCCTTGTCCTTGCCGATCTCGGTCGCGGCCCACGCCAGATACTTTTCCGGGTTCTTGCGGGCGAACTGGTCGATCTGGGCCAGACTGCGCATGTGCTGAACCGGCGTGATGCCATGGGCCTGCATCTCGGCCTCATGCCCCTTGAAAATGTCCATCAGCGCATCGGCATCGCGCAGGCGGCCGACAAGGGTTTCACGCCGTTCCCCGTCAATCCCGGCCAGAAGGTCGGCGTAGGGGTCAGCGGCATCGGGTTGCGCCGTGCCGTCGGCGGGCTGAGCCTCCGTTTCGGCGCCCTCTGCCGCCTTCGCAGCCGTGCCAGGTTCGCCCGGCTTCGGGCTTTCCGCGTCCGGGTCATCACCTTTCGGCTTGCGCTGCGCCGGAACGGCGGCCTTGTCGATCAGCTCCAGTCCTTTTTCAAGGGTGACCATCTCATCGCGGCCCTCCTCTTCCAGTTCAGGGAAGGCGCGGCCGATGGGGGCGGAATCGTCGGCGCCTTCCTCCAGCGCCTTGCGAATGACCTCAAGGACCGCGGAATCGTCCTCATCCTCTTCGATCAGGTCAGTGCGGTCGATGTCGGCGTCATTGTCGATGTCGGCGGGCATGGATTTACTCCTCGTTCTGTTTTTTCTCTGCGGCGGTCAGCGTGAGGGCGTGCATCGCCTTCAGGCTGAAATCGACCAGATGGCCGCGCGCCAGATGGCGGGCACGCTGCGCTTCATGCGGGGCGGTGCGGAACTTGATGGCGGCATCCAGAGCGGCCAGCGCCTGACCGCACAGCCGGTTGATGGCCTCGCGCAGGCGCTGCTCTTCGTCGGCTTCATGGGGTCGCGCAGGGATCAGGGTCGGCAACGGCTCGGACTTCACTTGAAAACCTCCATGTCGGTCGTGTCGATTTCGGCTGCGCCATCCAGATCGGTGCGCCCCACCACATCGACGGGCGGGCGGTTCAGCGGGTCGATTTCAGCTTCGCGCTTCAGGTCCATGGCGAGGTCGCGCTCCCATTCCCGTTCGGTCGGCTCGCGTTCCGGCTTTACGCCGGCATCCCATTCCACGAGGTCGTGGCGCTCCATGTATTCCCGCTTGGAGGCTGGATCACCGATCGGGACCGGGTTGAACACGTCTCCCGCGACGAACTCCTGAAACTTCGGGGCCAGCATCGGGGCGGGCAGAACGGATCGCGGCGGCGCGGGCGGGCGGCAGTTGTGCGGCCACGGGCGGGACAGGCTGTGCCAGTCGCCGCAGGTGCGACACAGGCGAGACCGGCCCGGGGCGGCGGGTTCACGGGGGCCGAAGATGCGGGCATGTTCGGATGCGGTCATGCCGCCACCTGCTTTTCGCAGCGCCACCCCACATCAACACCGGGATTGGCCTGCGACAGAACGGCGCCCATGCCGAAACCGGCAATGTTGCAGGCCCGCTGGTCGATCATCAGACCAACCGGCGCCTCGGTTCGTGCGCCATCAGCGACGAGAACGATGATGAGGAGCCAGTTCATTCAACTGCCCCGCAAGCATTGCCCCATTCCGAAAATTGCCATGCCGTCGGCGCCGTGTCCCAACAGCGATTGTCATCTTCCGGCGGAAGCAGGTAGCGCTTCCCACGCACCCCGTGGGGGTGGCGGTCCGTGTCGCCGCGATAGTAAGCCGCCTTCTCCTTGGCGTCTGCGGCCCTGATTTGGCTAAGGTTCATCGCGCGCCCTCCGCCACCTCATAGGTCGCATTGAAGATGTCTGGCTTGCAGGGGTAGAACTCACCCTTCACGCCCCTGATGATCCAGTCGCCCGGATCGGCACGCATCTGGCCTTCCGGCGTGTTGATCAGGATGCACGCGCCCATGGCGTCATTGGTGCATTCGAATTTCGCGCCACCGGCCTGAAGCCAAAGCTGGATTTCCTCAGCAGCCTTGATTTCAGCATCGCAGGCGCTGAGGTATGCCGGATCGCCCCGCAGGGAAAATATCTCCTCATGGTTCCGCTCGATGGGCGGCTTGAGGAACTGCCGCGCCTCGATCACCACGGGTTTCTTGCGATAGAACGGCATCACCGCACCTCCTTGCGCAGATAGTGCTGCAAAACCTGCGTGCAGACCTCGCGCAGGTCGGATGGGACCGCGATGCCGCGCTGTGCCATGACGTGCTGGCTGGCAGCTTGGATCACGTCCACCGGGCTTTGATCCGGGGGCGGTTCTCGGTTTTCAAGCTGGGCAAGGTAGGACTGCACCGCCTCCGAGACGATGGCGAGGGCGGCGCGGGAAAGAACGGCGGGGGCGGCTTGCGGCACGTCCTCGACCAACCCCCAATCCTCGGCCAGCATATCCGTTTGGGAGGCGAGCCACGGGACAATCTTGTTATCGACCGTCTTCATCAGGATGAAAGGTAGGGTCGGGTAGCCGAAGTTTCCGGTCTTCTGAGAACCGTTGGGTTGAAACAACGCCAGCCACATACCCTTACCGTTCCAGCCCTTACGGGCCACGCGCTTGCCCTGCTTCAGGGCGCGGATTGCATCGCCGAAATCCATCTGTCAGCCCTCCGCCTGCCGAAGACGCTCGCGCAAAAGATACCCCTCCAGCGCCCAGAGCTGCCGGATGGCATCGTCATGCGCAAAGGTCCGCCCCGCCTCTGCGTCAAAGTTGGCCGGATCGGCCGGGGCCGATTTGCCGACCAGCGTGAAGCCGTTCTCGGTCTGGAGAACCGCGACGGTCACATGCGGGGCAAAGCTGGGATGGAAGAACTCGGCGGCCACGATCTTGGCCTTGAGGCTGTCCAGCGTCACGCGATGCGGTGTCTTCTGGACGGCGGCGGCGAGGGCTTCGCCGGTTTCGAGAGTGGTCATCTGGGGCAGCTCCTTGGCTGTTTAGCGTGCTGCCCCAGGTATCACGCGCGCCCGGCCGGTTGCGGCGAGGCTGGTTTTGCGGCTGTATCTGCCGCCTTGGCCAACAGATCGGCGCCCTTCATCCGCATGTCGTGCTGCCGGTCCTTCTCCTTGTCGGCCATCTCCATCTCGGCCACGAGCTTGTCGGTCTCGGCCCTGATCTTGGCGACAATGACTTGGGTGTCCTCTTTCGGTTCGCCCTGCGGTTCGTCCGGCATCTGCGAAATCATGCCTTCCAGCGTGCGGCTCTTCGGGAAGGCCCGCACGCCGAACAACAGAAGCTCCTTGACGGTCTTCATGTCGAACTGGCCCGAGGCCATGAGCGGGGCGAGCTGCTGCACGAAGGTCGAGAAGGCGCCCAGAAACTCGATGCGGGCC
Organism: Pseudomonadota bacterium; assembly: GCA_020161975.1. Taxonomy (GTDB): domain Bacteria; phylum Pseudomonadota; class Alphaproteobacteria; order Rhizobiales; family Beijerinckiaceae; genus JAIUNP01. The sequence goes on from JAIUNP010000008.1 coordinate 20,905, forward strand.
TCCTTGTCGGCCTGCTCATCGGCAAGGACGGTGCTGTCCGTCTCGATCTGGATCGTGATCTTGCGCGACATATCACGGCGCAGGCGGGCGTGGACCAACTCCCAAGACGTTTCCGGCACCCGGTCGAACTTCGGCTCTTGGGGCGGCGGCGGGAGTTGCGGCACGGGCTGGCCCTGCTGCTGCATGACCTGCACCGCCTGTTGCAGCGCCTGATACTGCGCCACGGCCTGCGCGAACTGCTGCTTTCCCGCTTCGATCTCGGCCAGCTTCATTTGCCGTTCCGCCTCGGTGGCGGGGATATTGAGCCCGACCAGATCGAAGAGGCGGGCAGCGTCGAACAGCTCAAGCGCAATCTCGACCATGATCCGCAGGCTGTCCCGGGCAAAGACCGCCATCTGACGTTGCTTTGCCGCAAGGCGCAGACCGGCGTAGCGGCCCTTGATCTGCTGCGCTGTCGCCGTCTCGTTCGGGTCGCCCTGCGCCCGCATGATGTCGGAGACGCCGGAGGCCTCGAACATGGCCTGCTTTGCCGCCTCGCGCATCATTTGCAGCGCATTGAGGCAGGTGATGATGGCCTCCAGGGGAAGCCACTGGATGATGTTCGACGATCCGCCCTTCTCCATGAGACTGATCCAGCTTTGCACCGGTATGAGCTGGTTCTTGCCCTCCATCAGCGCCTTGACCTGATCGGCCATGGCACCGGGGAACAGGCCCGCGACGGCCAGCACCTTCAGAAGCTCGTGCATCTTGCGCGTGGCAAGGTCTATTTCCTTGGCCCGCTCGGCGTAATAGGCGATGTCGGGGCGCGGATTCATGCTGTCGCCCCGGGTCGTGGCCAGAAGCGGCTTGGGCATGGGGAAGAAATACTCCAGCCCCAGCGGATCATCCTGCTTGTCCAGCACCACGTCCTTGCAGTCCGGGGATACCCAGATCACGGCCCGGGTTTCCCGGTTCCAGACCTCCCAGACCGTGGCGGTGTCAAACGGGCTGATGACCGGCTCTCCGGTGCGGTCGATCTGGCTGGACAGGGCGCGGTCCTCGCGGTCCTCGTCGCCAAAGGCGCGCGCCCGGCCCCTCATGCCCTTGTTGACGTAGGCAAACCGGTCCTTGTGTTCTGGAAACCGCTTTTCGATCTTGGCCCGCGTCATGGGCACTTCAAACGCGATCCACGGCATCTGGTCCCAGCCCGCAGCGGGGGCCAGCACAAGGCGGCGCCACTCGTTGCCACGGATCAGCACTTCCTCATTGAGCTTCACGTCCTCAACGATGGGCTCACCAGTCAGGGGGTTGGCGGCCTGCTCTTGCCCGAACTCGGCACGGTAGAGAACGCGGGCCGCACCGCGACCGGCAATGAGCCAGTCATCGCGGGCCCGCTCCATTGCGCCGTTGAAATCGGTGGTGCTGAGCATCCACGTTGCGATGCGCTGCCCCGCCTCTGCCGCCATCAGATCAGTTTCGTCGGCCCGGCCATCGCCGCGCCAGCGCCGCTGCACGATGGGGGTGGGGGTTTCGCTGAACACCAGAGGCTTCAGCACCTCGATGTTGGAGTGGATCAGCCCGGTTTCGTCGGTGATCCGGTTTTCCTTCGGCGCCCCGCTGCTTTCGCCCGTGCCGCTGTCCTCGTCCGGGCCGAAATACAGGCTTTCCGCGTGCAGCGCCTCCTTGCGCCAGCGCCGTTCGTGCATCAGGGCGGTGGTGATTTGCTCCTGCCAGAAGCGCCAGTTTTCGTCCGGGCCTTTGCCCTCGGCCTCGGAATCGCTCTCCGGCACATCTGGCGTCAGTTCCGAGACGGGTTGCCATGGCATGGCGTCGTCGCCGTCCCGGCCCAGCGCCCCGGGCTGGATGATGTCTGAAATGCCCATGCCTGGCCCTTATTTGCCGCCCTCGTTCCTCTCCCATAGGTCATCAAGGGTGTCGCCGTGCGGCGAGCGGGCCTTGCCGGGATGCTGGCCCGCAATGATCCGGTCCAGCCCGCGGGCAAAAAGCGTGGCGGCATCCACGGTGTCGTCTTTCTTCCCGGCCGGGAATTGCTTCAACTCCAGCTCGAATGCGTCAAGGTGGGGAAGCCAGGAGGCTGGCACGGTATCGCGCCGCGGCAGGAACATCTTGCCCATGGCGGCCCAGCCCAGAAGCGATTGCGCCCGGCTTGGCTTGTCGGTCGTGCTGGCCATCTGCACCCGGTCCACAAAGGCGCGCTCCTGGCGCATCATGGCGCGGATGATGGGGCCGACCGACTTGAGAATTTGGCCGGATTCCTCAAACGCGCGCAGCGGGCTCCACTTCTTCACCAGCCTGATCCAGTGCCTGACCCATTCATCGGACTGGGTGCGCCCGCGCCACATATCCAGCAAGAAGATGTTCTGTTCGTGATCCACGCCCCAGACCTGATGCACGGTCCAGTCTGGATCACCACCGCCGCCCTCTTCGGTCACGGCGTAGTCGCTGGAGATGTAGATTTGCAGGCGGGTCAGGTCGATCGCGCCCAGATCGAAGCGCATGACATGCGCGTCGGTGAACATCAGCCCTTCCTGCGGGCTGGGGCGCTGCTGATAGAGGGCCGACCATATCCAGCCCCCGCGCTTGCGCTTGGGCCCCATGAAGGCCTCACCGAACTGCTCCGGCCAGAGGCATTCGCCCAGATCACGCCCCAGCGGATCATCCTCATGCTCGGCCATGGCGGGCAGGCTCAACACATACCACTTTTCGCCGGTCTCGCGGTCGGCATACCAGCCCGTGCGGCCGTCGTAATTGTCGGGCAGGATCCGGCCCGCCGGGTCATCTTCATGCCAGCGGGTAAAGACCATCAACTGCTTGCGCCGCCCCTGAAGGCGGGACGTAAGGTCGGCCTTGTAGGTCTCCCAGACCTCTTCGCGCATGTGGGGCGACATGGCGATCTGCCGCCCCTTCACGATGTCATCCATGAACAGCCACTCGGCGGGGTTGCCGTGCTGATTGCCCCCGATGATGCCGAAGGCGTTGTATTCGCCCCCTTGCAGCGTGGCCCACTGGTCGCGGGCCTGACTGTCGGCGGCGAGCTGCGCGCCGTCAAAGGGCCAGTCGCGGCGGCGCAGGAGGTTTCGAACGTTGCGGCCGATCTTGCCGGCATAGTTCTGGGTGTGAACCACGGACATGATCTTGGTCGTGGGATGGCGCCCCATGATCCATGCCGGAAAGAGGATCGAGGCGCTGAGGCTCTTGATGTGTCGCGGCGGGGCGAACAACATGCCGCGGTCGATCAGGTCGTTCTCCATCGCCTCCAGAAACCTGGCAATCACCCGCAGGTGGCGGGGCGGATAGTAGCCCGTCATCCGCATGTAGAAGGCCAGAAAGGAGTCCTGCGCCCGGAGGCGGTCCAGCTCTTCGAGAAGCTGAAGCTCTTCCAGAATGATCGGGTCCATCTTCATCAGATCGCGCCAAGCACCCTTGCCATCTTCTCGACCCGCTCCAGCGCCAGCACGTCATCCGCATAGGACGAGGCATAAGGGCCCGGCCCGGTCGCCTTTCCCGAACGGTCATGCGGCGCAAGGCGGTCCCGCATGGCGCGATAGAACTCCAGATGCGCAGCCAGCTTTGCGACGGGATAGCTTTCCGACCATGCGCCCTTGCTGTGGGTCACGGTGCTGCCATCGGCGGACAAGGTGGCCCGGGCGGTCACGATTTGCACACGCGGCGGCCCTTGCGCCCCTTCGGCTTCTGGAGCCGCTTTTTCTCGCGGTAGAACCTGACCTGTTCATGGGTCAGGATCGTTATGGGGCGCATGATGAGGCGCGATACGACGGCGTAGAACACCTCCCCGCTTGCAATGCGGAATCGCCATATCGCACGGATCGGGCGCCCGTCCGGGGCCTCCGGGCCGGGCACGTCGAAGCAATGCTCGATCACATCATGCCGCTGCTCCTCAAGGGCGCGGCAGAGGTAGAGAAACAGCGCCTCAGGATCTTCGACCCCGGCCCGCTCCCGGGCGCGCTGGCAGAAATGCGCGTTGGTCGGGATGATGTTCATGCCCCGCCCTCCTCTTCCCGGCGCCGCCGCAGCGCCTCCAGCCGGGCCAGAATGTCGGCCTCTGTCGCTGGCGCTCCGGTCAGTGGATTGATCATGGGGGCCTGTCCCGGCTGGGTCAGGCCTTCACTGCCGACCGCATCCGGCGTCTGGAGCCACGCGAACAGATCGACCGGCTCCCGGCCATACAACTCGGGAAACCGCCGTGCGATGAGGTTGTAGAGCCCCGGCTTGGAGTCAGGGTTGGTCCGGTTCTTGGCAATGTCGCGGGTCCAGAAGGACTGCAGCAGGTGGCGCGCGATGATGATGGCCTCGCGGAACTCCTCATGCTCCTGCACCCAGCGCCGCATTGTGGAAATCGTGATTCCGATCTCTGCCGCCCAGGACTCGGGGAAATCACCCTTCTGCGCCAGATCGCGCACCATCTGGCAGTGCAGATCGGCATCATACTTGAGGGCTCGGCCCCGTTCTCCCGGGGGCTGGCCGATCAGCGCGAGGAATGACGCCTTGTTATTTGCCATTGGAGCGCCCAATCACGTCAGCATTCGCAGCCCTGTCGGGCTGAGGCACCACCCCTTGCCGGGGGCGTCGATCACCCACCCCTCGGAATACAGGGCGCACAGAATATCTGCGGCGATGCCATCGGGGCAGGACAGGGTGTCGCGGATGGATCGCTGCGCCGACATCCAGCTATCGCGGTGATGCACGGCATTGAGGGCTCTCCACGTCTGGGCTGTGAGGCGGCGGTGCAGGATGGATTGCGGCGCCCAGCCCCTGCCGGTTCGGGTCGCGGCATAGGAGGCCCCGGCGATTCCGGCCAGATGGATGGGATATTGGGCGCCAAGAACAAACCCGGCTTCGGACAGAAGCAGCACCGTGTCGGCCAGCTCGTGCAGCGCGGCGTTTCCGATGCGGTCCCTGCCCAGATTGCCGATGTGATACACCACGAAGTCACCGGGCGGAGCCGCAGCGGCCCACTGGCAGAAATGGGCGGTGTCAGCGACGGTTTTGCGGAACGCGGCGATGGTCATGCGCTGATCCCCTTTTTTCGCAACGCCTCGGGTGTGACGGCGCCGGACGCGACGAGGGCCTGAGCCATGACAGGCGATATCGTTCCGTGCGGCACGGCTTCTGGGCCAGTGACGAGCGAGGCGAAGAACGCAAGGCGCTTGTCTGGCGCCGACGGGGCACGAATCGCGCGCTGCACCGGCGCCTGTTCCACCCGCGATGGGCCGGAAACTTCATCGGAGACCGGAAAATCTTTGCCGAAACAGATCGTTGCGACGGAACTGGATGGGCCGGTTTGTCGATTTTCCCGATGGATCAGGCCGCAATCGGTGAGGCGGTCGAGGAATCGGCGCGTTTTGGCGCGGGTCCAGCCGAATTGGGCCGCCAGTTTGCGGGACGAAACCTCTGCCCTGCCCTGCCCATCGGCCTGCCCCGTGATCCAGAGCCATGCGGCGGCGCGCGACCAGCACCGGCCCGGAACCAGATCAAGGGCCTTGGTGATCCCTGCCTTGCTGCTCATGCCGCCCCCCCAGCCTCACGCTCGGCCATCCGGGCCAGCGCAGCGGCCTGAGCCTTGCGAGCCTCGATCACATGCGGGTTCGCATCGCGCGCCCGGCGCAGGGCGGCCATTTCCGGCCCGTCCGGGTCTGCGGTCTCGGTCCAGTGCTGGACGGGCGGCGCCTCGGAAATCCGCTCCGCCTCCGCAAAGGTCATCGCCATCGGGGCGCGGGCCACGGCCGCCATGCGGCCCGGCGTGAACCCGGCGCGGGCCATGATCTGCGCCGCCGCGTCCTTGCTGACCACGGCTTCCCGGCGCTTCCGCTCCGCCTCTTCCCGCTCCTGCTGATCGCGCTGACGCCGGGCCAGCTCGTCCGTCATTGGCTTTATCTCGCGGTCAGCCAGAATGCCAATCTCGCCCGGCGATGGCCGCCGCTGCATGGTCTTGACCCAAGCGTCAAAAGCCCGCGTCACGGCCCATAGGGGGCGGTCGCACAGGGCCACCACGAAGGCCTGCCGGATTCCGGCCTTGGTTTCCGGGTCAAGGTCCGGGTCGAAATACAGGGCCAGCGTCGTGTTCGCCATCCGCAGGATTTCCGCCCGCGCCGTTGCGTCGTGCGTATTCCCACGGATCGCGGCTGCTATCGTCGAGGTGGACTGTGCCCGCAGCGATGCCATCAGCGAGGCGGTTGATGGCGGAATCGAAAGCGCGCCGCTCTGCGTGTCGGTCATTTTTCCCTCCGGGGTTCTGGTTCGGTGTCGATGGGTCAATCCGGGGCGCGTGAAGCGCAGCGGCATAGGCCTGCATGGCCGGGACAAGGATCTTCGGCCCCCTGGCCGGTTCGCTGTGCTGGACCGCGTTGAGGCGCGCCACCTCAACGATCTGGTCATCCGTCAATCCCAGATCGTCTCGCCATCGCTGGACGATGAGCGGGGCATCCGGGGCGGTCCAGTATTTCGGGATGATCTGCCCCCGGTCGAACCCGATGACGTGCAGGATGCGCCAGATCAGGTCATCGGCCTGCGGCGGATCGGCCTCGCGCTCGCTCGCACGCGCTACTCCGCCGCCTCCGTTACTCTCTTCTCTTCTCTTCTCTCTCTCTGCTTCGGTTTTGCTTGAAGCATTTGCTTCACTTAACTTATTGATATTGCTTCTTTCACGTCTCTTTTTTCCACTGGAAATGCCACCTAAACGCCCCGTTTCCGCTCTGGTTACACTCAGGTTACTTCTCGTTTGCGCTTCAGTTTCCGCGCGTTTTTGGTGCAGCATGTCACCGATGCGGAAGATTTTGCCCATGTCGATGAGCTGTTGAATCGTGGTTCTGGCCGAGGCCTGACCGACATTCGAGAGGTAGGACGCGATGTGTTTCGGGTCGTCCGGGGTCTCGCCACCGCCCTCGTAAATGAGGTCGATCACGATGTTGTAGATGGCGGCCTGACGGTCGGTCATCCTTGCGGCGCGGATCGCGTCGAGGATGGATCGCTGCTCGCGCTTATACCAGTCGAGACCACGCTTCATTCGCACAACCCATACTGAGACGAGCAGGACAGCCCGTCGTCTTCGGTGTCCATCAGCCAGTTGAACTGCTTTCCTCCCCGATCTGTGCGCGCCCATTCAGCCACGGCGCGGGCATTGGGCCATGGGGCTGCAGCGGATGCGCGACGGCGTTCTTCAGGGTCGGGAATGGCTTTGATCATCCTGCCAAGTGCCGCCCCTTCTGGCGTCACATCGGCGGCAAAGAAGGTGCCAACGCCCCGCTTTGACGCTGCGGCGCAGATCGCCTCCCATTCTTCGATCCGGTCGATAGCCTCGGGAAAGCGCAGCGAGATAGCGCGAATTTCGTCCTTTGCGGCATTGATGCAGGGGAAACACCCGACCCGGCCCATGCCCTGCAGATAGAGCGGGTTCGGATCG
>JAIUNP010000413.1 GCA_020161975.1 Pseudomonadota bacterium
CGCTTCAACCCGCAGAATCTCACCCACATCCATCTGGCACAGCCGGCAGCAAAATACGGCTATTCCATCGGCAACCACAGCTATGGCGCGCCGAAGCTGCGCTTTGCGAACTCGGGCGCGAAGCTGACCATCGGTCGCTACTGCTCGATTGCCGATCACGTCGAAATCTTCCTGGGCGGCAATCACCGCGCCGATTTCATCACCACCTACCCCTTCGGCGCGTTGAAAGGCCTTTGGCCGGGCGCACGGGACCTGCCCGACCCCGCCACCACGCGCGGCCCCGTCAGCATCGGTCATGATGTCTGGATCGGCTCGGGCGCCACGATCATGTCAGGCGTCACGATCGGCCACGGCGCAGTCATCGGTGCGCGGGCGGTGGTCACACGCGATGTCGCGCCCTACACCATCGTTGCCGGCAATCCGGCGACAGTCGCCCGCACACGGTTTTCGCCGCAGATCATCGCCCAGCTGCTGGAAACTGCCTGGTGGGACCTGCCCGACGAAAGCGTCTCCAAGCTCGCCCGCTACTTGCAGAGTGACAGGATCGAAACCGCCATCGAGGCGGTGCGGACCGAGCGCGCGAGGCTCAATCTCGAACGCTAGCGCGCCGATGCGGCGCTGAAACCGGCCTGCATCGAGACAAAAACATGCAGGCGGAAAGGCAGAGCGATTTTGGAGGATGGGACGACTCCGAAAGCGCTTTGCAAATCGGCGCGGGCCGCAACGCTTCAGGTGATGAAGCGCGCAACAATCACAACAATAATTCCGCCAAGAACGGCACTCAGCAGCCCCGAAAGAAACGGTTGACCGTTGAGGAAGCCAAGACTCCCGAACAGGAGCGAACCGACGACCGAGCCGACAAGACCGATGATGATGTTGCGGATCAAACCGCCGCCACCACCGACAATCATCGTGGCCAGCCAGCCGGCAACGGCGCCGAAAATCAAAGTCCAGAGAATGCCCGGCACATGCGATCTCCCAGAGAGTTGAACTGGCCATTCAACGCCCTGAGGATCGATTTGGTTCCATTCATGCGTTCAGCGCGCGTCCATACGCATCCAGCACACTTTCCTTCATCATCTCGGAGAGCGTCGGATGCGGGAAGATGGTGTGCATCAGCTCTTCCTCGGTCGTTTCGAGGTTCATCGCCACGACGTAACCCTGGATGAGTTCGGTGACTTCCGCACCCACCATATGCGCGCCGAGAAGCTGGCCGGTTTTCGCATCGAACACGGTCTTGACCAGGCCGTTGTCCTCACCGAGCGCAATCGCCTTGCCATTCGCGCCGAAGGAGAAGCGCCCGACCTTGACCTGATGCCCCGCCTCCTTGGCCTTCGCCTCGGTGAGGCCGACGCTCGCCACCTGCGGGTGGCAATAGGTGCAGCCCGGGATCATGCTCTTGTCCATCGGGTGGACGTGCTTTCCGGCGATATGCTCAACGCAGATCACGCCTTCATGTTCGGCCTTGTGGGCCAGCATCGGCGGGCCGGCAACGTCGCCGATGGCGTAGATGCCCGGCACATTGGTGCGGCCATAGCCGTCGATGACGATGCAGCCGCGGTCGGTCTTGATGCCCAGCTTTTCGAGCCCGAGGTTCTCGATGTTGCCGACAACGCCGACCGCCGAAATCATCCGGTCCGCCGTGATGTCCTTCTTGTTGCCCTTGTCGTCCTCGATGGTCGCGGCGACCGAGTTCGGCCCCTTCACCACCTTGATGACCTTGGTGGAGGTGTGGATCTTCATCCCCTGCTTTTCCATTGCCTTGCGGGCGATGGCCGAAATCTCGGGGTCTTCCACCGGCATGATGTTGGGCATGACCTCGACGACCGTCACGTCAGCGCCGAGCGTCTTGTAGAAGGACGCAAACTCGATTCCGATGGCGCCGGAGCCCATGACGATCAGCGATTTCGGCATTTCCGGCGGCACCATCGCCTCGAAATACGTCCAGATCAGCTTGCCATCCGGCTCGATGCCGGGCAGCGAGCGGGGCCGCGCGCCGGTGGCGACAATGATGTGCTTGGCGGTATAGGTGCCCTCGCCCAGCACGCCCTTGGGTGCGGGGTGCTGCGGCTGATGCGGCGCCTTGGTCGATTTGCCAACGACGATCTTGCCGGGCGCTTCGAGCTTCGCCTCGCCCCAGATCACATCGACCTTGTTTTTCTTCATCAGGAAGCCGACGCCGCCGTTAAGGCGCTGCGACACGCCGCGCGAGCGCTTGACCACAGCAGCGACATCCGCCGTGATCTTGCCCTCGACCTTGAGGCCGTAAGCTTCGGGATGCTGGGCGAGATGCAGCACCTCAGCCGAGCGCAGCAGCGCCTTGGTGGGGATGCAGCCCCAGTTGAGGCAGATGCCGCCGAGATGCTCGCGCTCGACGATGGCCGTCTTGAGCCCGAGCTGGGCCGAGCGGATGGCGGTGACATACCCGCCGGGGCCCGAACCGATGATGATGACGTCGTATGCGTTTGACATGCACCTGCTCCAGAATCCCCCTCCCCCCTGCGGGGAGAGGCTAGGGGTGGGGGTGGCCCCCGTTGATTGATGCGAAAATGGTATCGAGCACCGAATCCATTTCGCGGGCTACTTCGTGGTTCCAAAATCGCAAAACGCGAAAGTTCTGCGATTTCAGATAGTTCGTTCTCAAATCGTCGTATCGCCGAGCGGCTTCTGTTCCGTGCTGTTCGCCATCCACCTCGACAATCAGCCGCTCGGAAAGGCAGCAGAAATCGACGATGTATGGCCCGATGGGCATCTGGCGACGGAAGTGGCTTCCTGCCAGCGGCAACCGTTCCTTCATGGCGCGCCAGAGCCTGCGCTCGTGGTCTGTCATGTCAGAACGCAGAACCCTGGCTCGTGCCTTTGCGACTGCAAAAACCTCTGTCTTGCGTTCGCGCCGCCACGCCAAGGTTCGCTACTCCCTATTCCCGGCCCTTCCCCCGCAAGGGGAAAGGGAGAAACCGAAACCTCTCCACGTGTTCCCTCCCCCTTGCGGGGAGGGTGTCGCGAAGCGACGGGTGGGGGTGGTTCAACGAATACAAACAATCAGAGTTTCATCTGAACGCCTGCACCAGGATCGGCTACCCCCATCCCCGACCCTTCCCCGCAAGGGGGAAGGGAGATCAGACCAGCAACCCCATCGGGTTCTCGATCAGATCCTTGAAGGCCTTCATCAGTTCCGCACCGA
>JAIUNP010000414.1 GCA_020161975.1 Pseudomonadota bacterium
CTTTCTTCTCAAGGTTGGTGAGGCGCTTTTCGAGGCTGTCGAGGTCGGCCAGCATCAACTCGGTCTCTATGGTCTCGATGTCGGCCACAGGGTCGATCTTGCCCTCGACATGGGTGATGTCGCCATCCTCGAAGCAGCGCACGACATGGGCAATGGCATCAACCTCGCGGATGTTGGCGAGGAACTGGTTGCCAAGACCCTCGCCCTTGGAGGCGCCACGCACCAGGCCGGCGATGTCCACGAAGGTGAGCCGCGTCGGGATGATCTGCTGCGAGCCGGCGATGGCGGAGAGCGCGCTCAGCCGGTCATCGGGCACGGCGACATCGCCGACGTTAGGCTCGATGGTGCAGAACGGATAGTTCGCAGCCTGCGCGGCAGCGGTTTGCGTCAGCGCGTTGAAGAGGGTCGATTTACCGACGTTCGGCAAGCCGACGATGCCACATTTGAAACCCATGATGTGTCCAGATCATCCCAGCGGAAATTGTGTGCACCCGTAAAACGGCGGTTTGCCGCAACTTGCAACCCATAAATGTGAGGGCCGCCATTGTTTGGTACGGAATTGGCGGGTTAGAAGAGATCAACTCGATTTGGAATCAGCCTGCGAACGGCTTTTCCGCCATTTCAATTTAAATGCGAGGCACAATGGCCGACCTGCCACCGGTCGACAAACTCAGGGAAGTGGTGCTGTTCCTTGGCACCGCAGGCGTCGTCATTCCACTGGTCAAGCGGCTCAACCTCTCGCCCACGCTCGGGTTTCTGCTGGCGGGGATCGTCCTCGGGCCGTTCGTCATGGGGCGGATGGCTGAGGATTATCCGCTGCTCCAGTACATTACCTTCGGCGATGCCAAGGAGATGGCGCATGTCGGCGAGTTCGGTGTCGTCTTCCTGTTCTTCATGATCGGGCTCGAACTGTCGCTGGACCGGTTGCGGATTCTCCGGCGCATGGTGCTGCGGTTCGGAGCGTGGCAATTCCTCCTTTCCACGGCCGTGGTAGGGCTTGTCACCTGGCTGTGGGGGGCGCGGCCGATCGCCTCGCTGGTGGTCGGCGCGGCGCTTGCCATGTCATCGACGGCGATCATCATTCCAACGCTTGCGGAACGAAAGAAACTGGGCACAGCGGCAGGGCGCACGACCTTTGCGGTGTTGCTGTTTCAGGATCTCGCGGTCACGCCGCTCCTTGTCATGCTGACGCTGCTCTCGGGCGGGCCGGACGGAGCGACGGACCCGACCGGTGCGCTTGGAACGCTGCTTCAGGCGGCCGTCGGGCTGTTTCTGATGATTTTCGTCGGGCGGCTGGTGCTGCGTCCGCTGTTCCAGATGGTGGCCATCGCACAGGATCAGGAATTCTTCATGGCGGCCTCGCTGCTGGTGGTGATCGGCGCGGCGGCGGTGGCGCAGCTTGCGGGGCTGTCAATGGCGATCGGCGCTTTTGTGGGTGGCCTGCTCCTGGCAGAAACCGAATTCCGGCGGCAGATCGAGGCGACTATCGATCCCTTCCGCGGGCTGCTGCTCGGGCTGTTCTTCATCGCAATCGGCGCCCGGCTCGATCTCAGCCTCCTCCATGATACGCCGCTCCAGATCCTGGTCTTCATGGCCGGCTTCGTGCTGCTCAAGGTTATCGTGATGTATGCGCTGATGCATTCGACCACCATGTCGAGGCAGGCAAGGCACGAGGTTGCCTGGCTGCTGGCGCCAGCGGGCGAGTTTGCTTTCGTGCTGCTGGCACAGGGCATGGAAACGGGGCTGGTCTGGCCTTCACTTGGGGGCAAGCTTCTGGTCGCGGTCACACTGTCGATGTTCGCTATCCCGATTATCGCGCTGGTGCTCGACCGGATGGAGCGGACGAATGCGCTGGATGACAGGCCCTATGACACTGTCGAAGCAGGCGAAGACGATGCACAGGTTGTGATCATCGGCAGCGGACGCGTCGGCACGATGGTGGCCGAGATGCTGGCCCGCCATAAAGTTCCCGCGATCAGCGTCGACATGAACCAGCGCAATGTTGCGCTGGCACGGTCGGAGGGGCACAGGGCCTTTTACGGGGATCCAACCGTGCCGCAATTCATGGACCGGTTGCCGCTGGATACCGCGCGGGCGCTGGTGCTGACGTTGAGCAATCCGGCGGCGGTGGAGGCGATCCTTGCCATGGCGCGGCGGCGCTTCCCGGACCTGACCATCGTCGCCCGCGCGCGCGACCGGCAGCACGCTTCCAAGCTTTATGAACTCGGCGTGACGGACGCCGTGCCGGAGACCTTCGAGGCCAGCCTGCAACTGGCCGAGGCTGTGCTCGTCGATGTCGGTGTGCCGATGGGGCTCGTCATCGCCTCCGTGCATGACAAGCGCGACAGGACGCGGCGGCGCCTCAAGGCCGTGCCGGATGATGCGCGGGAGGCGGCGACGTCTGTTCCCAACCCGGCCAAACCTGGCGAGTGATCATTTCTCGCCGAGGCGTTTGACGTCCCGGTGCCCCTTGGCATCCATGGCAAGGTGTATGCGGTTCTGAAAGCCCGGTGCATCGCCGCGGGCAAGGTATTCGGCGTCATCGGCAATGGCGGCGCAAAGGTCCTCGACCCACAGGCGTTCAGCCTTGCCGAAATCGCTCAGCACATAGCCATGGACGAGTTCCTTCACGCCCGGATGGCCGATGCCGAGGCGGACGCGCGGATAATCGTTGCCGCAGAGCGCGGAAATGGACCGCAACCCATTGTGGCCGGCATTGCCCCCACCGCTCTTGATCCGGAGTTTGGCAGGCGGCAGGTCGAGTTCATCGTGAAAGACGTAGATGTCGGCCAGCGCGATTTTGAAGAAGCGCATCGCTTCGCCGACCGAGCGCCCGCTCTCGTTCATGTAGGTCAGCGGCTTGAGCAGCAACACCTTCTCACCCGCAATCGTGGCCTCGGTCGCCTCGCCCTGAAAGCGTGAGCGAAACGGAGCAGTCGCATGGCGGCGGGCAATGGCGTCGATGGCCATGAAGCCGATGTTGTGGCGGTTGCCGGCGTATTTTCCACCGGGATTGCCGAGGCCCGCAAAGAGTTTCATTGCGCTTACCTGAAACGAAACCGCCCGCCACCAAGATCAAACTCGGGGCGGGCGGTTATGGTTCGTTTGCCGCGATTACTTCTTGGCAGCCGCCGCAGGCGCAGCTTCGGCAGGGGCTTCAGCCTCTTCGCTGAAGCCAGCAGG
>JAIUNP010000415.1 GCA_020161975.1 Pseudomonadota bacterium
TTGGCGGTGATCGCCTCCGGCGACGGCGCCTCGTCGACCAGCGTCTCCATCAGCTCCGCGCCGTCCTGCTCCTCGCCATTGCGCTCTCCGCCAGCGCCTGTGCCCGCCGCGCACCCGAGGTGGTGGCGCAAATCCCGGATAACTACACCGAGCGCCATCCGATCCAGATCGGCGACACCCAGGCGACGCTGGATGTCTTTCTTGCGCCAAACGCCGGGCTTGATCACCGGCAGGCCACCGATGTGAAGGATTTCGTCGAGAGCTACCGGAAGGTGGGCAAGGGGCCGCTGGTTGCGAGCCTGCCGCCCGGTGCGCCTGCCGGTTCCGTGCAGCATACGCTTGGCGAGATTCGGCGGCTGGCCGCTTCAAAGGGCCTCGCCCCCGGGGCGATCCGCGTCACCCAGGGCGGCCAGACCCACCCGACCGCTGCTTCCGTCCGCCTCTCGTTCGCAAGGCTTGACGCCCGGCTCGTCAGCAAGTGCGGGCAGTGGCCGCATGACCTTTCCGGCGGCCCCTCGCTGCAAAGCTGGGAGAACCGTCCCTACTACAACCTCGGCTGTTCCTATCAGTCGATGGTCGCCGCACAGGTTGCCGACCCGATCGACCTCATCAGGTCCCGTCCGGAATCGGCGATCGATATCGGCAAGCGGCTTGAGGATATCGAAGCCGTTCGCGAGAACCGCGATCCGACCACGAAGTGGCCATCGGATCAGGTGCGCATCAACTCATCGATCCAGTAATCCCGATCCGAGACACGCCATGACAGACGACATCGATGAACGGACTGATCGGGATGCAAGCCTGGTCGCCCCCCTGCCCCGGATCTCGATCCAGGTTTTCACCGAGACGCAGGACGTCGCGCATCTCGTCCAGAACGCCTGTCAGGACCGGCGCATGGCAAAGGCCCATGTCAAGATCCAGACCGGCGGAGCCGGGGCTGCGGTGGAGGCCTATCGCGAGGCGCCGACGCCGAATGTCATCATCATCGAGACACGTCTCAATTCCGTCACGCTGTTGGGGCTGCTCGATGAACTGGCCGGCTATTGCGATGCCGGCACGCGCGTCATCATTATCGGCCATGTGAACGATGTCCTGCTTTACCGCGAGTTGCTCCGTCGCGGGGTCAGCGACTATCTGATCGCCCCGCTCTCGCTGCTTGGTTTCATCCGCAGCATCTCCGACCTTTTCAATCCCGAATCGGGCGCCAAGCTCGGACGCATCATTTCGGTGATCGGGACCAAGGGTGGTGTCGGATCCTCCACCATTGCCCACAACCTCGGCTATACGATCGCGACCGACCTCGACGCCGAAACGGTGATCGTCGATCTCGATCTTGCCTTTGGCACAGCCGGGCTCGACTTCAATCAGGACCCTGCCTCCGGCGTGGTCGAAGCCGCAGCCGATCCCGAGCGTCTCGATGGCAACCTGCTCGACCGCCTGCTCTCGCCCTGTGGCGAGCGGCTCAGCCTGCTGGCAGCGCCGGCAACCACCGACCGGACCTTCGACTTCGGCTTCCAGCAGTATGAGCAGATCATGGACCTGCTGCGCCAGACCGTGCCGAACATCGTGATCGACCTGCCGCATGTCTGGACGGACTGGAGCCGCAAGGTCCTGCTCGCTTCGGATGAAATCGTCATTGTGACCGAGCCGGATCTCGCCAACCTGCGCAATGCCAAGAACATGATGGACAGTCTGTCGGTGCTTCGGAAGAACGACAGCAAGCCCCATCTCGTCATCAACAAGGTCGGTATCGCCAAGCGGCCGGAAATCGCGGTCGGCGAGTTCGCCAAGGCCATGGACATGCAGCCGATCGCGGTGCTGCCTTACGATGCGCAGCTCTTCGGCGCGGCCTCGAACAACGGGCAGATGCTCATCGACGTACAGGCCAAGCACAAGGCGACCGAGGCCATTCCCGATATCATGCGGGCCGTCACGGGGCGGGTCGCCGATCCGTCACGGGCCAAGCGAGCCGGTCTGGGCGTGCTCCAGCCCCTGCTCGAAAAGCTCCGGAAGCGGGCCTAGAGTAATCCGCTGTGCGCCGGAACGGCGCGCGGCAGAACCAGGACATTGAAAGGCGCAGGAACCCATGTTCGGAAAGCGCAGCACATTCGGAAGCGGACCCGCGGCACCGGCCGGCGGATTCAAGCCCATGTCGGCGCCGCCGGCACCGACGTCGGCCGCCTCCGCACCGCCCCCGGCGCCGGTGACGGCTGCGGCAGCGCCGCCTCCCCCGCCGCCACCCAAAGCGCCCGAGCCGAAAGTCCCGACCAAGTCGGACGAATATTTCGCAACCAAAAGCATGATTTTCGGCGCGATGATCGAGGCGATCGATCTTGCGCAGCTTTCGCGGCTTGATGCTGAGTCGGCGCGCGAGGAACTGCGCGACATCGTGACTGAGATCATCAGCCTCAAGAACGTGGTGATGTCGATTGCCGAGCAGGAGGAACTGCTCGAAGACATCTGCAATGACGTGCTCGGCTATGGTCCGCTCGAACCTCTGCTCTCGCGCGATGACATCGCGGATATCATGGTCAACGGGGCAGCGCGTACCTTCATCGAAACGAACGGCAAGATCCAGCTAACCAACATCCGCTTCCGCGACAACGCGCAGCTCATGAACATCTGCCAGCGCATCGTCAGCCAGGTTGGCAGGCGTGTCGACGAAAGCTCGCCCATCTGCGACGCGCGCCTGCTCGACGGCAGCCGCGTCAACGTCATTGCCCCGCCGCTGGCCATCGACGGGCCGGCCCTGACGATCCGCAAGTTCAAAAAGGACAAGCTGACCCTCGAAAACCTCGTCAGGTTCGGCTCGATCTCGCCGGAGGGCGCCGAGGTGCTGCGGATCGTCGGGCGCACGCGCTGCAACATTGTCGTTTCCGGAGGCACCGGTTCGGGCAAGACGACCCTGCTCAACTGCCTGACGCGCTACATCGATGATGACGAGCGCATCATCACCTGTGAGGACGCAGCCGAACTCCAGCTCCAGCAGAGCCATGTCGTCCGCCTCGAAACGCGCCCGCCGAATCTTGAAGGTCAGGGCGCGGTCACGATGCGCGATCTCGGTGATTTCCTGATGGCGAACCGGATGTCTACGCCCTCGGTCATGCTGCGCCGGGATGTCCGCCCGCGCTTCATCGAAGGCAAGCGGCACTCCGAGGATTATCTGTT
>JAIUNP010000416.1 GCA_020161975.1 Pseudomonadota bacterium
GCAGGAGTCCGAAGAGTGACGAAATCATGCAATCTCCTGCGGAATGATGGGGTTGCCCGCGGCATCGACGGCCAACGGCAGGGCCGTGCTTACATCGGCGACGGCCAGCGGCGCATAAAGATGCGGAAAGAGAGCGCCGCCGCGCGAAACCTCCCAGCGCAGCCGGTCTCCAAGCCTGCCAGCCTCAACGGCAAGCAGGACGAGGTTGGATTGCCCGGAAAAGTGCTTGCGCGCCGTTTCCCGCACCTGATCGGCGGCAGAAAAATGGATATAACCGTCCTGAAGGTCGACCGGCATCCCGATGAGCGTTCCCTGTGCCGTCGCTGCCTGCCACACCGCTTCTGTCACGATCTTGTAGATGAGCGCCATTCCGGCCACCTCCGTCTGGCGGCTGATGCCCGCCTTTGCCGCTTTAGGCAAGTGCCTCGCAAAAAGACTTGACGTGAGCCGGCAAAGTCAGGTTTAATTTCCTTATAAAGGGTATAACATCCTTTGTGTATGTAGGATGCCATGCTGACACACGAACAGATCTGGCAGGCGCTTGATGCGCTTGCGTCGAAGCATGGCCTGTCCGCATCCGGTCTGGCAAAGGCTGCGGGGCTGGACCCGACAACATTCAACCGTTCCAAGCGCCTGACGCCGGATGGACGTCAGCGCTGGCCTTCAACTGAATCCATTGCCAAGGTCCTGGTCGCGACCGGCGAAACGCTCGACGACTTTGTGTTGCTGGTAGGGCCGGGACGAACGGTTTCGGGCCCGCCAGTGCCGCTGATCGGGCTCGGCAAGGTGGGCCCTGACAGTTTTGACAGCGCAGGGCGCCCGGCCGGGGCGGAATGGGACGGACTGCTGCCGCCCTCCTTCCCGGAAGGCGAGGTTTTTGCGCTTGAAGTGATCGGCGATGGCTTTCTGCCGGTCTATCGCGACGGCGATGCGCTGATCCTATCCCTCACTGAAACCCCGCGCCGCGGCGATCGGGTTATCGTCCGCATGACGGATGGCCTTGTCCTCAGTGGTGTGCTGCGAAGGGAGACCGCGCGGGGGCCCGATCTTCAACCGTTCTCCGGCCAGGCGGATATCA
Organism: Pseudomonadota bacterium; assembly: GCA_020161975.1. Lineage (GTDB taxonomy): Bacteria > Pseudomonadota > Alphaproteobacteria > Rhizobiales > Beijerinckiaceae > JAIUNP01. The sequence continues at coordinate 1,079 of JAIUNP010000416.1, forward strand.
GCCTTGAACGGCGACAAGTCGCGGCCATTTATCGCATCCTCTGGGCGCGGCAGTAATCCCTTAAGCTTTGCCGCGCGCTGCGAGGAACGCCGCGTGCCGGCGCACCAATTCGCCCGACAGGGCGTCGGCAATCAGCCTGCGGGTGTTGTCGAGGCCATAGATGGCAGCAAAGGAGCCGAAGCGCGGGCCCTTCTCCTCGCCCAGCAACAATTGATAGAGCGTGTTGAACCACAGGTTGGAAACACCTGGCCGCTCGGGCGTCGCGCCCTTGGCCTTCATGTCCTGATAGCGGGGAATGGCGCGGGCGACATCGTACACCGCGGCCTGCACCTCATCCGGCGCCGCCGCCGGGGGTAATTTGCCCAAAGCTTCTGACAGCGCGGTGAGCGCTTCGGCCTCAACGGCATCAGGCGTGCGGTACGTCTTCTTCGGCTTCACGAAATCGGCGAAGTAACGAATCGCATAACCAACCAGCGCATCAAGGCGCGGATGGGTTTGAGGCGAAAGCCCCGGCGCATAGCGCTGGAGGAAGCCCCAGAGCACGTCCTTCGATTCGGCATTGGCCACCGCCACAAGATTGAGCAGCAGGCCGAAGGTGACGCCCTGCCCGCGCCCCTCGCCTTCCGACAGTTTTTCGGGCAGCGGCGGCTTGCCGCCGTGAATGTGAAACACCGGATTGCCCAGGCGGTTCTTCTCATCCTGCCGGCCAAAGCCATCGAGGAAGGTGAGATACTCATCCACCGCGCGGGGGATAACATCGAAATGCAGGCGCTTGGCCTCGCGGGGCTTGGAATACATGAACAGCGCGAGGCTTTCCGGGCTGGCATAGGTCAGCCACTCGTCGATCGTCAGGCCGTTGCCCTTCGACTTGGAGATCTTCTGGCCGTTCTCATCGAGGAACAATTCGTAGTTGAACCCCTCCGGCGGCGTGTGCCCAAGCCTGCGGACGATGGCGGACGACAGCTTGACCGAATCGATCAGATCCTTGCCGGCCATCTCGTAATCGACGCCGAGCGCGATCCAGCGCATCGCCCAATCGGGCTTCCATTGCAGCTTGCAATGCCCGCCGGTGACGGGCGTCTCATAGCTCTTGCCGGTATCGGGATCGGTCCAGACCACAGTGCCGGCCTCGGGCCGCGCCTCGGTCGGCACCTGCATGACGACGCGGGTTTCGGGATGGATCGGCAGGAACGGCGAGTAGGTCGATGCGCGTTCCTCGCGCAAGGAGGGCAGCATGATCTTCTGCACATCGTCGAGACGGCGCAGGAACAGCAGCAACGTCTCGTCGAACATCCCGGATTTGTAGCATTCGGTCGAGGATTTGAATTCGTACTCGAAGCCGAAAGTATCGAGGAAGGCGCGCAGGCGGGCGTTGTTATGCGCGCCGAAAGACGCATGTGTGCCGAATGGGTCGGGGATCTCGGTCAGCGGCTTGCCGAGGTTGGCCGTCAGCATCTCCTTGTTCGGCACATTGTCCGGCACCTTCCGAAGCCCGTCCATATCATCCGAGAAGGCGATGAGGCGTGTCTTGATCTTGCCGTCCGTAAGCAACTCGAACGCCTTGCGCACCATGGTCGTGCGCGCCACCTCGCCGAAGGTACCGATATGCGGCAGGCCCGAGGGACCGTAGCCGGTCTCGAACAGCACCTCTTTCTGGCCGGTTTTCTTGACGCGCTCCACCAGTTTCCGGGCCTCTTCAAAAGGCCAGGCGGAGGCGGTGTCGGCGGCGGCGCGAAGGGCAGGATCGAAAGACATGGCAGGCTTTATCGGTTGGCGTGGCACAGCGGCATTGTCCTTAAAGCAGTTTTTTCCGGGACGGAACCATTTCCGTATCAGCGCGATGCTGCCTTGCCCGCGTCCGCCACCCGTGCCATCCAAGCGTTAAAGGTAATGCGGGGAGGACAGAGGTGAGCGACTACGATATTCGCGACGAACGGTTCCGCCGCCTGATGCCGGCCGACGTCGCCATCCTGGTGCGCGACCGCAGGGAGGCGGCGGCAGTGCGCCGCGCCCTGGTCGAGCGCAAGGTGGCCAGCGTCTACCTGTCCGACAAGGATTCGGTGGTCAAGAGCGAGGAAGCGGCCGACGT
>JAIUNP010000417.1 GCA_020161975.1 Pseudomonadota bacterium
TGGTGCTGCCGAAGTTTTCCGCCTCAGGCTACTGGCGTTCGATGGCCGAGACCGGAGGAACCGTCGGCTATCTCCTCGGCGCCATGGTGCCGATGCTGATGGCGCAGCCCGCGACTGCGGCAGAACGCCGGCACAGGATGCGCGTCGCGCTCGGCCCCGGCGTGCCGGCGAAGATGCACGAGACCCTGTTCGAGCGCACGGGGGTGCGGCTCGTCGATGGCTTTGGTTCCACCGAGACGAATTTCATCATCGGCGGCAGGGCTGGCGAGACCGTGGCGGGGCGCATGGGCCGCGCCGCGCCGGGCATCGAGGCGCGTGTGGTGGATGACGCGGACAATGCCTTGCCAGATGGCATGGCGGGCGAACTTGTCGTGCGGGCGGATGATCCGTTCGCCTTCGCCTCGGGCTATTTCGGCATGGCGGAAAAGACCGTCGAGGCATGGCGCAATCTGTGGTTCCACACCGGCGACCGGGTGGTGCGCCACGCTGACGGCACCTTCGCCTTTCTCGACCGGATGAAGGATGTGATCCGCCGCCGGGGCGAAAACATTTCCTCCTTCGAGGTGGAGCAGGTGATCGCCGCCATGCCCGAGGTCGAAACCGTGGCGGTCTATCCCGTGCCGTCCGATCTTGCCGAGGATGAGGTGATGGCCGCGCTGGTGCTGAAGCCGGGCGCAAGCCTCAGCCATGCCGAGGTTTTCGCCTTCTGCGTCGCCGGATTGCCGCGCCATGCCGTGCCGCGTTACCTCGTCTTTCTCGCCGATCTGCCACGCACGGAAAACGGCAAGGTGCAGAAATTCGCCCTGCGCGAACAGGGTGTTACGGCTGAGACGGTGGACAGGACCGCGCTATAACGCCGCCTGGCCGACGCTGACGCCGCCGCAGACGTAGAGGTTCTGCCCGGTGACGAAGCCTGAAGCGTCCGACAGGAAGAAGCGCACGGCGTTGGCCACATCCTCGGGTGTGCCAAGCCGCTTCATCGGAATGCCAGCCGCCATCGCGGCGATGCGCGGATCGCCCTTGGGCATGACCGAATGGAACATGTCGGTGCCGCCGACAGGGCCGGGCGCCACCGAATTGACGGTGATGCCATGCGGCGCAAGCTCCAGCGCCCAGGTGCGGACAAGGCCGAGCACCCCGGCCTTGGTCGCGGCATAGACCGTGCGCGTCGGCGCGCCGAGAATGGCGCGCGAACTCATCAGCACGATGCGGCCGGTTCCCGCCGCCTTCATCGCGGGCAAGGTAGCCTGCACAAGCGTGATCGCCGCCCCCAGATGCAGCTGCGCCAGTCTCATCAGATCGGCGGCGGATGTGCTCTCCACCAGATTGGGCAGGATGACCCCGGCGTTATGCACGAACTGCGTGATGGCGAAACGGTTGGAAATTTCCGCCGCGACGTCTGCCGTCGCTGCCGGGTCGAACAGATCGCAGACGATGTCGGTGCGGTTCGGATCGGCAACCGCAGGTCGGTCGCGGTCGATGGAGACGACGTGGCAGCCGTCATTGATCAGTGTGCAGACGATTTCCGCGCCGATGCCCGCCGCGCCGCCGGTGACGAGAGCGGTGCGCGCTTGTTTATGGGCCATGTCATCCTCGCAAAACCGGTTCCCACTTCTTACGCGGCATGCCTCATTGCTCCACCATGGCGAGAACGCGCAACGGCGAGCCCGACCCCTGGCGGATCTTCAGCGGCGCGCCGAAGATCACCGCGCCCTTGGCCGGCAACTGGTCGAGATTGCACAGACATTGCAGGCCATAGCGGCCATTGCCGTGCAAAAAGTGATGCGCCGGGTAGGGCGGGGCGAAGTGATGCGCCTGCCCGGCATCGGTGCCGATCGTCTCGGTGCCAAAGCCGAGAATGCCGCGTTCGTTGACGAGGAACTGCATCACCTCGGGCGTCGGCCCCGGCGTATGTGCGCCGTCCTCCCTGAGGTTGGCGTAGGCCTTGAAATCGCGCTTCGACCAATCCGAGCGCATCAGCACCCAGGATTTTTCCGGGATGCGCCCGTGGGTCTTCTCCCACGCCTCGATATCGGCGACGGTCAGCGCGTAATCGGGATTTTCCGCGCATTTGGCCGAGACGTCGATGACGCAGGCAGGCGCGATGAAATGCTCGGGCGGGATGGTATCGACCGAATTGTTCGGCAGATCCTTGCCCGTCACCCAATGGATCGGCGCATCATAATGGGTGCCGCAATGCTCGGACATCGAGATGTTGTTCCAGTACCAGGCGGGGCCGCGCGGGTCATAGCGCGACACTTCCTCGATGCGGATCGGCGCGCATTGGCCAAATTCGGGCGGCAGCACCAACGTCGGAAATTCCGGCGAGAGCGTGAAGGTCAAATCCACCACCTTGACGCCGCCCGATGCGATGGCGCCCAGCAATCCTGTGAGATGTTTGCTCATTGTCCGATCTCCCTTTCGAGTGCTTTCGGATTTTGCTGAAGGCGGGCGCGGAAATCCTGAGCGATGTCGCCGACCCAGGCTTCCTCGACGCCGCCGCGCAACGCATCGACGACGGCTTTCGCGATCTGGCCATGCGATACCTTGGGCGGGGGCAATGGCTGGAACCACTCATCCTCGGTCGGCCCGGTAAAGACGTGGACGACGCGCACGCCGCCCGGCCGCAGTTCGCCGCGCAAGGACAGGGACGCGCCGAGCATCGCCGCCTGCTGCGCCGAATATGCACCATAGGTTGGCCACGCCATCTGCGCATAGATGGAGAACACGTTGACCCAGGCGCAGGCCGAATTGACGCCATCGGCGCCGCGAAATTTCAGCGCCGGGCCAAATCCCTGCGCCAGCCGCATCAGGGCCAGATAACCGGATTCGATCTCCTCGCGCGCGACATTGACGCCGCGCCGGTCGGTGATGCCGCCGGGGCGGATATGCTCGCCGGTGTTGACGATGATATCGACGCGCCCGCCGATCTCATCGGCGAGGTCGTTGACGGAATCGGTGTCGGTGACATCGAGCGGCATGATCTCGACGCCGGGGATGGCCTTGAGCTTTTCCTCGCCCGGCCACGGCTTCCATGGATCGGCAATGCCGCAAAAGATGATCGCGGCGCCGGCATCGGCGAAGGCCAATGCGATGCCGCGGCCGATGCCGCTGCCGGCGCCGGTGACGACGGCGCCCTTTCCGGCCAGA
>JAIUNP010000418.1 GCA_020161975.1 Pseudomonadota bacterium
GAAATAGGTCATCTCGGTCTTGCTGAGCGGTTCGGAGCGCAGCGTGAAAAGCGCCAGGATCGCAAACAACCCGAAGCCGGCCGCAACGCCGAAATCGACGACGGAAAGCACGGTGAGGACCGCGAAGACGAAGATGTTGAAGAGCGCCGCCGCCGTGACGAGTTCCTTGTCGCGGTAGCGCCGGTAGTACATGCCGAACATCAGGATGGACATGCCGGCAAGATCGATGCCGAAACGCATGAATTCCATCACGAAGAAGGTCTGCAGCATCTGGGGAGTCATCTCGACCTCCCCTGGCTGACGCCGCGAGCGGGCGCAAACGGTCCTGACGGCAAGCCCCAAGGGCATGCCGGTTGAATAGGGATCAACATGTTCCACCTCCTGAATTTTCCGCCGCGATGGCGGTGACCTCAGGAAGAACGGAGGCGGTCGAACTCTATTCCAGCATCGATGAAAAATTCTGAGCCGGGTAAAAGGAACGGCCTTCCGTCAATGTGTCACATGCTGCTTCAGAAGGATACCCAGCCGGATCGAGACCGCCGCGATGACGAGGAAGGCCAGCATGATCAGGCCGAAGCTGGCGACAAGGCTCGTCGCCTGGGCAAGAAAGCCGAGCAGGGCCGGACCGAGCAGCAGGCCGCTATAACCCATGGTGGTAACGATGGAGATCGCCTTGCCGGCCGCGGCGGCCCCCACACTCCCCGCACGGGCGAACACGGCGGGCACCATATTCGCGACCCCGAGACCGCAGAGGGAAAGGGCGGCAAGGCAGAGAACCAGGTTGTCCGCAAGCAGCAGAACGGCGACCGACAGGGCGCAGAGAAGGCCGCCGGCCCTGATCACGGCCACATGGCCCACGCGCCGGCTCACCGCGTCCCCGACGAGCCGCCCGCCCGCCATGGCCGCGGCGAAGAGGGCGAAGGCATAGGCCCCGTGGCTGTCCGATGCGCCAAGGATGTCGATCATGTAGATCGCGGTCCAATCCATCATGCCACCTTCCGCCAGGAGTGCCAGGAAAGCGATGCTGCCGAGGAGCAGGATGAGGGTTCGCTGTCGAGCGTCGAGCACGGCAGCGCCGGCCGGGAAAGTTTCGGAACGGAGGCCTCGGGCTTCATGGCCGGGTTTGGCCGCCACCATCCGGGCGGACAGGGCGAGGAGCATGACGAGCACGCCGGAGGCCCCGAGGCAGATCTGCAGGTTGCCGCCATGGCTGATCAACTGCCCGACCAGAAATGCGCCCGCAAGATTGCCGATGCTGAACAGGGCATGGAACGACGACATCATGTGCCGCCCGGTTTCCCGCTCCGCCTGGGACGCTTCCGTGTTCATCGCCACGTCGAGCGCACCGAACGCCGCCCCGGCGAAAAAAACGACGGCGCCGAGAACGACCGGGCTGTCGATCAACGGTATGACGAGAAAGGAAGCACCGAACAACAGGCTGCCGCACAGGCTCAGCATCCGGCTGCCGATCACCCGGTCGATATAGCGGCCGATGTTGATCATCAGCACGATGGCGCCGAAGGCGAAGCACAGAAGGACCAGCCCGAGCTGCCCCTTGTCGAGCCCCACACCGGCTGCAAGCAGCGGAAGGCTGGATGCCCATGCGCCGATGCCGATCCCGGCCGAAAGGAAGAACAGGCTGCAATGCAGCCGGCTCGCCCCAGACGACGGTTTCACTGCAATTGGATCGTCCAGCATTTCAACAAAACCACCTGTGCGTCACCGCTGCGTCGAAGTGCTCAACCGCCTGCAGCGTTCTGCCGCACGCGGACTGCGGCCTCCGCGAGGCGCTCCGGTGCCAGCCGCCCGGTACGGGCGGCATGGGCGATACCATCACACAGCGCATCAAGATGCGGCCCGCCCCCCACGAGCAGCAGATCCGCGCCGGCGCTGAGGGAGGCAAGCGCGGTTTCGAGCAGGGAGCGGCCGCGCATTGTGGCCGGGGCATCGAGATCGTCGCTGACGATCAGCCCATTGAAGCCGAAATCGTTCCGCAGCATCGCTATGACCGCCGGCGAGGTGCTGGCGGCGTTGTGTCTATCGAGCGCGGCAACGGGCGCAGGCCCTGTCATGATCGCCCGTGTTCCGGCATCGATGGCGGCCGTGAACGGCAGGGCGTTGTGAAGAAGGCGGTCGCGCGATGTCTGGAGTAGAACATCTACGAGGGCCGGGTCACCTTCCAGGTCGTTGAAGCCGGGGAAATGTTTCGTCACCGCGCCAATTCCGGCGCTCTGGACACCCGTCACGAAAGCCGACACCAGCCGGGCCACGGCCTGCGGATAGCTGCCCATCGTGCGGCCCTGCAACCAGGCATTCTGCCCGTCGATGACATCGGCGATCGGCGCCAGGAACAGCGAGACCCCGAGCGCGCGGGCAGCGGCGGCCGTTGCCCTGCAGCGTTCGACGAGTGCCACATCGCCAAGCGCATGCGCCTCGTCAAGCGAGGGAAGCGGCGGCACCAGCCCCTGGAGCCGCTGGATGCCGCCCAGTTCCTGGTCGACGGCGACAATCAAGTGGGAGGTTACGGCCCTCAGCCGCCCGACGGCGGCGCGGAAGGCCTCCGGCGTTTCGCTCGCCAGCCGCTCTGCCGACATGCGCCGTGCGACATATTCCGCCCGGGTCTCGCCGAGGAGAACGGAACAGCCGCCCTTTTCCAGGAAGGGCAGCATGACATCCATGACGTCAAGCGTATCGAAGGCGGGCAGAAGGATCGCCCGGGCGTCCTCATCCGGTGAAAAGCGCATCATGGTCTCCGTTGTCAGACTGTCTCGACATCAACGCCGGCCTCGCCGATGGCCTTGAGGATGGCGGTGTCTCTGCTGCTGGTGAAAAGCGCCGATACGGCCGAGATCGGCGCCACTTCGTAGGTCGCTGCCTGGCCGAGCTTGTCCGCCGTCGCGAGAAGCAGGGTCTTGTTCGCGGCCCGGATCATCGCAGATTTCAGATGGGCGTCCTCGAAATCGTCAGCGCGGAGCGTCAGGCCGTGATCGACGCCGCAGGTACCGAGAATACAGTAGTCGACCCGCATCGCCCGGATCGCATCGATCGCACCGGCGCCGGTGGCGCTGCGCGTCAGCCGGCTCAGGCGACCGCCGAGCATGACCACCTCGGCAAG
>JAIUNP010000419.1 GCA_020161975.1 Pseudomonadota bacterium
GGACTAGGCATGGGGCAGCGCCTCGAATCCGCAAACCAGATCGTCGACCGGACACGAGCAGGAACCGATCCTCACATCTACTCCGCATAGCACGAGCCGATCGCGGTCCGCGTCTGCGATGAAGCCGCACACGAGTCTAGTTGCGCTGCTGATCGCGATCATCGCGCATGTCGCCTCACTGGTGCGGTCGGCATTCGGCATATAGTCGCGGCAGCGAGTGACCGGATCGACCAGCAGGATTCCGTCGCATTTTGCGAAGAATGGGCTCAGCATCGTCCGTCGTCGAGTGCGAGCGACGAGAACCGCAACCCAGGTCTTCCGATCTGCCCGCAACAGCGCCATCGATGACATGCGTGACCCGCTGGAACAAGTTTCTGGATGTGACGAAATCATCACCTTGCGCGCCGCACTTTAACCTCGATCAAGCACATCGACCCTCGTCCCGGCGGATTGGTCGCGTTCCCGACACGAATTGAAACCCTGCCGCGAACCTCCGCCCTGGACCTTGATCTGAGTCAATTTGAGGTGGCTGTACATATAGTATGTGTTCCTGATCGGGGTATTCGCTCTATGTTGACAGGGCGAGCCGTTCGATTGCGGAATCGAGGAATGCTCAGGTATTTGGCAGCACTGATGGTCTGCATGCTCGTTCTGGCGATCCAGGCCGGGCCAGCCATGGCGCATAACGGTGATTTCACGCCATCCGGCACCGAAATCCGGCTTGCGAACACCGAGTTCAGGGCCTCTGCAGCGGCCCAGGAAGGCTGCCCGACCGACGCCAGTTGCTGCAAAGCCATCTGCGCTCCGTGCTTTGCACCGCTATGCACTTACCAAGGCGGACTCACCATCATCGGTTCCTGGACCACCAAATCATTTGCGCCAAGGCAAACCTGCCTGCGGTCGTTCATTCTTGGCCGCGACCCTCCCGTACCTCGAAATCAAATCCTCTAGGCGGCGTTCCGCGGCTAAAACCCTGTCGCCAGATTGGATCAACACTCTGGTTCCTGGAGATTCGTCGTGTTCGCGCCCACCTGATCCCCGGCGCAAAGCTGCGTCGGCGCACAGGTCCTCACGTCAGGATTGATTGCCTGTTCGGATAGCCACCGAGACGGGCTCCGCGCCCCGGAGGTGCAACATGAACTTGGATCGCTCTTTTTTCTCCCCCGAGCCAGCCCGATCATTTCAAAGCGCCAATTTGGCCATGATCAACGGCGCTTGGAGCAGCTTGCTGCCAAACACCCCCCCAGCAGACGGCGCTTCAAACGCCGAAAATGCCAGTGTTCCTCAATCATCGAAGGCTTTGACGCTCTCAAGTCACGGCACCCATACGTCTGCTTCGCTTGGCGCCGTGTCTCCTCCGATCGATGCAAACCGCCTCATTCGGGGGTTCAGGACCGGCGACCGAAAATTCGACGCAGGCAACGAAATCCTCGGTATTGGGTCCACTACCGGTTCTCTGTTCAACCTTCTTGACGGTTGGATAGCGGTATATTCCTTGCTTCCCGATGGCCGGCGACAGATCGTGCATTTCGCATTGCCAAGCGCAGTGCTGGGGGTGCTCTCGTCCGGTCACATGCCCTCAAACGTCGGCGCGCAAGCCCTGACGGACGTAGTCGTTTCCGTCGTTCCGATGTCCGTTCTGAAATCGCGCCTGCGGGAAGACCCGGAAATCGGCTTGAGACTCGCGCAATCTGTAGCGCGCGAACGCGATCTTGCCTTCGATCACCTGACGAGTATCGGGCGTCGCTCGGCACGAGAGCGCGTCGCCCATCTCCTGCTGGAGCTGTTCACGCGATATCGGGCGCAATGGCCCGGCAACCGCATCGAAGAGATGGCGCTTCCCCTAACTCAAGAACAGATCGGCGATGCGACGGGCCTGACATTCGTTCATGTCAACCGTGTCCTCAGTTCCCTGCGGAAGGAGGGAATCGTTCAATTTCAATACCGGCGCCTTCGAATCCTCAATCCGGATAAGTTGATCGAGGTCGCGGGAGTGGATGTGGAGATCGCGAAGGCGTGGCTCGATCAAAACTCTTCGCGATCAGATGATCGAAGGCGGACCACATAGGCCGGTCCGCCATGCGACAGCCGGATGCGCGTTATCGCGGTGACCAATCCCGACCGGCAGGTGAATACTGGAGCACGGGCCGATGGTCGGGCATTGGTCACCGCCTGAAGGCGGGCGTCTTCCGCTCGATCTGATGCGCACAAGCCGCCCGTCCGCCGGAAATCGTCTGTAGCGATCCCGAACGCCGGTCGTTCTTCACCCTGCCGCAGCGCTTGCGAACGGCTCATCGGGCGTGAAGAATACGTCGGCGTGCATATCCTCGACGCGGAGCCTCCGGTTGGTGGCAACCACCATGACGGCCTCCACCATCGGTGGCGGGCCGGCGATATATGCCTTCCAGCCGTCGAGATCTGGCAGATCCTTTGCGACCACAGCATCGACATAACCGGTTCGCAAAGCCGTGCCCGACGCCTGGTCGGACAGAACAGGGGTAAATGCCAGATTTCCGTGGATGGACTCGAGACCCTCAAAGTGGTCGACGAGATACAGATCGTTTTCCGTCCGCACCCCGAAATAGACGTGAATGGGTTGTCTCATCCCCCGTGCCAGCGCGGTTTCAACGATCGACTTGATCGGGGCGAGGCCCGATCCGCCCGCCACACAGAGAATTGGGCCAGCATGCTTCTCGCGCAGAAAGGACGAGCCGAAAGGCCCCTCGACCATGACCGGGTCCCCGAGATCGAGCACTGAATGAATGAGGTTAGAGGCCACGCCATCCGGCACGCGACGAATGTGAAATTCCAGCTCGTCGGCGCCTGGCGGGTTCGCCATCGAATAATCTCGTGTCGGCGTGGCCGGAAATGTCACGCGCGCGAACTGGCCGGCCGTAAAGGAGGCAGGCCGACCGTCTTTCGGGCGAACCCGGACAATCTTGATATCGTGGGTGACATCCTCAATGCCAACAACGCTACACTGGAGGCGTCGACGTGGATGGTCGGCCAGCTCGTCCGCACCACCCAGCCATGTAACGGTGGCATCGGTTTTGGGGATTGCCCG
>JAIUNP010000420.1 GCA_020161975.1 Pseudomonadota bacterium
TGCAAACCTCTTCGGTGTCTCCCGACTTATGGCTGGCACCTTTACCAATCGGCTCATGCGTCGTCTGACGCGCAATATCGGCGCGGGCGCACAGTGGAACATCGGCTGGCGGAACATCGAACGGGGCAAGGGTCTGCTGGCGACGGCCAGCCTCGAACCGGAGACCTATCGTTGGCTGCCGCGCAAGACCGGCAGCTACCTCGCCGATCCGTTCCCCTTCGAGCATCAGGGCAAGATCTGGCTTTTCGCGGAAGAATTCCCCTACGCGACCGGAAAAGGCATCATTTCCGTGGCCGAGTGCGCCGCCGACGGCACACCGGGCCCATTCCGGCCCGTGCTGGAGGCGGGCTATCACCTCTCCTATCCGGCGGTCTTTGCCCGGGATGGCCAGATCTACATGATCCCGGAGACCACGGAGAACCGCACGCTGGAACTCTACCGCGCCGATCCCTTCCCGGATCGCTGGGTGCTTCAGGGTGTCCTCGCCGAGGATGTGTCCTGGGCGGATACGACGCTGTTTGACCATGGCGGTCGCGTCTGGCTGATGACCACCACAACCGATTGTGGCGGCTCCGACCGCGACAATCTCTGCCTGTTTCATGCCTCGCGCTTTGGCGATCCCTTCGAGCCACACCCCATGAACCCGGTTGTGGTCGATGCGCGCGGCGCCCGTCCCGCCGGCTGGATGGAGCGCGACCACGGCGGCAAATGGCTGCGGCCCGCACAGGATTGTTCGGGCGGGTACGGCTGGGGGCTGATGATTGCGCGGATCGACCGTCTTGACCGCGAAGCCTATCAGGAAACCATTCTGGCCCGCATTCCCCCGCCGGCATCCCTCAAGGCCACGGGCCTGCATACGGTAAACCGCTCCGGCGCTTTCGAGGCGATCGACGCCATCCTCTGATCAGAGCACGAAGATCTTGCCCGGATTGAGGATGTTGTCAGGATCGAGCGTGCGCTTTACGGCGCGCATCAGGTCGAGCGAGACCGGGTCCTTGTAGAGCGGCAGCTCCTCGCGCTTGATCAGGCCAATGCCATGTTCTGCGGAAATCGATCCGCCCATGCGCGCGACGATGCCGTGGACGATATGGTTGAACTCCGCCCAGCGCGCCAGATAGCCGGCCTTGTCGGCCCCCACGGGCTGGCTGAGGTTATAGTGGATGTTGCCGTCGCCGAAATGGCCGAAGGCCGCGACGCGGATGCCCGGCAGTGTCGCCTCGCAGGCAGCGGTCGCCTCATCGAGAAACGCCGCGACGGATGATACCGGCACCGAAACATCGTGCTTGATTGAGCCGCCCTCGTGCTTTTGTGCTTCAGACATGCTCTCGCGCAGGCGCCAGAGCGCATCGGCCTGCGCAACACTGGACGCGACCACCGCATCCTGCACCAGATCATCCTCGAAGGCGCCACCCAGCATGTCTTCCATGCGCGCGCCAAGATCAGCCGTTGGATCCGGGCTCGTCAGTTCAATGAGCGCATAATAGGGGTGCGGGGCGGACAGTGGGTTGGTACTGCCGGGGATGTGGCGCGTGACAAAATCGAGCACGATGCCATACATGAACTCAAAGCCGGTCAGCGTGTCACCGGCGGCGCTGCGGATGCGCGAGAACAGGATTTGCCCGTCCTTCGGCGTGCGCAGGCCCACCCAGGCGGTCGCCCGGCTCTTTGGCGCCGGAAACAGCTTCAGAACAGCTGCGGTGATGATGCCGAGCGTGCCTTCCGCGCCGATAAAGAGATTGCGCAGATCATAGCCGGTATTGTTCTTGCGCAGGCGGTTGAGGTCATTGAGCACCCGGCCATCCGCCAGCACCACCTCAAGCCCGAGCGCAAGTTCGCGCATGTTGCCATAGCGCAGTACAGCGGTGCCGCCGGCATTGGTGGAAAGATTGCCGCCAATGGTGCAGGAGCCTTCAGCGCCGAGCGAAAGGGGAAAGAGGCAGCCGGTTTCGGCGGCCTTTTCCTGCACGGTCTTGAGAATGACACCGGCCTCGACGGTCATTGTCATATTGACCGGATCGATATCGCGGATGCGGTTGAGGCGGTCGAGCTTGAGGATCAGCGCGTGATCGGGCGTGCCGCCGCCGACCAGCCCCGTGTTGCCGCCATGGGCCACGACCGGCAGCCGACAGGCATGCGCAATCCTGAGCGCGGCGGCCACCTCCGCCGTTGAGCCCGGACGCAGCATGGCGAGCGCCGTGCCCCGATAAAGGCCGCGGTCCTCGACAAGATGCGGCGCAAGATCATCGGGGTCAGTCAGCACGTAAGGCGCGCCAAGTGCGCCGCGAAACTCGGCCAGAACGGATTCGTCAAGGGCAGTCATCGGCATGTCATTTCATCCAGAGGCAGTCGGTATCGATCGCGCTAGACCAGGCCGGGGTCGATGGCCGCCCGTTCGGCCAGGAATCCGGGTATCGGCAGGTCTTTCGACCGCAGGAAATCCGGATTGTAGAGTTTTGAGGCATAACGCGCCCCGCCATCCGCCAGAATGGTGACGATGGTGTGGCCCGGCCCGAGCCGTTTGGCGAGCCTTATCGCGCCCGCCACGTTGATGCCGGACGAACCCCCAACGCAGAGCCCTTCGCTTTCGAGCAGATCGAACATCAGGGGAATCGCCTCGGCATCAGGGATCTGGAAGGCATCATCCACCGGTGCGCCCTCGATGTTGCGGGTGATGCGCCCCTGCCCAATTCCCTCGGTGATCGACGAACCGGTCGCCTTAAGTTCGCCTGCGGTGAACCAGGAATAGAGCGCAGCGCCCATCGGATCGGCGAGCCCGATGCGGATCGCCGGATTGAAGGCTTTAAGACCGAGACCGACGCCGGCGAGCGTACCGCCCGTGCCGACCGCGCAAACGAAACCATCGACCGCGCCACCGGTTTGTTCCCAGATCTCTCGGGCGGTGGTTTCGATATGGCCCTTCCTGTTGTCGGTATTGTCGAACTGGTTTGCCCAGAATGCGCCGTTCGGTTCAGTTGCGTTCAGGCGTTCGGCGAGCCGGCCGGAGACTTACACATAGTTGTTGGGATTGGCGTAGGCGACCGCCGGAA
>JAIUNP010000421.1 GCA_020161975.1 Pseudomonadota bacterium
TCGGGAGCAGGCGGACACGATCACGGCCAAGGCCGCAACGGTCAGCATCAGGCAGGGCCGCATTTGCCGCCTCCATGTCGCTAAGGGTTTTCCGAAGGGTGGCCAGCTCGGCATTCGCCTTTGCCTCGGCCGCTGCCGTTGCCGCAATCTGATCGGCTCGTGCGCGTTCGACGGCCACATTCGACGCCTCGATCTCTGCGCGCCAATGCGCGTCGCGCTCGACACGGGCGCTCTCTGCCGCGCGAGCGATCATGTTGTCGATACGGACCATCGCCCGCCAAGCCCCGAGCCCGGCAATCGCCAGAAAGGCAGCAAGTGCCAGCAGGATGACAACGGGCTTTCCCCATTTCAGGCCGGCGCGCGCAAGCAAGAGCTCCATCATCCGACCGGCTCCTCAGCTTTGCGGCGCGGCTTGCGATCGGTGCTGGCGCGGCGCCCGTTCAGCGTGGCCAATGCGCGCAAGTCGAAATGGCCGATGCCCTGATAAATGCCGAGCAGCGAAGCAATCAGGACAACCATGAGCGGCACAACAATGCCGGCCATGTCCCGGCCGAGCCACATGGCCGCGCCAATGGCGAGCCATGCCAACACATTGTTGACGACCGTCATCCGCTTGGTGTAGCGGCGCGAAGGCTTTGCGGACATGTCTTCGGTTTCAATGTCCATCAGCTCGCCCCCTGCGGCGCCCATAGGCAGACGCGGCCGGCGCGGATCACCGCGCCCTGCACCGAGCCACCGTGGCGGCAAACATGGAAACGACCATCCGGCGACGGGCGCGCCTCGTGATAGGGCACGAGCGTTCCGTCATGCAGCACCCAGCCCGAAGGCGTGGCGCGCGGCTCCGGCTCTGCGCCGCCATCGCCCGCGATCCAGCAATCCCGATCGGAGCAGCATTCGATCGGATACCACTCGTGCGCTCGGGCGCGTGTCGTCAGCAATAGAATTGCGGCAATGACGGCGATGAAACCCAAGTAAGTGAGGATCAGCCGAAGGGGGTTATCGCGTGACATGCTTCACCGCCCACATGACCGCTTCTTCAATCTTGGTTTGCGCCAGCGACAGCTCGCGACTGGCCAGACGATCGCCCTCCGGATTTGTCCCGCCTGCCTGATGCAAGAGGGCAAGGAACTCGCCACCCACATCCTTGAGGCGCGACATCATCGCTTTCTCTTCATCCGACAGGACGCGATAGGCATGACGCATGGTGTTGTTGACGGTCCTCGCATCGGAGGTGCTGCTCACGGTTTCTTTCATTGCGCCCTCAGCTGGATGTTCGCGCCGGGACTGAGCCGAACGACGCCTTTGTCAGGGTCAAGAAACGCGCGGCCGATCTCGACCGCGCGATCAATCAGCAACGGCAACCGGCCGAACGGCGCCGTCGCCAGCTCGCGCCCCGTGCGCAGATCGATCAGCACCCATTTCGGCAATGCCTTCGCCATGAGCTGCCTCACACCGAAGCGGCCTGAAAGTGCATTCCGTCGCGGTTGCGCGGCGACCAGTCACCGCCCCACGTCCAGCCTTCGGCCTTGAAGGCCGCGACGACGCGCACATCCATGGCCGGCGTCGGATCGCCCAGCCCGTTGCGATTGGGATCGAAGTCCACGGCACAGCCGTAGGAATGCATCGACAGGCGCGACCCGCCCCGCATGGCGCGCCAGACGTAGCCGCCACCGATCAGATGCATCCCGGCGATTTCAATCGCCTTCTGGTTCTGACCGAAATCAGCCCAGATGCGATCGAGGACGCGGGTCAGGCTCTCGGCAACTTTGCTGTGAACGCGAAGGGCCTTGATCTTGAGGCCGTGATCCCAGCTGGCGACGGCTCGCCACGGAATGGGGACGAGCACGAGGTTGTCGCGCTCCCATTTCGGGTCCGGGCCGGCAACGCCCTTGGAGAGGCGCATGTTGGCGCCGTAGAAATCGCGGGCGGAGTTCTGGTGAGGCCAGTTCGACATGATACCCTCGCGCAAGCAGGTTTGGCTGCTTGCACGATGAACTTGCGATGGCGATTTCGGAGGGTGACATTGGCCACACAGGGCATAACTATCAGCGGAATTTCGCTAACAGCTCTTCCAGATCAATCTGTCTATCATCAAGCAACCTATGGCGTTTCCGCGTCAAGAGGGCTGTGCCAGACGACATGCGCGTCACGGTGCGATAGGATACGCCGAGCGCGCGGGCAATCTCGCTATTCGAGCAGCCCGATTCGCGCAACTCGTCGGTAAACCTTTTTTGTGCTTCCAGCTTGAAAGGCGTCATGGGAATTGCAATTCGCTCGGGGCCGAACAACCTGCAGAGTTGCTTCGCCACCGTCTCACCGATCACATTAATGTTGAGATCAGCAGTCCAATGTTGAGGTATAAAGAGCCGTGTACCGCCGAAATATTTCACCAGTTCGCGTGCGGTCTCGACGCCCACTTCTGATGCGACAGGCTGCAAGCTTTCGATGAAATCGGAGACGCGGGGCTGGATCATGTGCTGCCTCCCGCTGGGCCGAGCACTGTCACAAGCACGCCGTCGCGGACGACATAGACCAGTCCGTCCGCCTTCACCGTGTAATCCGCTGCCCCGAGGCTCTCCGCCGCGCGGTGAGCGCGATCGAGTGATAGGGCGAGCGTCGCGCGCAAGCCCTCGACATCGAGGCCGGCGACACGGTCCAGAAAGCGGATGAGGGCGTGATCGCTGATCCGCATCATGCCGCACGCTCCCGGTGGCGGCGCAGCATGGCCTTCAGTCCTTCCGTCACCTGATTGGCCTGTGTTGCCGTCAGCCACTCCGGGGACGAGACGCCCGTCTGACGCAACACGAAGGACTGGAGCGCGCCGCGCGAGCCGTCATGCAGGGCGCCTGCGCGATCGAGTTCGCCCCACAAGGCATAAACCTTGCGGACATGCGGCTTGCCGGATTTCTTGGCGCCCGAGGCCGCGCTGTTCATCTTCGGCTTCCAGCCCAGCCGCCTGAATTCCGACAGCAGCCGGTCAAGCTCGCCCTCGCTGCAATCGCGCGACGACGCCTTGCCGGTGATCCGCACGAGCAACGCCCGATA
>JAIUNP010000422.1 GCA_020161975.1 Pseudomonadota bacterium
CTCACTGCCGCCATGACCGCGACCCGGCAAGGTTTTGCACCGCTCGACGCGCTGTGCATCGAAAAGGATCTCGGCGGGCTCTACATCACCGCCCCGCATGAAGTCGAAATGTTCACCGGGCTGCCGGCGCGGGCTTGCGAGCAGCTTGGAATAACCGCGCTGTTCAGGCCGGAGGCAGTCTCGGTGACGGTGATCGCCAAGCAACGGCTTGATCGCGCCGATTTCCGGTTCACCGGCGAAGCCGAGAGCCTTGCGCAGGCGTTGCATGAAAGCGAGAAGGGCTCGCTCGCGATCCAGAAGGATCACATGCCGATCGGCACCTTCGCGATGATTGATGACAGTGGGCTTCGGTTCACGGATGCTGCCTACGTCATTCGCCGCTGGCAGGATCGGCGCGCAAGTGACGATACGGTCTATTTCATCTTTGCGGCCAATGCGGTGCTGAAGGGGATTGCGGCGGCGCGCGCCTTCTTTCATCGCAATGCCGGCACAAACATGGTGGAGCGCGATCTGGTCGCTGCCTATCATGCCGGCGTTGCCCGTTTTGCCAAACGCTTCGGCTTTGCCGGGCGTGTCGATTCCTATTTCGATATCGTGCATTCCGGCGCGCGTACGCTGCTGCCGGCGACTGCCGGCGACTATGCGGTCTCCGCCAGTGATCGAACGATCAAGTTCGACATGGGCCTCACCGTTGCCGACGCTTTCGGGTGTATTCGCGGCGTGTCGGACATCGCCCGCACCATCTGCGCCGCGCCGGAGATCGAGGCGCTGCATGATCGGCTACGCAACATCCTGATCGATCAGCTCATTCCCGCGATCAAGCCGGGGATGACGGGTGGAGCTATCCACGCAATCGGTGTCGATCTGCTCCGGCCTCTGGAGGATCAGCTGCGCAGCCTCGGTCTTTTGCCCGAGGAGCGGGGTGTCGACGGCTACCGGCGCGACTGTGGCCACACGATCCAGCGCCAGACGATTTCGTCTGTCTACTTCCTGCCCGGCGTTCAGGAAAAGGTTGAGGCCAACATGCTCGGCTGCGTCGAATATGTCTGGCCGATCGGCGATGTGCTGATCGCGGTCGAGGACGGCTATCTGGTCACGCCAGCTGGCGGCATCCCCTTCACAGCCGAGGCGCGACCCGCATGAGCCCCGTCGTCAATGCCTATGACCCGGAACTGATCAGCCTGCTGACCGACCTCGTCGCCACCCCGAGCTTTTCGGGGGAGGAGTTAACCGTGCAGTCGCGGATCGCTAGGTGGTTTTCGGCGGCCGGGATCAATTCCGATCTGGAGGACGCGGACGGTGGCCTGAAGAACCTCGTTGTCACAATTGAAGGGCAGAAGAACGGGCCGGTGCTCTGGATCGGTGGTCATTGCGATACGGTCGGCGTCGCTTCCGATTGGACGAAAGAGCCGCATCGCCCTGTCATCGAGGACAACCGGCTCTATGGTCTTGGGGCCATGGATATGAAGGGCGGATTGGCGGCGGCGATGCTGACGGTGCGCGCCCTTCACCGATCGCGTGACCAGTGGTCGGGCAAGATCATATTTTCGGCGCTGGCGGACGAGGAAGCCTGGTCGCGCGGCGCGAATGCCTTTGTCCGCAAGGATCGCGGCATCGATGCGGCGATCATGTGCGAGCCGCACTTCAGTGACGTGATCATCGGCGCGCTGGGCAAGATCAACCTCAAGGTGGAAGTCACCGGGCGATCCGCGCATGGCTCGCGCCCGGAGGAAGGCGTCAACGCTGTCATTGAGGCTGCCAGACTGCTCGTCGCGATCAATGGGCTGGAGCGCTTTGTCCATCACGATTTCGGCAAGGCGAGCCATTGCGTGCTGAACGTCACGTCCGGCGACGGCCGCTATGAGATCCGCGTGCCGGACCATACGGCTTTCGTCGTCAACTGGCATTTCATGCCGGGTGAAACCGTTGAAGACGCGGTGAAAACCATCGAGGCGCTGGTTGCCGGTCTGAACTCGCCGGCGCGTTTTGCGGTTTCGGTCGGCGAGCCCCGGTACGAAAGCTTCCTGCTCGACAAGGACAGCGCCTTCGTCAGCCAATTCTGCGAAAGCTACCGCCTCATCATCGGCAAGGAACCGGATCTGCGGTTCGGCCGGGGTGTCTCGGATGCCAACATCTTCGCCGGGCGCTCCGGCATTCCGACACTCCTGTTTGGCCCAGACGGCGCGAACATGCACGCGGGCGACGAGTGGGTCGATCTCGACCAGCTGCACCTTTCTCGCGCTGTCTATCTCGATTTTGCCCGCCAGTTCCTGAAATTCAACCAGACGAGCCCGTTGCAATGACGATCTCTGCCGCCGCCCGCGACCATTCGTTCCCGACCGTGATGCAGCATGTGGACCACATGCGCACGCATTTCCTGAACCGAAAGAGCGGGCAGGGAATCGATCTAGCGGCCGGGCGATATGTCGTCGACACCCTGAAGGGTTACGGCCTCGATGCCGCGCTCGAAGAGTTCGAGACCTATGACAGCGACATCGGCAGCTCCTTCGTCGCGCTTGGAGGTTCCGGTGGCCAGGTTCTCAAATCCCTGCCCTGTCTCCACGTCGAGCCTACGCCGCCGGAGGGGTACACCGCCGAACTGGTCGACGTCGGTCCCGGCGGGCTCGGTGATTACGAGGGCAAGGACGTGCGCGGCAAGATCGTGCTGGCGGAAGTGTCCTATGCGCCGGCGACGCCCGAAAAGGCGCGGATCGCCGCATCCATGGGTGCTGCCGGCATCGTGCTGATGAATTGGGGTGAGGATGAAAGCAGCTACATCCCCTGGCGGGCGCTGAAAGCTGTTTGGGGCAATCCGACCCCCGCAAGCTGGAACGAGATCCCGCGTATGTTCGGCGTCAGCGTCTCGCGCGCTGACGGTATCATGCTGCGCAAGAGAATGGCGTCGGGTCCGGTCGTCCTTCACGTCAAGGTTACGGCATCGCGCGTCTGGCGTACTTTATCGCAGCCGATCGGCTGGCTGCGCGCACCGGATTCTGCGCCTGAACGGGACCAGTTCGTCGTTGTCTCGGGGCATATCGATTC
>JAIUNP010000423.1 GCA_020161975.1 Pseudomonadota bacterium
TGCGCTGCACAGCGTTGCCAGCCTGGGCCGCAATCGCGGCGAAGCTCAGGTGGGAAACCAGCGAACGGTTGGCGATCATCTGCGCCATTGGACTCTCCTGTTGAATAACCCTGACCAAGGACTGTTTTCCCTCAGGGTGCTTAGGGATATAACATATCTTTTTTTCTTATTGAAACGAGAGTTTTTTATGCTATCCATTCCAATGGTTGATGGAAGAGGTTTCCATGCATCTGCTGGATATTGATCAGCTGCGGTCTCTGATTGCGATTGCCGACACAGGCTCCTTCACGCGCGCGGCCGAGGTGGTTTTCAAGACGCAGTCGGCTGTTTCCATGCAGATGAAGCGGCTTGAGGAGCAGGTGGGGCGCCCGATCTTTGCCAAGGAAGGACGCGGTGCGCGCCTGACCGAGGATGGGGAGCGACTTCTCGAGTATGCGCGGCGGATCGTCCGGCTTTCGGGCGAATGCATCGCCTCGTTCTCCGATGCGGCCCTTTCAGGGCGCGTGCGCCTCGGGGTGCCGGATGACTACGCCGACCGCTACCTGCCGGAAATCCTGATCCGCTTTACGCGCTCGCATCCGAAGGTCGAGGTCAATGTGGTATGCGAGCCGACGCCGATGCTGATGGAACGCATTCACGGCGGCGACATCGATCTTGCGATTATCTCCGTCCCGCTTGGCAATCCGCGGGTTGAGGCGGAAGTCGTGCGGCACGAACGGCTGCTGTGGGTTTCGTCGGCGCAGCACAATGTCCATGAATTGCGGCCCGTGCCACTTGCCGTCGGCAGGACAACCTGCGGCTGGCGGCTGGCCGCGACAGGGCAACTTGAGGCGACCAACATCCCTTACCGCGTCCTTTATGCCTCGTGGAACTCCACCGCGTTGGGCGCCGCAATCCTCAGCGGGCTCGCCGTTGGCGTCCTGCCGGAAAGCGCGATCCGCTCAGGGATGCGCGTGCTCGGTCCCTCGGATGGATTTGCGCCGCTGCCGGTTGTCAAGATCGCGCTCCTCAGAAGCCGCTCCGCCGACAGCAATATCACCGATGCGCTGGCGACGCAGATTACCCAGAGCCTCGACAACCTGTCCCAGCCCCGGCCCCGCGCCGCAGAGTAAACCCCGTGAAACGGTCAGGATCTTACCGGATCCCGGCGCAGAATTAGCACATTGCCCGCTGCGGCCAGCACCAGGCCGACAATCGCCAGTGGCGTCCAGCGATAGTCTTCCAGCATGGATGAGATCATCAACGCGAAGACCGGAAAGATGACTGTCGCATAGCTGGCGCGAGCCGCGCCAATGTGTCCGAGCAGCGTGAGATACGAATAGAACGCCAGAATGGTCGCGGACAGGATCAAAAAGACGCTTGAAAGCCAGAAAGGCAAGGTCAGCGGGACGGCAAAGGAATTGCCGCGCACGATGACATAAATGGCGGCCATGATCGTGCCATAGACCATGCCCCAGGCTGCGGAGGCCAGGACGGTGAGCCCGGATTTTTGCAGGCGGGCCGAGGCCTGATTGCCAATCGAGAAGCAGACAGTACCGGCAATGGCGAGCGTCAGCCCCCGCATGGTACCCTCCGAGGCACTGACGCCGGCAAAGCGCGGCGAGGACAGCGCGGCAACGCCGAGCACGCCAAGCAGGCCGCCGATCGCCAGACGCCAGCGGAACGGTTCACCAAACAGCGCCATGCCCAGCACGAAATTGATGATCGAGGCGAGCGAAAACACCACCGCCAACAGGCCGGAGGGGATGAAGGACGCCGCATAATACATCAGGATGAAATTGGTGGAGAACATGCAGAGACCGGAGATGAACAGCCCGACATGCATCTTCGCAGGGTAAACCAGCCGTTCGCCCCGCCAGCGGGCCAGCCCGAACATCAGCGGCGCGGCGAGCAGAAAGCGCCAGAACACCGCTGTCTCTCCGGGCACCACGGTCTGATAGGTCATCGCGTACCAGCTCGTGCTCCAGCCCCAGACCACACCGGCATAAAGCAGGATGTCAAAGCCGGAGAGTGCAAAGGACGAGCGCTGGGGCATCTTAACAATTCATTTACAACATTGATTACTTCGATGGCTTATCAAACGCCGGGCGCGGCGGCAAACAGCAGTTGCGTTTCGCCTTGATCGCGCCGGTCGTGCAGCACGAGCCCCTCTGGCAGTACCACGGTTGCCTCTGCCGCCTCCTCGATGACGACGAGGCCACCGGGGGCGAGCCAGCCCCCTTTCAATGCCGAAGCAACGGCGCGATCCGCCAGCCCCTTGCCGTAGGGCGGATCACAGAAGATGAGTGTAAACGGCTCGAAGGGCGCGACCGCCCCCAGACGCGTCGCATCGCGTTTCAGAAGCCGTGCCTCACCGCCGACGCCGAGGTTCTCGATGTTCTGCCGGATGAGGCCGCGCGCCTCGAAGCCTTCATCGACCAGCACGGCCAGGGTCGCGCCGCGCGACAATGCCTCCAGCCCCAGCGCGCCGGTGCCGGCGAAGAGATCAAGCACACGTCCGCCGTCGACCAAAGGGCGATGGCGATGCATCAGCACGTTGAACAGACTTTCCCGCAAGCGGTCCGAGGTCGGGCGGATATCGCGCGATTTCGGACCCTGCAACGGACGGCCGCCGAATCTACCGCCGACGATCCGCACCCCTGCCCCCGGAGAACTTGCCACCGCCACCAGACGGGCGCGGACCACGCGGGCCGCCGCCGGGCCTGCCGCCGAAACCGCCGGGCTTGCCACCAGGCTTGCCACCAAAGCGCGGCTTGAACGGACGATCACCATCACGCGGCGGACGGTCGCCGAAAGATGGGCGATCCCCGCGCGGCTTGAACGGGCGGTCGCCATCCTCACGCGGACGGAAGGGCTTGCGCTCGCCATCCTCGCGGGCGCGGAAGGGGCGCTCACCACGAGGCTTGCCGCGATCTTCGCCGTCCCGCTCCCGGAACGGTCGGTCCCCGCGTGGCTTGAACGGACGGTCCCCATCCTCACGCGCGCGGAAAGGCTTGCGCTCGCCATCCTCGCGGGCGCGGAAGGGGC
>JAIUNP010000424.1 GCA_020161975.1 Pseudomonadota bacterium
GCCCACGCGTTCTGGCCCAGCGCTTGCGGGACCACCACATCTCCCTGGAGGATGGAACCTGACCCGGAGCGTTCCCATGACCGAAGCCGTCCCAGCCCGCCAAGCCCCCCTGAGGACCCAGGTCCGGGCGGGCATCCAGGCCCTTTGTGGCGTCCTGGTGGGCAAGGACGCCCAGGTCCGCCGCAGCGTCGCCGTGCTGCTGTCGGGTGGCCACCTGCTCCTGGAGGACCTTCCCGGGGTGGGGAAGACCACCCTGGCCAAGGGCCTCTGCCAGCTCATGGGCGGGACCTTCCAGCGCATCCAGGGCACCAACGACCTGCTGCGGCAGAACGCGACGCTTTGCGCCAGTGTCGAGGATGTCGTGGCGGTACTGCGCCCGATGATTGAGGCGCCGGACCTGTTTGACCGGCACGGCGTCGAAGATGATGCCGGCACGCCGCGCTATCAGAATGAGCCGCTGTGGGATGAACTCTTTGCCGGCGAGGATGGCCTTGCTGAAGCTGTGATTCCGGGCGGTCTCTCGGAGGAGGCGGGCCGGGCTCCCATGGAGCCGGTCGCTCTGCCGGAGGATATGCAGAACGCGGCGGCTCGCATTGTTGCCGCGCTCGGGCCTTCGCCGGTCGACATTGACGATCTCGCCCGGCTTTCGGGCGTTAGCCTGCGCGAAGTGCAGACCATTCTGCTCGATCTCGATCTCGATGGGCGCATTGAACGGCACGGCGGCAACCGCGTGTCGCTCTCGCCTTAGCCGGCGAAGGCGATGAAGCCCGACATGGTGATGAATGACAGGACGGTGGCGACCATCAGCGCCGCTGCCGCCTGTGATCCCTGGCCGAAGCGGGCGCCCAGCAGCGGATAGATCGTCATCATCGGCGCTGACGCGATGATGATGAGTGCAAGCCGCAGTTTTGGTTCAAGCGGCGGCAGGGCAAGCTGCGCCAGCAACACAAGCGCGGGATTCAGCACCAGCTTGCCGAACACGACGATTGGAAGCCCTTCAAACTTGTGGCCAAGCCGCAGCTGGGCCAGCGCACCGCCGATCGAGATCAGCGCGACGGCGGCAGAGGCGCCGGCCAGAATGTCGACGGACTTTTCAAGCGGAGCCGGCAGTCGGAAGCCGATCAACGAAGCGGCGATGCCTGCGATGATCGCAAGAATCAACGGATTGCGCAGCAGTGAACGGAAGATGGAGCGCGCAATGACGCCGGGGGGCTGCCCGGCCCCCTGACCGGCCTCTGCCACAGCCAGCATGATCGGCAGCAGAAGCAGATTCTCAACCAGCATCGAAAGCGCCAGCGCCACGACAGCCGGCGGGCCAATGAGGATGGCCGCAATCGGATAGCCAACAAAGCCGCTGTTTCCGGCGGCGGCCCCCAATGCCATGATCGCGGAGGCGGTGATGTCGCGCTTCAGCAGCAATTTGCCGACGCAGAAGACGATCAGCGCCGTGCCCGCCGTGCCGAGCCCGAACGCGAGCAGGTAGGTCGTGTTGATGATCTCTGCGAAGCTGTGCCGGGCGAGCGATTTGAACACCAGCGCCGGCAGGGCGACGGTGAGCACGAAGGCGCCCAGCGCCCGCACCGCTTCGGGTGGCAGGATGCCATTGCGGAACAGCGCAAAGCCGATGGCGATGATCACGAAAATTGGCAGGATCGCGGTGATGATATCAATCACGAGGTGGATTTCCGGGCGGCAAGCGCATTGGCCAGCCCCACAAATTCGGCGACGGAAAGCGTTTCAGGCCGACGCGTCTCATCGATGCCGGCAGCCGCCAGCAGGCCCGCGGGGTCGCCAAGCCGTTTCAGGCTCTGGCGCAGCATCTTGCGACGCTGACCAAAGGCTTCGGCGGTGATCTGTTCCAGCGCGATAAGGTCGCAGGGCAGGGGCTCGCGGCGGGGAACCAGTTCGACAACACTGGAGGTGACCTTCGGCGGAGGCGTAAAAGCGGCCGGGCCAACATCGAACAGGATGCGCGCATGGCTTCGCCAGCCACACAACACGCCGAGGCGGCCATAATCGTCAGGCTTGGCGGGTGTTGCAACAATCCGTTCGGCCACCTCACGCTGGAACATCAGCGTCAGGCTTTCATAAAACGGCGGCCACGGCGCGGTGCGCAGCCAGTTGATCAGTAGTTGCGTTCCGACATTGTAGGGCAGGTTGGCGACGATTCGCGTCGGGCGGTCGCCGATCAGGGACACGGGATCAATGGTCAGCGCGTCACCCTCGACGACAGTCAGGCGACCGGGATAGCGAAGGGCAATCTCGTCCAGCGCCGGCAGACATCGGGAATCGCGTTCGATGGCGATGACGTGCTCGGCGCCGGAGGCCAGCAGCGCCCGGGTCAATCCGCCCGGTCCGGGGCCGATTTCAAGCACCGTGCGCCCTGTAAGATCACCGGCCGCGCGTGCAATGCGTGCTGTCAGGTTCAGATCGAGCAGGAAATTCTGACCAAGCGATTTGCGCGCATCCAGCCCATGCGTCCGGATCACCTCACGCAGCGGTGGCAAATCGTCAATCTGGGCCACGTTATGTCAACGCATGGTCGCGCCGCTGCCGGTCTGGACAACAGCTTTTGACCGCAATTCCTTCAGATAGGCCGTTGCCTGTTCGGCGCGACGCTTCTGTTTCACTTCCTGTTCGGCCTGGGCACGCACGGAGCCTGTGTCCATCCGCTCGATCTTCTCGCACATGGCGATCAGTTCGACGCCTTGCTCGGTACGCATCGGCGGGGTGGTCTTGTTGACGGGGGTCTTGTGCAGCAGCGCGGCAAGCTGCGGCGAGAGCTGATCCGAGGCGCGCTTGACGGGCGCGCGGATGGCAACATCCCGGATCTGGCGCATGGCCTCGATACCGGTCTGGCAATCGGTGAAGCGCGCCCGGGCGGCATTCGCATCCCGCTCGCGTACTGCGGGATTGGTGCCATGCGGAACCACGAAGATGACCGACTGGACCACGAAATCAGTGACCTTTCCAGCCCCTTCCTTCAGCTTCTTTTCCACGATCTTGTC
>JAIUNP010000425.1 GCA_020161975.1 Pseudomonadota bacterium
GAAATGAATGGAGCGGTCGGCCAGCCCGCGCGCGCGGGCGAACTTGATGTAGTCTGTCCGCAACACCTCCATCATCTCCGAGCGCACCAGCCGCATGATCAGCGTCATCTGGAAGATGCCGAGGGTGATCGTGGGCAGGATCAGCGATTTCAGCCCGCTTTCGGTGAGAAAGCCGGTGGTCCAGCCGCCGATCTTCACCGTTTCGCCACGCCCGAAGCTGGGCAACCATTTCAGCTCCACCGAGAAAAGGTAGATCAGCCCGATACCGATCAGGAAGGTGGGCAGCGACACGCCGATCAGCGAGATCGTCATGACCGCCTTCGTCAACAGGCTGTCACGTTTCAGCGCCGTATAGACACCGAAGAAGATGCCGAATGAGAGCGCGAACACCGCCGCGCAGAGCGCGAGTTCCAACGTTGCAGGCAAGCGCTCCTGGATGAGGTCCATCACGGGCCGGCCGACGCGATAGGAAATGCCGAACTCGCCCTGCACGGCCTTGCCGATGAAGCGGGCGAACTGCACTGGAAACGGTTGGTCAAGGCCAAGCTGCCGCGCCATCGCCGCGCGATCATCCAGCGTCGCATCCTGCCCGACCATGGTCGAGATCGGATCGCCGACGAAACGGAACAGCGAAAAGGAGATGAATGCCACCGTCAGCATGACGATGGCGGCCTGAAAGAGGCGCCGGATGAGGAATGCGAGCATGGCCTGCCGCTTTTTGTTGGTGCCGCCCCGGCATCCGCTGTGACGCCGGGGCGGGGAGCGCTTTACTTGACGTATTTGGCGTAGAAGGCGTTCTCGTCCTGCACGGGGATGTTGTAGGTGCCCTTCATGCCCCAGGCGAGCGCCTGATTGTGGATCGGGATGTAGGTTGCCTCATCCTTCGCCCATTTCAGCACCTCGGCAATGGTCGCATCGCGCTTGGCCGCGTTCACCTCGGCGGTCAGCGAGGCGATCTTGGCGTCCATGTCCTTGTTGACGATGCGGGTGCCGTTCCAGCCGCCCAGGCTGCCCGTCTTGGAGTGATAGAGGAAGGACAGCACATATTCGGCGTCATAAGTGGGCACGCCCCAGCCGAGCAGGTAGAAATCCACCTCGTTCTTCTGGATTTCCGGCGAATGCTGCGCCATCGGGCGCGCGGCGAGGTTCACCTTGATGCCGATCTGGCCGAGCATTCCGACGACCGCCTGGCAGATCTTCTCGTCGTTGACATAGCGGTTGTTCGGGCAATGCAGCGTGACGCCGAAACCGTTCTCGTAACCCGCTTCCTTCATCAGCGCCTTGGCGGCGTTCACATCCCACTTCGGAATGGCGTCGAGGTCCTTGGTGTAGCCATGGACGGTGGGCGGCACCAGCGTGCCGGCCGGCAGCGACTGGTCCGCCATCACCACCTTCTTGATGGCCTCGCGGTTGATCGCCATCTCCATTGCCTTGCGCACGCGCTTGTCGGCGAAGGGGTTCTTGCCCTTCACATCCGAGAACTTGAGTTCGGGGTCGCCCGCGTTGAGGCCGAGGAAGATCGAGCGGTTTTCAAGGCCGGTGTTGACGCGCAGACCCTGCGTTTCGGACACGCGCTTGATATCCTGCACAGGCATGTCCTGCACGAAGTCGAGTTCGCCGGAGAGCAGCGCGGCGACGCGCGTCGGTGCCGAGGTGATCGGGCGATATTCGATCTCCTGGATCTTCAGCGGAAACTGGCCCTTGCCCCAATAGGCCGGGTTGGCCTTCATGGTGGTGCGCACATCCGGTTCACGCACCACCAGCACATAGGGGCCGGTGCCGTTGGCATTGCGGACGGCGAAATTCTCTTCCTTGTTCTTGAAGTCCTGCGCCTTGAGAACGTTGTTCTTCTCCGACCAGCCCTTGTCCATGATGAACAGGTTGGTGAGGTTGTTGACCAGCAGTGGGTTCGGCACCTTGGTGGTGATGCGCACGGTCAGGTCGTCGACCTTCTCCACCTTGTCGATGGACGTGAGAAGGCCGCGCATGTCCGAAGTCGGCCCCATGGCGCGCTCCAGGCTGAACACCACGTCGTCGGCGTTGAAGTCGGCGCCGTCATGGAACTTAACGCCCGGACGCAGCTTGAATTCCCATACCTTGGGGTCGGATGTAATGGTCCAGGAGGTGGCAAGCGACGGGACGATCTTCGACTGCTCGTCGCGATGCACCAGCGTCTCATACATCTGGTGCAACAGGTTGAAATTCTGCCCAGAATTCTGGGCATGGGGATCAAGCGAGGTGGCGTCCTGTCCTCGCGACATCTTGAAAGTCTGCGCATAGGCAGGCACGGCGAGCGCGGTCGACGCGGCGAGCGTCGCAGCAAGGGCGAGCAATTTCATGAGATAGCCTCCACAGACCGGCGCCTCCCGCCGGCGAACTCAGGAAGGTCACATCTAAACTTTGATCACAGCGGAACGTCAAGGCGGTGCAAGCGGTCGCAACTCAGGTTTTCCAGTGCCATTATGAAAACGGCTGTTAGGCGGCGGTAAAGCCGGCGGCGTCCACAAGATCACAGTGCATCCTGTCCTGTGCATGCTCCGATGCCCTGGCTGCTTCAGTACCGGCCTGGCGCACGATATCGGCCACCTGCATCAGCTGTTCGGTCAGCGGATTGGCCCGGCGCCAGACAAGGCCGATGGTGCGCGCAGGGCGGGGTTCGGCGAGCCGGGCGACCGCGACCGGCGCCGAACGGGTCTCGATGGAAACCGCCATTTCCGGCAGCAACGTGACGCCGATTCCCGCGCCGACCATCTGCACCAGAGTCGTCAGCGAACTGCCTTCCATCAATTCGCGCGGCGCCGAGGAGGTGAGGTCGCAATAGGTCAACGCCTGATCGCGGAAGCAGTGGCCTTCCTCCAGCAGCAGCAGGCGCATCTGTCGGAGTGTCTCGGGGTCCGGCACCGGTTTGCCGCTGTCCTCGGACGAGCGAACCAGCACGAACTCCTCGGTAAACAGCGGCTGCTTATGCAGCGATGGATCGGAAATCGG
>JAIUNP010000009.1 GCA_020161975.1 Pseudomonadota bacterium
CGAAGAGGTCGTGGTCTATCGCCCGGCGGAAGAAGTGGTGGTGCCGATCTCGCGGCGCATCAGCATCATGGAATTGCGCGAAGGCACCTGCCGCTGGCCAATGGGCGATCCGCTCGACCCCGAGTTCGTGTTCTGCGGTGGCGATTGTGATATCGGCAAGCCCTATTGCACGGCCCATGCGAATGTCGCCTTCCAGCCCTCGCTGGAGCGTCGTCGCAACGGCCGCTGAACGACGGCGCGATTACGGCTTGCCGAAAGTTTCATCAAAGGCGTAGCCCGTGCCGCGCACCGTGCGGATCGGATCTTTCGCATCGCCCTTGTTCAGGACGCGCCTGAGGCGGCCGACATGCACATCGACGGTGCGATCGTCGATATAGACGTCTGTCCCCCAGACATGGTCGAGCAGGGTCTGGCGTTCATGAACGCGTCCGGGGTGGCTCATCAGGAACTCAAGCAGGCGGAATTCGGTCGGGCCAAGCGGCACTTCGTGTCCGGAACGCCGAACGCGGCGGGTTGCCCGGTCTATCTCGATGTCGCCAGCAACGAGGCGGTCCGCCATCCGTTCCGGCTTTGCCCGGCGCAGGAGACCACGAATGCGCACCACCAGTTCAGGAATTGAGAACGGCTTGACGAGGTAATCGTCGGCGCCGGTCTTGAGGCCACGGATCCGTTCGGCCTCCTCGCCGCGTGCTGTCAACATCACGATCGGCAGGCGGTCGCCCTCCGGCCGGGCCCGAACCCGGCGGCAGAGTTCGATGCCGGAAATGCCCGGCAGCATCCAGTCAAGCAGCAACAGGTCCGGCAGATTCTCGCGCAAGGCCAGATCCGCCTCCTCGCCATGGGCAATGGTCTCGACGGCAAATCCCTCGGCCTCAAGGTTGTAGCGCAGCATCATCGACAGCGCCGGCTCGTCCTCGACGATCAGAATGCGGAGTGACATCGGCAAACCCAAGACGTTCACAATTCAACGGGACGCGCGTACGACACCGGGACGACGGTTTTGTGACACTCGGGCGGAACGGGTGCTGTGGCAAGCGCCGTTCGCCGAACCGGAAGCCGCTTCGCTCGAAAATGCGTAGTATTCTCCCTTCAGCGCATTTTCTTCACGCGAACCGGAAGCCACTTCGCTCGAAAATGCGCTAGGCGGGCAACAGCGGCAGGGTGACAGAGAACGTCGCGCCTTCATCGGGTTTGGACTGGATGTTCAGGCTGCCGCGATGACGGCGCAGCGTGTGCTTGACCAGTGCAAGGCCTAGGCCGGTGCCGCCCTCGGCCCGGCTCAGGGCATTGTCGACGCGGTAGAAGCGTTCGGTCAGGCGCGGCAGATGTTCCGCCGCGATGCCGGGACCATAGTCCTGCACATGAACCACCGCTTCCCGGCCAACCGCCAGCGTCACATCGACACGCCCGCCCGTGCGACCATATTTGATGGCGTTCTCGATGAGATTGTCGAAGACGCTCATCAACTCGTCGCTGTCGCCGGGTACGATCACGGCTTCCTGCGGTTTCCGCAAGGTCAGAACGACCTGCCGTTCCTCGGCCAGATGGACGAGGGAGCCGACGACGCCCGCCAAGAGGGTTGCAAGATCGATCGCACCCGAGGGGGCGACATGCTGCTTCATCTCAAGGCGGGAGAGCGAGAGCAGGTCATCCACCAGGCGGGCCATGCGCCGGGCCTGCTCGGCCATGATAGCGAGAAAGCGCTCGCGCGCAGCCGGATCATTGCGGGCCGGCCCCTGAAGCGTCTCGATGAAACCCAGCACGGAAGCGAGCGGAGTCCTGAGTTCATGACTGGCGTTGGCGATAAAATCGACGCGCATCGCCTCCACCGCCCGCTCGCGTGAGGTATCGCGCAGCACAATCAGGGCTGACCGGCCGGTTCCGGTCGGGATCGCCGCGACCGAGCAGACAAAGGATCGCTCAACGGACAGCGTTTCGACAAGTGTCACATCCTGCTGGCCACCATTGCGCAGGCATTCGCCGACCGCAGCCACCAGTACGGGATCGCGCAGCGTGAAAGACAAGGGTTGTCCCGTCGCCAACGCTGGAAAGGCGCTTCGGGCCGCAAGGTTGGCATGGACGATCACCGCACGCCCATCGATAAGAATGCAGGGATTGGGCGCGGCATCCAGCACCGCCGATGCAGCCGGTGTCGTCTCAAGCGCAACACGGCGGGCAGACTTGAGCGGTCCTGGCAACCGCGGTTCCTCCCGTCCGTTCATCCAGACCGCCAGCGCCCCGGCAGCAAGGCCGCAGAGATAGGTGAGCGTCACGGCCCAGGACGCAGTGATCGCCAGCACCAGCAGAACGAGCGCCACAAAGGTGGCCACAAGCCCGCCCCTGATGCTCAAAGATCACCGCCGATCTCGGTTTTGAGCCGGCGGGAGCGCAGCCAGATTTCCCGAAGCCCCAGCAACCAGATCGCCGCGATGAAAGGCAGGAGGTAATAGCAGCAACGATAGAGCAGCACGGAGCCGAGCAGCGCCTCCCGAGGGATGCCCGGCAGCGCAATGAGGATCGTCGCCTCGAACACGCCGATGCCCCCCGGTGCATGGCTGGCGATGCCCAGCAGATTGGCAAAGACATAGGCAGCAATGACTGTGGCGAAGGGCACACCATGGCCTTCCGGCAGCAGAACATAAAATACGCCGCAGGCCACGCAGACATCCATGGCGCCCAGCGCCATCTGCGCGAGGCTGACGGAGAAGCGCGGCAGGCGCAGGGTCCAGCCCTGCACGGTCAGTGCGCGCGGCTTCACCGCGATCCACAGGATGTAGCAACCAATCGCCGCAAGGACGCCGGCACCGATGTAGAAATTCATTTCAGCCGGAAGGCGCGTGAAAATGCCGGTTGCCGCCGATTGCCACACCATCACCGTGCCAAGCACGATGGACATGCCAAGCCAGAAGGTGATGCCGGCAATCAGCGTCAGGCTGGCGATGGCGCCAGCGCCCAGACCAACCGATGCATAGATCCAGTAACGCACGGTCGCCGCCGTCAGCAGCGGGAAGCCCAGCGTGAAGCTGACGGCGAAACTCGTGAAACTTGCGAGCGCGGTCAAGGAATAGCGGACGTGCTGTTTTGCCACCTCACGCAGCGCCAGCGCATCATAGCCGGTCAGCATGAGATAGCTTAGCGCGACCAGCCCGAGCGCCATGGCGATCTGACGCCAGGAGGTGCGGGTATAGGCCGCCTTCACCTCCTCGATGTTCAGCTGCCCGATGATATAGATCAGCACGCCCACCGACACCGCGAACAGGATGGCGCTCGCAGCAATGCCGATGCGATGAAACAGACGCTTGCGGCGAAAGGCACGGGAGGCGGAAAGGGCATCGGGCGCCGGACTGTCCATCAACGTTGCCTGCCACTCCCCGATGTCGCCTTTGCGACATTCCAACGAAACCTTTATGCCTTGCGACGCCAGATGCGGCAACCCGGGGGCTATTTCGGCTGGCGCCAGCGGCGGTGCATCCACAGCCATTGCTCGGGATGTTCACGCACCCAGCCCTCCACCACATCGGTCATCATCTGCATGGCCGCCGGCACATCGACCATGCCATCGGCCTTGCGCGGCAGATCGAGTGGCGGCGTCAATTCCAGACGGAAGCGATGATCCGGCAGGCGAATGACGCGCACACCATGGACAGGACAATCGAAATTGGCGGCGAATTTACCCATGATCGGATTGGTCATGGCCGTGCGGCCAAAAAAGCGGATCGGCACGCCGCGCGTGAAATGCTGGTCGATCAGCATCCCGAGATGCCCGCCACGTTCAAGCGCGCCCTGCATGGCAAAGGCTGCGCCCTGTCGCGCCGCTTCCAGCCCCCCCATCGAGCCGGAGCGGATTTTATGGACGACCTTGTTGACCGCCGGATTGTTCGGCGCGCGGAAAACAGCGGTAACATCGAGACCATATCTGGCGGCGCAAATTGCGGGCAGTTCCCAGTTCGCCAGATGGGCCGAAAAGATGATGCCGGGCTTACCGTCATCCCGCAGCGCCTCGAAATACTCGATTCCCGAGACCTCCGTGCGCGACGGTGCATCCGGGCGCTCGGCATCCCAGTCGAACAGGGTGCCAAGGTGGGCGTATTCCGCCGCCGTGCGGCCAAGATTGTCCCAGGCGCCACGCACGATGGCGCGCACCTCCGCCTCCGGCATATCGGGATAGGCAGCGCGGACATTTGCCAGCCCGACGCGGTTGACGGGCAGCAACGGGCCGAGCGTCCGCGTGACCCAGGCACCGAAATTCGCCGCCCGCTCCGGCCCCAGCAGACGCAGGAAGCCGAACACCAGCGTGACGAGGCCCAGCATCAGGACCTCGCCCAGCTTCATCAGGGCGCGGAGAACAATGTTGGGTTGCCGCACGGAGATCAGAAGCTCACGATGATCTTGCCAAAGACCTTGCGGCTCTCAAGCCGTTCCAGCCCCTTTGCGAAATCCGCCAGCGGAAACACCGTGTCGATGACGGGGCGGATGCCTTCCGACATCTTCTTCAGTGCCTGATCGATGTTGCGGATCGAGCAGCCGAACGAACCGGTAATGCGGTACTGCTGCTGGAACAGTTGCATCAGGTTCATCGTTGTCGAAACGCCGGACGTCGAGCCGCAGGTGACGAGCCGTCCGCCGCGCTTCAGCGACAGGAGCGAGCCGTTCCAGGTGTCCGCGCCGGTATGCTCGAACACGACATCGACGCCCTTGCGCTTGGTCAGCTTGCGCACGACGCCCTCAAACCGCTCCTCGCGGTAGTTGATGATGTGGTCGGCGCCGAGTTCCTTCGCCTTGCGGCCCTTTTCATCATCCCCCACGGTGGTGATGACCGTGCAGCCGATGGCTTTCGCCATCCGGATCGCCGAGGTGCCGATGCCCGAGCCGCCGGCCTGCACCAACACTGTCTCACCCGGCTCCAGCTTCGCGTTGTCGAACAGCATGTGCTGCACCGTGCCGAAGGCGATAGGCGCGCAGGCCGCTTCCTCAAAGGAGACGTTATCCGGCACCTTCACGAGCAGGCGCTGCGGCATGTTCACGAAATCGCAGGAGAATCCGTCGATGTGAAAGCCCATGATGCCCTGAACATCCTCGCAGAGGTTGTCACGGCCCTGCAAACAGGCCTTGCAATGGCCGCAGGTGCGCGCGCCATACATTGCCACGCGGTCGCCGATATCGACATGGGTCACATCCTCGCCCACTGCCGAGACGACGCCCGCCGCTTCCGCACCGACAATCAGCGGCATCTTGCGCTTGGCAAATGCCATGCCGCGAAAGCCCCAGACATCGATGAAATTGAGGCCGACGGCATGAACCCGCACCTGCACCTCGCCGGGGCCGGGATGGGGCGGGTGCTCCACCTCCGTCAGCCTGAGGTCACGATCACCGAAGAGTTGCAATGCACGCATGGGTGGGGTCCGATATTTCCGTTGCGCCGATATCGCCATGACCGGGCCTGCCCCGGTCACCCACGATTTTCACCGTGCTTTTACAGGCATGGATGGCCGCGACAAGCCCGGCCATGACGAAGACGAGGTAATTCCCTCAGCGCTGGAATGCAATGGTCGCCGTCAGGCCGCCGTCGATGGGCAGCACCGCGCCGGTGATATAGGCCGCGCCGGGAGATACAAGAAACGTCACCAGCGCCGCGATATCGTCAGGCTTGGCAAACCGGCCTGCCGGGATCTGCTTTTCCATCTCGGCGCGATAATTGGCGTAGGGCGCCAGCATGTCGGTGTCGATGAAGCCCGGCGCGATGTAGTTCACCGTGATGCCGCGCTTGGCCGTTTCCACGGCAAGGGTGCGGACATAGCTCAGCATCGCGCCCTTGGTGGCGGCGTAGGCGGCGTTGCCCTGATTGCCCTCAAGCGCAGCGACCGAGCCGATGCCGATGATCCGTCCGGTGCGGGCGCGCATCATCGTGCGCACCACAGCTTTCACGATGCGGGTCATCGACCAGAAATTCACCTGCATGATTTCTTCGGCCTTGTCCTGCCCCATCATGGCAGCCAGCACATCGTAG
Source organism: Pseudomonadota bacterium (assembly GCA_020161975.1). Taxonomy (GTDB): domain Bacteria; phylum Pseudomonadota; class Alphaproteobacteria; order Rhizobiales; family Beijerinckiaceae; genus JAIUNP01. The sequence goes on from JAIUNP010000009.1 coordinate 6,008, forward strand.
GGCTGGCCGGCGTTGTGGACATAGCCGAAGTAGGTTGTCTCTTCGATCCCCGTGCAAAAGGTCTCGACTGCCGCCTTGTCGGCAAGATCGATCGGGAGCGCGCGAACGGACCTGCCGGGCGCGGCCGCAGCGATTTCCGCCGCGAGCGTCTCGGCCTGCGCACCCGAAGACCGGTAGGTGAAGTCTACATCGTGACCCGCTGCAACAAGCGCGCGGACGATCGCCGCGCCGACGCCCTTGGCCCCGCCGGTAACAAGAATGCGGCCTGTCATTGTCTGGCCTCCGCGGCGAAGAGCAGCACCGTGTTCTGGCCACCGAAGCCGAAGGAATTCGACATCACATGCCGCACTCGCGCATCCCGCGCGACATTCGGCACAACATCGAGCGGGATAGCAGGATCAGGCTGCGCGTAGTTGATCGTCGGCGGGATCTTCTGGTTGGCAATGGTCAGCAGCGAGAACACCGCTTCCACCGCTCCCGCCGCCGTCAGCGTGTGGCCGATCATCGACTTGTTCGACGAAATCGGCACGGATTTCATCCGCTCGCCCATCACGGCCATGCAGCCGAGCGATTCCATCTTGTCGTTTTCCGGCGTCGATGTGCCGTGGGCATTCACATAATCGATGTCATCGGGCGTCAGCCCGGCATCGGCGATGGCCCCGCGCATGGCGAGAATGGCCGGCATTCCATCCGGCGAGGTGCGGGTGCGGTGGAAACCATCGCCCTTTTCGCCGCAGCCGGCGATGACGCCGAGGATTTTCGCGCCGCGCGCCTTGGCGGAGGCATAGGATTCCAGCACCAGCGCAGCGGCGCCCTCGCCCATGACGAAACCGTCGCGGTTTTTCGAGAACGGCTTGGATGCGCCTTCGGGCGGATCATTCTGCGTTGAAAGCGCCGAGAGCAGCGAGAAACGGATCAGCGCCTCGGCCTGCACCGAACCATCCGTGCCAACGCAGAGCGCTGCGTCCGTCTCACCACGACGGATTGCCTCGACACCAAGCTGGATCGCGGTCGCGCCCGAGGAACAGGCGGTCGAGAGCGAAATGGGAGAGCCTTTCGTGCCGAAGGTTTCGGCAAGCCGGTCAGCCACGGTGCCAAACAGAAAGAGATCATGCCAGGGCTTGAAGGCGCCAGTCGCAGCCGCCTTCAGAAGGTCGGCATAGGTGACATCGCCGGTCTGGCCCGAGGCTTTGGCCAGCGCCTCGCGCTGCGGCCATTCCATCTCGACGGGCGGCACGGCAATGAACAGGGGGCCCGGAAAATCGCCCTTGCCGCCGATCTTCGCCTCGCCGACTGCCTCCTCCACCGCAATGCGCGCGAAGTTCTCGGAGAGCTGGGCGGCGCAGAATGGTTCCGCCTTCACGAAATCCACCGTGCCGGCAATCGTCGTCCGAAGCCCGCCTGTGGGAAAACGCGTGATCTGGCGGATGCCCGATTTTCCCGCGGTGAGCGCGGCCCAATTGTCAGTCTTGCCCTGACCCAGCGAGGTGACGAGACCGATGCCGGTGACAACGACGACGGGACGACCGTTCCTGTCCTTCATGGCGGCCTCCTTACTGTGTCCGCTTGAGGGCGGCCGCGCCCTCGCCGCGCTTGTGGCCAACCGACGTGACAAGGACCGACTGCGGGGCGGTGTCGGCTGGCGCCTCGCCTGATCCTGCCGCCGGCGGAAACAGCGCGCCATCCTTCAGGGTCAGCACACCGAGGGCGAGACTGACCGCAAACTGCGATTCCAGCGCATGACCCAGCCGGTTTCCCGTCGCGCGGATGGGCGCTCCCGGCAGCTTTTCGGCAATCACATCGAATTCTTCGGCCGTAATGTCGGCGCAGCCCGAAGCCCCGGAAATGACCGCGACGGCGCCAGAAAGCGCTGGCTTCACCGCATCGATCGCCACACCGAGCGAGGCGGCGACCGCGCCGGCATCACGGATGCTGCGTGTGGCGGACACATCGGCAAGCTCTGCGAGGATCGTCGCACCGCGCGCCTCGGCCGCTTCGCGCGCCTCCATGACGAAAAAGGCGCCGGCAGAGCCGAGAATCATGCCCGGCGATGCTTCGCGCTTCTGCACGGGGGCAAAGCCACCCTGCTTCAATACCCCGCCCATCGCAAAGATCAGCAGGGAATCGGGGCGCTCGGAATTATAGGAGCTGCCGACGAGAAAACGGTCGCCCTGCCCGGCGCGGATCCGCTCGAACGCGATACGCACTGCGTCAACCCCGCATTGCTCCTCGCCCATGAAGGTGCGCGAAGCGCCGGTGACGCCGTGGACGATGGAAATGTTGCCGGCAAGCAGGTTCGACAATTGCGCGAGAAACAGCGTGGGGCGCAGCTCGCCCATCAGCTTTTCATTCAACAGCACGCCCGGCGTCGCGGATTTCGGCATTTCGGTCAGGATCTGCCCATCAACCGCGTAATCGCGCTCACCGCCACCGGCTGCGACGATCAGCTGCGTTTCCGAGAGCTTTTCCTTGTCGCCCTTCAGGCCGGCCATTTCGAGCGCAAGCCCCGCCGCATAAGTACCGAGGCGCTGCCAGGGTTCCATCTGCTTCTGGTCAAGCTTTTTCGGGATCTGCCGGTCGAGTTCGAGGGCAACGGCGGGGTGAACCGAAAACGGCGCATAGGTTGTTGCATCGACATTGACGGCCGAAGGGTCCTTCAGCGCGCCGGCATGGGCTTCAAGCCCCTCGCCAAGGCTGGAGACGAGGCCGACGCCGGTAATCACCACATCGCGCTGACCCATGTCACGGCTCCTTCACATCCATGCCCAACGACCGGGCATTGGCGCGCATCTGTGCGCCGAGTTCCTCGGGGAAAGGCAGGATCTTGAACATGATTTCGGCATCGCACACGGCCTTGCCGCCGGTCGAGATCTTCGCCTTGGTCACCGCATAGCCCGAGCCGTCGTGCACAAGGCTAGCCTGCATGTCGATCGGCGTCTCGGGCGCAATGAACTTCCTGAGGTTCGCACTCGTCACCTTGGTCAGGAACGGCATGGCCGTGAAATTGTTGAGCCCGAGCAGCAGATAGCCCGAGGTCTGGGCCATGGTCTCGATCAGCAGCACGCCGGGCATCAGCGGATGGCCGGGAAAATGCCCCTCGAAAATCGGACTGACTGCGGGGATCGTCGAGGTCGCGACAAGATGCGCCGCGTCCCTGTCAAAGGACACGACGCGATCGATCATCTGGAAATATTCGAGCTTCATCCGCTGGCTTCCCGCGCGGCCCCGCGCCCGCGGGACGCATTCCGGCCCTGAGTTACGCCTTCTTGGCGGCGACGAGTTCGTCAATGCGGGCGCAGAGATTCTTCATCACGAAGTAGTTCTCGGCCGGCGCCTTGCCCTCGTTCACTTCCTGAGTCCACTTTTCCAGCGGCAGCTTGATGCCGAATTCCTTGTCGATCGCAAAGGCGATGTCGAGAAAGGCCAGCGAATCAATGCCGAGGTCCTCAATGGCGTGGGACTCAGGGGTAATGCTCGCGCGGTCGATATCCGCGGTTTCGGCGATGATATCGGCAACCTTGTCGAACGTGGACGACATGAAGCCGCTCCTTATGGTCATGAGGTCAAACTTCCGGTCACGGGCACAAGCAGCGCCGCCCCCGTTCCGACCGGATACGGGAATACGATGCCAGCCCCTATACAGGAGCCGGCGCACTTGTCCAATCCGTCAAACGGGCGGAAGCTGCATTATCTCGGCAGTGTCCTATCCCAGCCACCCCTTGAGCTGGCGAGCCACCGCACCGGTCGAGATGCCATACCGGTCGTGCAGGGTCGGCAAGGCGCCGGCATCGAGGAATTCGTCGGGCAACGCAATCTGGTGGAAGGCGGGTGGACGGATGTTTCCGCGCATCAGAACGCCCGCCACCGCCTCGCCAAGCCCGCCGACGATGGTGTGATTTTCGGCCACCACCACCATGCGACCGGTTTTGGCGGCCTCGCGGCTGATGGTTTCAACATCGAGCGGCTTGATGGTGGGCACATGCAGAACGGCGACGTCGATCTTGTCCTTCTCCAGCGCTTTTGCCGCCTCCAGCGCGCGCATGGTCATCAGCCCGGTGGACATGATCAGTACGTCATGGCCGCCCCGGATCATCTTGGCTTTGCCGAGTTCGAACTTGTAGCCGTACTCATCCAGCACCAGCGGCACCTGCCCGCGCAAAAGGCGCATGTAGACCGGTCCCTTATGCGCAGAAATCACCGGTACAATCTGCGAAATATCCTCTGCGTCGCAGGGGTCGATGATTGTCATGTTCGGCAGGCCACGGAAGATTGCCAGATCCTCGGTGGCCTGATGGGACGGGCCATATCCGGTGGTCAGCCCCGGCAGGGCGCAGACGATCTTCACATCGAGGTTTTCCTCGGCAATCGCCATGCAGATGAAGTCATACGCACGGCGCGAGGCGAACACCGCGTAGGTGGTGGCCCAGGCCTGGAACCCTTCCCGCGCCATGCCGGCGGCGGCGCTCATCAGCACGGCTTCGGCCATGCCCATTTGGTAAAAGCGGTCCGGATAGGCTTTCGCGAAGACGTGCAGGTCGGTGTATTTTGAAAGATCGGCGGTGAGACCGACGATCCTGTCATTCTTGGCAGCGAGCTTGACCAGCGCCTCGCCAAAAGGGGCCGGCGCAGTCTTCTGATCCGCCCCGGCGATGGAGGCAATCATGGCGGATGTTTTCAGGATTTCGCCATCGGGACCGCGCTTGACCGTGCGGGGCGTGTATTTGGAAAGGCGGCTCATTGCGGCTTCTCCGCGTCAAGAATGGCGAGCGCTTTGGACCATTCATCGGCTTCCACGCGCAGAAAGTGATTCCGTTCGCGCGCTTCGAGAAAGGGAATGCCCTTGGCCATTTTCGTATCGCAGATGATCGCGCGCGGCTGCGGTCCCTGATGCGCTTTTGCCGCATCGAAGGCTTTCACCAGTCCCGGAATGTCATTGCCGTTGACGCGCTGGGTGAAGAAACCGAACGCCTCCCATTTCGGCTGAAGCGGCTCGAAATTCGACACAAGCGTCGAAGGCCCGTCCGCCTGCATATTGTTGACGTCGATCACGCAGATGAGATTGTCGAGTTTGTGCGAAGACGCGGCCATCGCCGCTTCCCAGGTCGAACCTTCGTCAAGCTCACCATCCGACATCAGATTGAAGACGAAGCTCCCCGATGTCTTGCGCTTGAGGCCGAGCGCCATGCCCACCGCGATGCCGAGGCCATGACCGAGCGAGCCGCCCGTGATTTCCATGCCCGGCGTATAGGCCGCCATGCCGGACATCGGCATCCGCGAATCATCGCCGCCATAGGTCTCGATCTCATCTTCGGGCAGAATGCCGGCCTCGATCAGTGCGGCATAAAGCGCAATCGCATAATGGCCGATGGAGAGAAGATAGCGGTCGCGCCCCTCCCACTCCGGCTCCTTGGGCCGGAACCTTAGTGCGTGGAAATAGGACACCGCCAGCACATCGGCGACACCGAGCGCCTGGGCGATGTAGCCCTGGCCCTGCACCTCGCCCATGCGGAGCGCGTTTCGGCGAATGCGCCAGGCCCGTTGTTCCAGGCTGACATTTGAAGGATGAGACGTCATGGGAATTGCCCGATCAATGAATGTGGCTACCGCCATTGATATCGACCTCAGAACCGGTGACGTAACTCGAAAGGTCCGAGGCGAGAAACAGGCAGCACCCCGCGACCTCACGCGCTTCTCCGGCCCGGCCCAGCGGGATGGTCGCCAGAATGCCGGCGCGCTGCTCGTCGGTCAGCTTGCCCGCCGTAATGTCCGTGTTGATGAGCGAGGGGCAGATGGCATTGACGCGGATGTTGTCGGGTCCAAGCTCGCGTGCGCAGGCCTTCGTGTAGCCGAGGATCGCACCCTTGGCGGCAGAATACACCGTGCCGCCGAACACACCGCCACCGCGCTGGGCCGAGACGGATGCGAGGTTGACGATCGAACCTGACTTCTGCGCCCGCATCACCGGCACAACCGCTTGCGTCATGTGAAAGGTGCCGCGCATGTTCACATCCATCAGCCGGTCATAGGTTTCGTCATCGACATTCATCAGCCTGAGCGGCGAGGTGATGCCGGCGTTGTTGACCAGCACGTCGATACGGCCATGTTTGGCCAGCACCCGCGCCACCGCCTTGTCGCAATCCTTGCGCGCGGTGACATCGCATTTGATGCCGAGGTGCCCACGACCGGGCAAGCCCGCTGCGGCTTCTTTCGCAGATGCGAGATCAAGGTCGAGGATTGCAATGCGCGCGCCGTGCTCGGCAAACAGCGTCGCCGTGGCCCGTCCGAGGCCGCGCAGCGAGGCCGCACCCGTCACAATGGCCGTCTTCCCCTTGAGAAGCATATGATAATTCTCCCGTCTTCGCTTTGTCCCGCCCGTGGATGTCATCCCGTGCGCTTGCCAACACCCAAAAACTGGTATGATTTATTCTGCTGCAGTTGCGAGCTTATGTCGCTCCCGAGCGCGCCGAAACATCTCCAGCGTTTCATGCAGGGCATCGTTGACCAGCACAATCATGATGGCAGAAGCCGTTGCGCCATCCTTGCGGGCAACCGCTTCGGCTACCCGCTTGTGGTCGGCCAGCGCTGCGGCATAATCCTGCGCCGTCTTGCCGTGCTGCAACCCCAGCGCCCACATCAGCGTGGTCATCACCATACTCCTGAGACACATCAGCGCCTGATTGCCACAGGAGTCGATCAGGGTCTCGTGAAACGCAAGATCGAACCGGGTATTTTCAGGCGTCATGGGCGGGGTTGAAGCCATGCCCTCGTAGGCGCGCATCAACGCCTCGGCCTGTTGCGGCGTCCGCCGTTCTGCCGCCAGACGCGCCACATTTGGCTCGATAAAGGCCCTCAACTCATATAGATCATTGATGAACTTCTCATTGCCACCGGCACGCAACTGCCAGCGCAACACATCCGGATCCAGCAGATTCCAGCTTGAAACGGGTGACGCCCGCGTTCCGCTGCGCGGCCGCGATTCAATCAAGCCCTTGCCGGCCAGGAACTTCACAGCCTCGCGATAGACCGAACGGGATACCGGCACATGCGTACCCAGCACCGACTCATCCGGAATCAACGCGCCGGGCGGCACGGCACCTGAAACGATTGCCGAAGCAATCCGTTCCGCCACCTGCGAAAACAGCGTTTCAGGGTTGCCGCCAAGATGCGGCAATATCCCATCTGGCAAATCCACCAGACCAACTCCCAATCCTGCCCGTCTTCATGGCGGGGCTTGACAACCGACATCATATAATATGACTATTTTTTAGCAATGGGGATCAAACACAGGTTGCCCTGTCGCACAATGGGCGAAAAGCCCGTCACAAGTTGACAGCAATGCCGTGTGCGGAAAGCCGCAGGAGACGTGTACGCTGTCGAGGAGGAAATATGGCTTCTGTCGATATCCGCGACGTGCGGAAGGCGTTCGGCGCCGTGCAGATCATCAAGGGTGTGAATGTCGAGATCGCGGATGGCGAATTCGTGATTCTGGTCGGCCCCTCAGGCTGCGGGAAATCCACACTGTTGCGCATGATTGCCGGCCTTGAGAACATCACAGCCGGCGAAATCGCGATCAACGGGCGGGTCGTGAACAACGTGCCCCCGAAAGAGCGTGACATCGCGATGGTGTTCCAGAACTACGCGCTCTATCCGCACATGAGCGTGAAGGACAACATGGCCTTCTCGATGAAGCTGAGGAAGGCCGAGCAGAGTGAAATCGACGAGCGCGTGAGCAAGGCGGCCAAAATCCTTGGCCTGACACCACTGCTGGATCGGTTTCCGCGCCAGCTTTCGGGTGGTCAGCGCCAGCGCGTTGCCATGGGCCGGGCCATCGTGCGCGACCCGCAGGTGTTCCTCTTCGATGAACCGCTCTCCAACCTTGATGCGAAGCTGCGCGTGCAGATGCGCTCGGAGATCAAGGAACTGCACCAGCGGCTGAAGACCACGACCGTTTACGTCACCCACGACCAGATCGAAGCCATGACCATGGCGGACAAGATCGTGGTGATGCATGACGGGATCGTCGAACAGATCGGCGCGCCGCTCGACCTTTACGACAATCCGGCCAATCTGTTTGTCGCCGGATTTATCGGTTCGCCCGCGATGAACTTCATCAAGGGGACAGCCAAGGGCGGACAGTTCGTCGCCGAGGCTGGCTTCAGCCTGCCCCTGCCGAAGACCGGGGAGAGTGTCGAGGGCGAGGCGGTGACGCTCGGCCTGCGACCGGAGTACATCCGCATGGATCCGAAGGGCTTTGCTGCCGAGGTCGTGGTGGTGGAACCGACCGGCTCAGAAACGCAGGTTGCCCTGCATATCGGCAAGGATGGCCAGCAGCAGGAGATTATCGCCCTGTTCCGCGAGCGGATCTCTGCCAAGCCCGGGGACATCATCCACATCGCGCCGATGGAAGGCCGCGCGCATCTGTTCTCAACGAAATCCGAACGCCGGGTGTCCATCACCACGGTCTAGGCCGCTCAGAAGGGCCCGCAACGCAACGGGCTCAATATTCACTACGTCATAAGGGAGGAAACCATGACGTTCAGCCGCCGCAGTCTTCTCAAGGGAGGCGCCGGGCTTGCCGCCCTCGCCGGCCTCAGCTCCGAAGCTCTGCTCGACTATGCCAAGGCCTGGGCACAGACCGCCCAGTGGAAGCCCGAGGCAGGCGCCACCATCAACCTGCTGCGCTGGAAGCGCTTTGTGCAGGGCGAGGAAGACGCCTTCGTCAAGATCGTTGCGGCCTTTGAGAAGGCCAACAACGTCAAGATCAACGTCACCAACGAATCCTTCGACGACATTCAGCCGAAAGCGTCGGTTGCCGCCAACACCGGTGTCGGTCCCGACATCGTTTGGCCGCTGCATGTGACGCCGCATCTCTTCCCGGACAAGCTGGTCGACATGACCGATGTGGCCGAATACCTCGGCAAGAAGTACGGCGGCTGGGTGCCGGTGGCAGAACTGTATGGCAAGGCCAAGGGCGGCGCCATGAACGGCAAGTGGATCTGCGTGCCGGTCGCCATCAACGGCGGTTACATGAACTACCGCATCAAGGCGATGAACGATGCCGGCTTCTCCAAGTTCCCGGACAAGACCGACGGACTTCTCGAACTCTGCAAGGCACTGAAGGCCAAGGGCACGCCCGCGGGCTTTGCGCTCGGCCATGCCTCGGGCGACGCCAACGCCTGGCTGCACTGGCTGCTCTGGAGCCATGGCGCCTTCCTCGTCGACAAGGACGACAAGGTGATCATCAACTCGCCTGAGACCGCCAAGGCGCTGGAATATTGCAAGGCGCTTTACGAAACCTTCATCCCCGGCACGCCCTCCTGGAACGATTCCAACAACAACAAGGCGTTCCTCTCGGGCGAATTGTACCTCACCGCCAACGGCATCTCGATCTACGCGGCGGCGAAGGCCTCGGGCGATGCCAAGCAACTCGCCATCGCAGAGGACATGGACCACGCGTTCTTCCCGCTCGGCCCATCCGGCAAGCCGGCGGAACTCCAGCTCGCCTTCCCGCTGATGGTGTTCAAATACTCCAAGGCGCCGCAGGCCTGTAAGGCTTTCACGGCCTTCATGCTGGAAGCCAACCAGTTCAACCCCTGGCTTGAAGGCGCGGCCGGATATCTCACCCACTGCCTCAACGCTTACGACGCCAATCCGGTGTGGACGGCCGATCCCAAGCGCGCCCCGTTCCGCGAGGCGGCCAAGCGGACCCTGCCGATTTCCGGCCTCGGTTCGGTGGGCGAAAAGGCGGCGACCGCTGTCGCAGACTTCGTGGTTGTCGACATGTTCGCCAACTACTGCACCGGTCGTGAGGACCTGAAGGGCGCCATCGCCCAGGCCGAGCGTCAGGCCAAGCGCATCTATCGCTGAATGGACGGCGCAGGCTTCGGCCTGCGCCATTCCCCGCCATCATTGTCCACCGGGCGCTTCACGCAGGCGCGATGGTGGTGTTTGACTTACACACCCCTACAGCGAGGACGCCATGACCACACCGGCATCCCCCAAATCCGGCGGGACAGGCCACACGGCCTCAACCTGGGAACGCCTGCAATCGGACCGCAACTGGCTTGGCTTCTGGTTCATGGTGCCGGCAGCGTTCTTCTTGCTGTTCTTCCTCGCCTATCCGCTCGGCAAGGGCGTCTGGATGAGCCTGACTGACATCAAGATCGGACGTCCGGGACAGTTCGTCGGCCTCGAAAACTACGAGGAGCTGATTTTATACGACAAGACCTTCCTCTATGCGACGGGCTTTACGCTGGTCTACACAGCCATTGCCAGTGCCATCAAGTTCGCGTTGGGGCTTTATCTGGCGATCCTTCTGAACAACAACATGCCGTTCAAGTCGTTCATCCGCTCGATCGTGCTGATCCCGTTCATCGTGCCAACCGTGCTGTCCGCCATCGCCTTCTGGTGGATCTTCGACAGCCAGTTCTCGATCATCTCGTGGTTCCTGAGGAAGATCAATCTGATCGATCACAACATCAACTTTCTTGGCGATCCCCTGATGGCGCAGGCCACGGTGATATTCTGCAACATCTGGCGCGGTGTGCCCTTCATCGCCATCACGCTGCTGGCCGGTCTGCAAACGGTGTCGCCCTCGCTTTATGAGGCCGCGACGCTGGACGGCGCCTCGCGCTGGCAAATCTTCAAGAACATCACCTATCCGTTGCTCACCCCGATCATCGCCGTGGTGATGACCTTTTCGGTCCTGTTCACCTTCACCGACTTCCAACTGATCTGGGCGATGACCCGCGGCGGACCGGTGAATGCGACCCACCTCATGGCGACCTATTCCTATCAGAAGGGCATTCTGGGCGGACAACTGGGTGAGGGCTCGGCCATCGCCACCGCGATGGTGCCGTTCCTCCTCGCCGCGATCATGGTGTCCTTCTACGGCCTGCAACAGCGCAAATGGCAGCAGGGAGCAAAAGAATGAGTACGAATAACGTCGCTTCCAGCGCCGCTGCCGTAGAGAAGGGGATGGAAAAGGTCTTCGAGGATCATTCCGAAGGCATGGACTATCTCGACACGACGCGCAGCAGGTTCATTACCCTGTGGCTTCCGCTCGGTCTGATCTGCTTTGTCCTGCTGTTCCCGTTCTACTGGATGGCGCTGACGGCGATCAAACCGGACAACCAGCTTCTGGATTTCGACACCTACAATCCGCTCTGGACGTGGGAGCCGACCTTCAAGCACATCAACAAGCTGCTGTTTGAATCGAACTACCCGCGCTGGCTCTGGAACACCTTCTATGTTGCCTTCGCCGCAACCTTCCTGTCGCTGATCGCGAGTGTGTTTGCGGCCTACGCTATCGTCCGTCTGAGGTTCAAGGGCGCCGATACGGTCGGCGCGCTGATCTTCCTTGCCTATCTTGTGCCGCCCTCGATCCTGTTCATCCCGCTCTCGACAGTCATTGTCGCCTACGGGCTTTTCGACTCGCCGCTGGCGCTGATCATGACCTATCCGACCATCCTCATCCCGTTCTGCACCTGGCTGTTGATGGGCTATTTCAAGACAATCCCGTTCGAGCTTGAGGAATGCGCGCTGATGGACGGGGCAACGCGCTTCCAGATCCTGTTCAAGATCATCCTGCCGCTGGCCGTGCCAGGGCTGATCTCTGCCTCGATCTTCGCGCTGACACTCTGCTGGAACGAGTTCATCTACGCGCTGACCTTTATCTCCTCGGTGCCGAACAAGACGGTCCCGGTGGCGGTGGTCAACGAATTCGTCGACGGCGACATCTTCCGCTGGGGCTCGCTGATGGCGGGTGCGCTGGTGGGCTCGCTTCCCTTGGTGATCCTCTACTCGTTCTTCGTCGAATATTACGTCTCGGCGATGACCGGCGCGGTGAAGGAGTAGAGGTGAGCCTTGCAATTTCCCCTCCCCCTTGCGGGGAGGGTGGTCCGAGCATCGCAAGCGAGCGTATGCTACTTGTGCGCGAAGGACCGGGTGGGGATAGCGTCGCAGATTGCTGCCCGTTTAACCACCCCAATCCCCAACCCTTCCCCGCAAGGGGGAAGGGCGTACCGGAGTGCCCCTGACATGACCACCATCGCTTTCGTCGGTCTCGGCGCCATGGGCCTGCCCATGGCCGATAATCTCCTCAAGCGTCAGCACCAGGTGCGCGGGTTCGACTTCAAACCCGAAGCGCTGGCTGCTCATGGCGCGAACGGCGGCACCGTCACCACCTCTGCCAGGGAGGCAGCGAACGGCGCGGATGCGCTGGTGCTGATGGTGGTCAACGGCGCGCAGGCGAAATCCGCGCTGTTCGACGCCGGTGCGCTCGAAGCGCTGAATCCCGGCGCGGTCATCATGCTGATGGCAACCTGCTCGGCGGCGGATGCAATGGCCATCGGAGCGGCCATCCACAAGGCGGGGCGAAAGTTCGTCGATTGCCCTGTTTCGGGGGGAGTCGTTGGTGCGCGGGCCGGCCTGCTCACCATCATGGCCGCGGGGCCGGATGCGGATTTTGCTGCGGCCGAGCCGATCCTTCAGGTGTTCGGCGACAAGGTGTTCCGCATTGGGGATCAGTGGGGGCAAGGCTCGACGGTCAAGACGATCAACCAGCTTCTGTGCGGCGTCCACATCGTGGCTGCGGCGGAAGCCTTCGCGCTTGCGGAAAAAGCCGGCGTCGATACGGCGCTGATGTTGAAGATCCTCGGTAATTCCGCCGCAGGCTCGTGGATGCTCAACAATCGCGGCCCGCGGATGCTGGAGGCTGAGCCGGAGATCACAAGCGCAGTCGATATTTTTGTGAAGGACCTGTCGCTGGTGCTTGATGCCGGGCGGGCGGAGAAGGTGGCGCTGCCGCTTTCGGCTGCTGCACACCAGATGTTTCTCGCCACGTCCGGCGCCGGCCATGGCGCTGCGGATGACAGCCAGGTCATCCGGGCCTATCGTGCGCTTAACGGAACGAAATTGCAGGGTTGAGGATGTCATGACACAGCAACGCATCGGCTTTATCGGCGTCGGCTACATGGGCCATGGCATGGCCAAGAATATCGTTGGCAAGGGCTTTGCCCTCACGATCATGGGCAACCGCAACCGTGCACCGGTCGAGGATCTGATCCAGCGCGGCGCCAGGGAGGTGAAAACCGCTGCCGAGGTTGCCGCCAATTCCGATATTGTCTTTCTCTGCGTTACGGATTCAAAAACCGTGGAGGCGATCTGCCGCAGCCGGGGCGGGCTGAAGGACGGCGCGCACAAGGGCCTCGTGATCGTTGATACCTCGACGTCGGACCCTGTTTCCACGCTCGCGCTCCATGAAGAATTCCGGGCCATCGGCGTCACTTTCTGCGATGCGCCGCTGGGAGGCACGCCGGTGCAGGCGGAAGAAGGCAAGCTGCTTGCCATGGTCGGCGCGGATGATGCGACCTTCGCCCGCATCCGCCCGGCGCTTGAAGCCTGGGCCGGACGGGTCGAGCATCTCGGCCCGGTTTCCACCGGCCACAAGGTGAAGCTCCTCAACAACTTCATCGCGCAGGGCTATGGCGCGATCTATGCAGAAGCCTTCGCGCTCGGCGAAAAAGTCGGTGTACCGGTGGCAACCCTCGCCCGGATCATCTCGGGCGGGCGCATGGACTGCGGCTATTTCCAGACGTTTTCCGCCTATGCCAATGTGGGCCAGCGCGACTCCCACAAGTTCTCGATCAACAATGCGCTGAAGGATCTTCGCTATGTCGAGAACCTTGCGAATGCGGCCGTTGTCTCAAACCCCATCGGAAATGCGGTGAAGAACACATATGCCCTTGCCGCAGCGCAAGGCCACGGGGAAGACTATGTTCCGCTGGTCGCCGATGTGATCGCCCGGCAGAACGGCCTAAAAAACTACCACGAATGACCTGAGACTCTTCCGTTCAAACCTGATCGTTGCTGAAGACCAAGCGCTGCCGACTGCAAAAAATCCGGGAATATCCGTATTAACCACGTTTATTCCCGTGTTGTTCAGTAAGTCCGGACTAGTGTTTGCCGCGTGGGGTGAGTGTCGGGGGAACGGGATGCCTCGTCATCGGATGGATACAGGCAAGGTGGTGATGGCCACCTTCATTGGCCTCGTCATTATCGCGGGGCTGTTCGGCCCCTACATGATTTCCTTCGTGCTGGCCGGACTGTCGCTCGCCTGCGCCTTTGCGCTCGCCTGAACGGCGAGGACAATCTCGACCGTCATCAGCACGCTGTTTGCGCCGCGCCGCAGTCGCCCGGAGAGGCGGTTGCCAAGGTGATCGACAATGCCAACGGCGATACTTGCCACGGGCCTGCCGGCTTCGTCAGGCGCGATGGTTCCTTCCGTCAGGCAGAACTCGGTGAAGATTCCGGGCATACCGCGCCCGTCCTCGAACACGGCACCGATGGTGCTCCCAACCCCGCCGCACAGCCGTGCGTGGCGGATTCCGTTCGCCGCCGCGTAGTCCTCCAGCGCAGAATGCAGGCACTGATTGGGCTTGAGGCGCAGGGCGTGGATTTCGGCTCCGCACTGTGCCGTGGTCTCGTCTGCGACCGGTCCGAAGACTGTGAAATTGATCTCGGCCTCGGGCATGGCGAGGAAAGCCATCCCGTCAAGACCAATCGCGTCGACGGTCGCAGGGGCGGCCAGCACCGTTTCATCAGGCAGAATGTGCCCACCGCTCAAGGTTCCATCAGCTTCGCGCCAGAGGGCATGGCAATGGAAGAACGGCGCGCCATCGCGCGCGCCAAACGTCATTGCCCCCACCTCCATGCGGACCACGCCCGCCGGGTGGAAGGGGTCGCTGTAGAAGGCAGCATTGGCGGGCGTCTTCGATGGCGCCGGCTTCACATAAGCGAGCGGCGCAAGTTCAAGCGAACCGAAGTTGAGGACACCACTGGAAAATCCCTGGCTCGCGAAAGCCTCGCGCACGGCGTCGAGCAGGCGGCGACCCGGCTGAAGCGGCATCGGGAAGGCGCGCCCCCGACCCTTCGCCGCCACAATCCGTTGAAGCGAGGGCGGGCCGGGCTGTTTGACGAAAGGCAACGTCACGGTGTCGCCCCCGGCACGACCGGCATCAGCCCTCGTTCGATCAGCGCGTCCTTGATCATGCGCTTTGGCACCTTGCCATAACCGGATTTTGGCAAAGCCTCCCAGAACAGGAAGCGCTTGGGCATCTTGTAGCGGTTGATCTTGCCATCCAGGAAGCGGGCGAGGTCCACCTCCGCGATCGTTGCGCCCTCGCGCAGAACGCAGACCGCATAGCCGACCTCGCCCCACATCGCATCCGGGACGCCGAGCACCGCCACCTCCACCAGATCCGGGTGTGTCAGCAACTTTTCCTCGATTTCGCGGGGATAAATGTTCGATCCGCCCGAAATGAACATATCCGAGGCGCGTCCGGTAATGAAGAGAAAGCCGGCCTCGTCGAGATGCCCGAGATCGCCGGTGCGGAACCAGCCGTTCCTGAAGGCTTTCGCATTGGCCTCAGGATTGTTGTAATAGCCGGCAAAGACCGCCGGGCCGATCACGCAGATCTCGCCGGTCTCGTTGGGCCCCAGTTCGTTGCCCGCATCATCCTGGATCGATACCTCCATGCCGGTGCGCTCGAAGCCGCATGTGCCGGGCCGGGCTTCGGGGCCGTCATCTGCCCGATGCAGCGCCGGGGGCAGAACCGTGATGTTGCCCGTCACCTCACCGAGGCCGAAATACTGCACGATGACCTTGCCGAGCTTGCTGAGCGCCCGCTTCTGGTCCTCGCGGTACATCGGAGCACCCGCATAGATGACATAGCGCAGCGAGGCATGGTCGTAACGGTCGGCAGCAGGGTGTTCGGCCAGCATTTTCAGAATCGTCGGCACCGTGAACATATTGGTCACGCGATGCCGTTCCATCAGCGTGAAGGCTTCCTCGACATCGAGCTTTTCCGTGCGCAGCAGGATGGTGGGGGCGCCGCGCGCCGCCACATTGAGTTGGTGAATGCCGGCGCCGTGACTGAGCGGGGCGACAACCAGAGACGCGTCCAGTTCTGTAATCCCTGGCAGGAGATCGCAGAGGTGGTTGGTCAAAACGAAGCCCATCTGGCCGTGGGTCAGCACTGCGGCCTTCGACTTGCCCGTAGTGCCGGAGGTGAAGAAGAACCAGCACGGGTCGTTGTGATCAACCGCGACATTGGCTATCCGCGCCCCGGCATGGCGGGCGATGGCCTCAGCCACCGACATCTCGGCAAAATCAGCCACACCGAAACTCAAGACAAATTCCAGCCCTGGAACCGCCGCGGTCACAACGCGGGCATGATCGGGAAAATCGGAGCCGCACAGAAAGCCCTTCGCGCCGGAGAACTCGGCGAGGTAGATCACCTCGTCAGGCATCAGGCGAAAATTGGTTGGCACCCAGACAACGCCAAGCCGAAAGGTCGCGAACATCGCGACAAACATCTCGAACGAATTTTTCGCATGGGCCAGCAACCGATCGCCCTTGGCAAGACCGCGCGCTGACAAGGCCGCCGCCAGCGCCGAGGCTGCCGCATCGATCTCGCGCCAGGTCCAGCTGTGCTCTGCCCAGATCAGGCCGGGCAAATCAGGAAAACGCCGGGCGTTCTGGGTGAGGATATGGGCCAGATTCATGACGCGGTTGCTGATCCGCGCAACCCCGCCCTTTGGCGCTGGCCCATTCGTCGACGCATTATCCATCTGGCATCCCGGCGATTTTCGCATTCATCCCGACATCAGAGTGATGGCATTCGGTCTCCGGCGCAACGGTGAAATCCTGCTACACGGACCGGGAGCGGCAGAGGACTGCGAGCGCTGAGATTTGAGCCATTCTGGACGACACCCGAACACATTGTCCGACTTTGACGAATTCACGCATAATTCACGCGCAATTCCCCGCATTTGCAGCGGCATTGGTGCAGTATGCGTTTCAAATCGCACGGTGCGGGAATTTCAAGGCTGTCTTGGCGGCTGGAGTGTCGCAATCCGCGCGGTCTGTTCGATCTGGCGATACAAGGATGGCTGCTATGGACCGTACACATCTGACCGTTCTGCTCGAAGCCACCATGAACGCGCTGGCTGCCGGTATCTTTCTGGTCGGGCACGATGGGCACGTCCACTTCAGTAACCGGATTGCCGATTCCTTTGCCAAGGCGGGTGATGCACTACGTGTGGTCAACGGACGTCTGGTTCCGGCCGACCGGAACGCCGCAGCTGCATTTCAGCGGCTTATCGATCAACCCTCTGCCAGCACCACGGGCCGCAGCGATGTTCATGAGACCATCGCCTTTCCGCGCGCTGGCGGCGGCGGCCTGGTTGCTACCATCACCGCGGTGAGCGTGCCCCATCAGCCCTGTGCGGCCCATCCGTTGGAAGCAGCGTTTTCCGTTATCGTGCAGGACCCCGCGCTCAGCCTCCGGATGCCAGGGGAAGCTTTTGCCCGGCTATACTGCCTCACAGCGGCGGAACTGCGTGTCGCGCTGGCGATGGTGCCCGGCGCCCGCCCGCAGACGGCAGCCGAAGCGCTCGGGATCTCGTCCAATACGGTGAAGACGCATTTGCAGCGCATTTTCGAGAAGACCGAAACGAGCCGTCAGGCGGATCTGATTGCCCTGATGCTCAGAACGACGCCGCCCGTCATGTCGTAAGCCGGGGTGACGCGCCCCGGATCGCGTGATCATGGAGCAGCCAACGCTTCACGCGCCAAAAAGAAGACCGTCGGCGGGCGGCCGGCGGTCGAGTTTCTTGGGCCTGGCTCGGGAGTCGTCACATCACTCAGAAACCAAATTGATATCCCGCCAAAACAAGAAATTGATTGAATATCGTTTGGTTATGAAAGGAAATCACTAGAAAATCCGCGCTCCCGATCATTCAAATCAGACTAGCAAAACGGGTTCCGCGCGCATCACCCAAACGGGTGATTATCGCGCCGATGCGAGTTTCCGGTCGAAAATCGGCGCGGTCTGCCGCAGTGTTGCCGCAACTATCGAATCAGAAGGCGGCTCCCGCCCGTTCACCGGATTTCCCATGCGCGTCATTGCACTCCTCGTCGCCGCCCTGTCCCTGATCGGCAGCGGTTCGTCTTTCCTGAGCGAAACGCCATCAGTCCCGCTTTATGTCGGCATCACAGGATTCGTCGTTGCAGCGGTTCTCGCCCGATCCTCGACCATGGGATCGTTTCTGCGATACTTTGTCGGCTTTTACGGCGTCTCCTTCGCCGTTCTCGCGCTGCTGCAACTTCTGCAACCGCTGCTGCCAGCCCACATCGCCGGTTATGTACCGCCGCCGCTCACCACTTTCACAGCCGGGGCATTCGTCCTGTTCGTCTATGCGCTCTCGCGGGTGCCTGTGATCCAGAAGGTTGCGACGATTGCCGATCCCTATTTCAACGCCGGCGAACGCAGGGATTTTGACCTGCCGCTGATCGGAAAGATCGGCGGACGCGAGGGCGTCATCGCCATGTCGATGCTGACGATCCTGCTGCTGATCAACCTCGGGCAGGTCGCGATTTCGGTGCAACTGTCCTACTGGAGCCGTAACTGGTTCGATGCGATCCAGAACAAGAATGCCGCCGAGTTCTGGCGCCTGTTGTTCGCGATCTGGGTGCCGTGGGTAGCGGTGCTGATCACCACCAACCTGATTGAATATGTCATCGACAACACGCTGAAAATTCGCTGGCGCGCCTACATGACCGAACGTCTGACGGGCCGCTGGCTGGACGATGGCACGCATTACCGTCTCAACATCTCCGGCAATGTCATCGATAACCCGGACCAACGTATCCAGGAGGATGTGAACAAGTACATTTTCACAACCTATTCGCTGTCGATCACGCTCATCCAGCAGATTTCCTCGCTGATATCCTTCGCTGTCATTCTCTGGGGTCTCTCGGCCTCGCTGACCCTGCCTGGCACGACCACCACCATCCCCGGCCTGCTGCTCTGGATTGCCATTCTTTATGCCGCGCTTGGCACGGCAGTGACGCATCTGATCGGCCGCAGGCTGATCCCGCTCTACTTCGAGCAGGAGAAATACGAGGCGAATTTCCGCTTCGGACTGGCGCGCCTGCGCGAGTTTTCCGAACCGATCGCGCTGCTGAATGGTGAAGAAACGGAACAGAGGCGCCTCAACGCGCTCTTTGCCAACCTCATCGCGAACTTTTTCCGGATTGTGCATGTCCGAAAATGGCTGAACGGCTTCGTGCAGCTCTACGGTTCAGCCAATTCCGTGGTGCCGTTCCTGATCGTCGCGCCGTTCTATTTTGCGGGCACGGTGACACTGGGCGCGATGCAGCAAACAGCGGGCGCCTTTGCACGGGTGGATGGCGCGCTCTCCTTCTTCATCGACCGCTATGCCACGCTGGCCGATTTCAAGGCGGTGGTTGATCGTCTCACCGGCTTCGAGGCCTCCATCGCGGCGGCCAAAAAGATTGCCGCGACCAGTGGGATCGAACAGCAACCGGGGCCCGCCGACCGCATTGCCATCCCCAGCCTCGATCTCGTGCTGCCGGATGGTACCCTGCTTGTGCGTGTGCGTGATCTCATTCTGAAAGCGGGCGAACATGTGCTGATCGTCGGCCCGTCCGGATCGGGCAAGTCGACGATCTTTCGCGCCATTGCCGCCATCTGGCCCTTCGGCACGGGGCGCATCGAACGGCCCGCCCATGAATTGATGGTGCTGCCACAGCGGCCATATCTGCCGAATGGCACCTTGCGGGGCGCAGTCAGCTACCCCGAGCCGCGCGATGCCTACGACGATGCGGCTATCATCGCGGCGCTGGAAGCGGTCCGCCTAGGGCATCTTGCCAAGCGGCTGGATGAAGTGGGGCACTGGACGCAAATGCTGTCAGGCGGTGAACAGCAGCGTCTCGGCGTCGCCCGGGTGCTGCTGTCCAAGCCCGCCTGGCTGCTGCTCGATGAAAGCACCTCGGCGCTCGATGAGCCGCTGGAAGGACTGGCGCCGCTGATCGTGCAGGACCTGCTGGGCATCATCGGACGCATGGTCGCCTCCGGCGACGTGGGCGTCATCCTCGTCGAACAGCACGCGCACCA
>JAIUNP010000010.1 GCA_020161975.1 Pseudomonadota bacterium
GGCGGAGACGGCGGGAGGCAGCTTTTCGGCCATCGCGAGCATCGGGCGGCCCACTGTGTTCGGCGAAACCACCGCAGCGTTGGCGCCGGGGCCGCTGTGGCGCTGGGATGAGGTGGCCAGTCTCCGGCTTCGTCTCGATGATGGGGCGCTGTCATCGCCGGGGGAGGACGGTGCGCTGGCTGCCAGCCAGACAATCGGCCTGAAAGGACCGGACGGAGCATGGGAGATCATCGCCTTCCGCAGTGCTGTGCTCGGCCCGGACGGCATCTGGACGTTGACAGGACTGCTGCGCGGGCTGGCCGGCTCGGAAAGCACAGCCGACCGGCACCTTGCCGCAGGCGCCATGGTCGCGGTGCTGGATGACAGTCTCGAACCGCTTCTGACCGGGGCCGGCGATTTCGGTCGCTCCAGTGCATTTCGCCTGTCCGCGGCCGGTAGCGACCACGCCGACATCAGCGCGATCGCCTTCGAGGCCACCGCGAGCCCGGCGGCCTTGCGACCGCTTGCACCTGTACACGCCTGGGCGCGGCGCATAGCGGGCGGCATCACCATTGGCTTCATCCGCCGCGCCCGCCGTCATGCCGACAACTGGGACCTTGCGGATGTGCCATTGGCCGAGGAGAGCGAAGCTTATGTCGTGAGCGTTCTCAACGGGAACAGTCCGGTGCGCCGCTTCGCACTGACGATGCCGACCCTCACCTATTCCACTGCCGAGGAATTGGCCGACTTTGGCGCCCCCCTCAGTGAACTGACGCTTCGCATTGCGCAGGTGAGCGCCCTCTGCGGTGAAGGAGAACCACTGATTGCGACAATTCCCGTCGCGCCCGCCGTCTGAACAAGGGAAAGGATCCGCATGAGTACCCGCAATTTTGCCTCGGGGCTTGCCATGACCCTGCAGTTCGAGGGGGGCTTTGCCAATCATCCGATCGATCCTGGCGGTGCGACCAAGTACGGCATCACCCGGAAGGTCCTCGCCGAATGGCGGGGCCGGTCGGTCAGTATAGCTGACGTCCGGGCCCTGACGCGCAGCGAGGTTGAGGCAATTTATCGCCGCCTTTATTGGGAGACCGTCGGAGGCGATGAATTGCCCGGCGGGGTGGATGTCGCGGTATTCGACCTGGCGGTGAACTCCGGTGTCGGGCGAGCCTCCCGGACGCTGCAACAGGCCGTCGGGGCTGTCCCGGACGGGATCGTGGGCGTGGATACGGTTCGCGCGGCCCGCGCCCTGCCCGCCGATGCGTTGGTGCGGCTGATCTGCACCGCGCGCCGGAGTTTTCTGCAAAAGCTGCGCATTTTCCCCACCTTCGGGCGCGGCTGGTTGCGCCGGGTCGATGCCATCGAGGCGCTCGGCCTGTCATTGGCGGGAAGGGAAACAGTTCAATCGAAAACGGCAAAGAAGGAGACCATGCCGATGCTTCTGACCAAAACCATGCTGGAAAGCCGGACTGTCTGGGCAAATCTGATCGGCCTTGCGGCGCTTGTCGGCGATGTCTGGGGGCTCAACACGGGTGCCATCGACCAGTCCGCGCTGGTGGATGCGGTTCTGAAGGTGACGAGTGGTTTGAGCTTCGTGGCATCCACCGTGTTTCGCATCCGGGCCACACGCCTGATCGGCTGAGAGCGTCCGCCCGCGCCTGTTCATGAACCATTCAGGCCGGGCGGCCCACGCCCACATGATGATACTCCGGGTGATCCTGATTGTGATGGCCAGCCTGCAATGTGCAGTGGCATCCGATGCGTGCCTGTCGCCCGATGCCGCCCGGACCGCGATCCAGCAACAGAACCTGATCGATTTTCCGCAAGCATCCCGTGCGGCGCGGATCAGGGCGCGCGGTGAAATCGTGTCTGCGAATCTCTGTCGCCAGGATCAGCGCTTGGTGTATGTTCTGGCGATCCTGACCCCCGAAGGGCGCGTTGCCCGCATCAGCGTTGATGCAAAGAGCGGCAAGCCCGACTAGAAGAAGTTTCAATGAGACTGCTCGTCGTAGAAGATGACAAGGACCTGAACCGTCAGCTTGTCACAGCCCTCCAGAACGCCGGATATGCGGTTGATGCCGCCTTTGACGGGGAGGAGGGGCATTTCCTGGGTGATACCGAGCCCTATGATGCCATCGTGCTCGATCTTGGTCTGCCGCGGCTGGATGGTGTCTCCGTGCTGGAGAAATGGCGCCGCGCCGGACGCAGGACACCGGTATTGATCCTGACCGCGCGTGATCGCTGGAGTGACAAGGTGCAGGGCTTCGATGCCGGCGCCGATGATTACGTTACCAAGCCCTTCCACATGGAAGAGATTCTGGCGCGGCTGCGCGCGCTGGTGCGGCGGGCGGCCGGCCACGCCACCAGCGAGTTCCAGGTGGGGCCGGTGCTGCTCGATACGCGATCAAGCAAGGTGGTCGTCGATGGCAATCCGGTGAAACTGACCAGCCACGAATACCGCCTGCTGGCCTACCTGATGCACCATCAGGGTCGCGTGGTTTCGCGCAGTGAACTGGTTGAGCATCTCTACGATCAGGATTTCGACCGCGATTCCAACACGATCGAAGTGTTCATCGGGCGCCTGCGCAAGAAGCTCGGCGTCGATATCATCGAAACCGTCCGCGGCCTTGGTTATCTCGTTGGCGAGATCAGGCCTGAACCTGGCAAGGCAAAGCGCTGAAGCCGCCGGTCGCATCGCTTTCCAGCCGCCTGCTGCTGTCGGCAGCGGTGCTTTGTACGCTCATTCTGCTGACCGCTGGCGTCGTTCTGTCGGAACTTAATCGTCGGGCGGTAACGCAGGCGTTTGACGAGCGGTTGCGCCTTTACATGAAGGTGCTGGTGGCCGATGTCGCGGCGCTGACCGATGGAACAGCGACCGAAATCGGCAATCTGGGCGAGCCGCAGTTCCAGATACCGCTTTCCGGCTGGTATTGGCAGATCATGAAGCTGGATCAGGAAAAGGACACGGCAGCGGTGTTCCGCACGTCGCGCTCTCTGTTCTCCGCTGTCCTTCCCCATCTGATCAACCCGAACGATCCGCAGCGGACCACGGACGCCGGCGACGGATTCCTGCAAGGTCCGGACCATCGCCGGCTGCGCATCCTCGAACAGATGATCGATCTTGGCGACAACAACCGGTTTTACATCACCGTCGCCGGCAATTCGGTGGAAATCACCAATCAGACACGCCAGTTCAACACAGCATTGCTGATTGCCTTCGGATTCGTCGGCGCGGCGCTTGTCGCCTCCACCATCGTTCAGGTCCGCTTCGGTCTGCGCCCGCTGGCCCGGTTGCGGCAGGCCGTGATCAACATCCGACGGGGCGAGGCGGAAACCGTCGGCGGTGCCTTTCCGGTTGAGGTCGCGCCTCTGGCCCTTGAACTCAACCAGCTTCTCGACGCCAACCGCGAAATCGTGAACCGCGCCCGGATGCAGGTGGGCAACCTCGCCCACGCTCTGAAAACCCCGCTCTCTGTGCTGGTCAACGAAGCGGAAACGGACGATTCGGCGCTTGCTGCCAAGCTGCGCGAGCAGACCGGCATCATGAGAGAGCAGGTGCAGTATTATCTTGACCGGGCGCGCGCCGCTGCCCGCGCCGCGTCAATCGGATCGGTGACGGAAGTGGACCCGGTCATCAGCGCCTTTCTGCGGACCTTCCCGAAGATCTACCGCGACCGGAACATCACCTTTTCGGCAAGTGGCGTCACCGGTCTTCGATTTCGCGGTGAACGGCAGGATTTCGAGGATATGGCCGGCAATCTGATCGACAATGCCGGCAAATGGACAAAAAGCCGGGTTGAAATCTCGGTGGCGGTCCTGCCTTCGGTGCCCGGCGCTCCCACGATGATGAAGATCGCGATTGACGATGATGGACCGGGCCTCAAACCGGAAGACCGCAAGGAGGCGACCAGGCGGGGCCGGCGCCTTGATGAGACCACCACCGGCTCCGGCCTTGGTCTCTCCATCGTCGTGGATCTCGCCGGACTTTACCACGGTCGATTCTATCTCGATGAGTCACCCTATGGTGGTCTACGCGCGGTCCTGGAACTGCCCACGGTTTGATTTTGGACAAATCCGGCGCGAATGCCTTGAGTTTGCCAACGACGCGGCAGATTGAAGCGTTTCCTTTCAACGCGTTTCCGGCTATTCGCCTGCAATCATGATGTTCTGGACAATCGCCGCGTTTCTGGTTGCCGCCGTCAGCTACCCCATGTTGCGGGCGCTTGCGACCGAAAGGGGCACTGCCGATCCGCTCGACAATGACGTGGCGTTTTTCAAGGCGCAGGAAGCCGAGATCGAGCGGCAGATCGCCGCCGGCCTGATGTCTGCGGAGGAGGGCGCCGCGGCCCGAGCAGAAGCAGGCCGAAAGTTGCTCGCCCTGTCGCGGGATCGATCCGTTGCCGCCGTAAGCGATGGCAAAAACGCGCGTACCGCCTGGCTCGCTGTTTTGATTGTAATTCCCGCCTTTGCCATCCCGCTTTATCTGAAACTGGGCGTTCCCGGCGCACCGGACCGCCCGTTCGCCGAGCGGACGGATATCAATCGCGCGGATGTGGACCTCCGGCGGCTCGTCTCCCGGCTGGATGCGCATCTGGCGGAATCGCCGGGCGATGCAAAGGGCTGGGAACTGGCGCTCCCGGTCTATGTCCGCATGTCCCGCTTCGATGACGCTGCAATTGCTGCAACCCGCATTATCGAATTGAAGGGTGAAAGTCCGGAACGCCTGACCACACTCGCCGAAATTCTGCTCTACAAGAATCAGGGTGTCTCTGACGATGAAGTCCGCCGCCTGCTCGATCGTGCGCTGGTGCTGGCACCGGGCAATGCAAAGGCCCGCTATTACATTGCGCTTGCCCGCGAGCAGAAGGGGGATGTCGCCGGAGCGTTGGCGGATCTGAAGGCGCTCGCCGGCGATGTGAAAGAACCCGCCGAACAGCAGGCCGTTGCCGCGCAGATTGCCCGGATCACCAGCGCGCCTACCGAAAATTCCGCCGCAGATGCCATCAAGGCCCTGCCGGAAGGCGAGCAGAAGCAGGCCATCCGGTCTATGGTGGACGGACTGGCCGACCGGCTGAAAGCCAGTGGCGGTAGCCCCGAGGAGTGGACGCGCCTTATTCGCGCGCTGGCTGTGTTGGGGGATCAGGATCGTGCGCGCGCCGCATTGGCTGATGCACGCTCGGCATTGAAGGAAAATGCGCCGGCGCTGGGG
This sequence comes from Pseudomonadota bacterium, assembly GCA_020161975.1. Taxonomy (GTDB): domain Bacteria; phylum Pseudomonadota; class Alphaproteobacteria; order Rhizobiales; family Beijerinckiaceae; genus JAIUNP01. Next base: position 5,186 of record JAIUNP010000010.1, read on the forward strand.
ACGCTCGAAGCCCTGGCGCGTGAATTCGCGCTGGAAGGTGGAAGGCAATGACCCGCAAGCAACGTCGCCTCACGCTGATCGGTGCCGCAGGCCTCGTGCTTGCGGTTGCGGTGGGACTTATCCTGACGGCGCTCAATGATCGGATTGTCTTTTTTCGCTCACCGGCGGAAGTGGCCGAATTGAAGCTTCAGCCCGGTACCCGCTTCCGCCTCGGCGGCCTTGTCGAGAATGCGAGCGTCTCCAAGTCCGAGGGGCAGAAGGTGACATTCCGGGTGACGGACGGGGCAAAATCCATCACAGTGAACCACACCGGCATCCTGCCTGATCTTTTCCGCGAGGGGCAGGGGGTCGTCTGCGAAGGCACATTGCAGCCGGACGGCAGCTTCACTGCGGATACGGTGCTGGCCAAGCACGACGAGAAATACATGCCGCGCGAGGTATCTGACGCCCTGAAGAAGCAAGGGCATTGGCAGGGGGACCAGCCGGGGCAGGGAGGCCAACCGAAATGATCGTTGAAACCGGGCATTTCGCGCTTGTTCTGGCGCTCGTCGTTGCCGGCCTCACCATGGTGGTTCCGCTGATGGGCGCCATGCGCGGCGATGCCCGCCTGATGGCAGTGGCAAACCCCGGCGCCCTGGCGCAGTTCGCGCTGCTGGCGCTGGCCTTTGCTGCCCTGACGGCGGCCTATGTCGGCTCGGACTTTTCGGTCCAGAACGTCTATGAGAACAGCCACACTGATCAGCCACTGATCTATCGTTTTTCCGGCGTCTGGGGCAATCACGAGGGATCGATCCTGCTCTGGGTGCTGATCCTCACGCTTTTCGGCGCCTGTGTCGCGCTCTTTGGCCGGAACATTCCTGAAGCGCTGCGGGCCGTGACGCTCTCCGTGCAGTCGTCGATTTCTGCCGCCTTCCTGCTCTTTATCCTGTTCACCTCGAATCCGTTCAGCCGCCTGTTTCCTTCGCCTGCGGAAGGCCGTTCGCTGAATCCGGTGCTTCAGGATCCCGGCCTCGCGGTCCACCCGCCGCTCCTTTATGTCGGCTATGTCGGCTTTTCGATCGTCTTTTCCTTTGCGGCGGCAGCGCTCATCCTCGGGCGCATCGATGCGGGCTGGGCCCGGATCGTCCGCCCGTGGATTCTGACTGCCTGGGTCGGCCTCACGGCTGGCATCGCGCTGGGGTCATACTGGGCCTATTATGAACTTGGCTGGGGCGGCTACTGGTTCTGGGACCCGGTCGAGAATTCCTCGCTGATGCCCTGGCTTTCCGGAACAGCGCTTTTGCATTCCGCCATTGTGATGGAGCGCCGGGATGCCCTGAAGATCTGGACGATCCTGCTGGCAATCCTCACCTTTTCCCTGTCGCTTCTCGGTACATTCCTGGTGCGCTCCGGTGTCTTGACGTCGGTTCACGCCTTCGCATCCGATCCTGCACGCGGCGTTTTCATTCTGCTGATTCTCTGCATGTTCATTGGCGGCGCGCTGGCGTTGTTTGCTGCGCGCGGACCGCAGATGGCCGGCGGCGCGTTATTCTCGCCGATTTCACGCGAAGGCAGTCTTGTTCTGAACAACCTGTTTCTGTCCGCGGCCTGCGCGGCTGTTCTGATCGGTACGCTCTATCCGTTGGCGCTGGAAGCTCTGACCGGTGACAAGATTTCGGTGGGCCCGCCATTTTTCAACGCCACGTTCCTGCCGCTCTGCCTGCCCGTGGTGCTGGCGATGCCCTTCGGCCAGCAACTGGCCTGGAAACGGGGTGATCTTCTGTCAATTGCCTCACGCCTGTTTATCGCCGTGCTGGTTGGTGGGCTGACGGCCCTTGCGGTTGCTGCAACGACGCATGGGACAGACGTGGTGGCGATCATCGGACTGGGGCTCGGCGTCTTCGTCGTCGTCGGTTCGCTGGATGATCTGCGCGTTCGCGCTTTCCGCAGCGGTGCGGCAAACGCCTTGTCGCGTTTTGCCGGCCTGCCGCGCACGGTTATCGCGGCAGCCATTGCGCACATGGGTGTCGGCCTGATGGTCATCGGCATTTCCGCGACCGCCTTCCACGAGGAACGGATTGCTGCGATGGCGCCGGGAGACAAGGTTCAACTCGATGGGTTGGACATCGTTTTTGGCGGCGCGCGACGGGTCGTTGGTCCGAATTTCGCGGCGACAGTGGCGAATTTCGCGGTCTTCGACGGTGGTGCCAAGGTGGCCGAACTCCATCCCGGCAAGCGGACTTATGTCGGCCGGACCATGCCGACGTCTGAGACGGCGCGGCTGACGCGCGGTCTCGGCCAGATCTATCTCGCCATAGGGGACAGCCACGGCGACAAGGTGGATGTCCGTGCCTACTGGAAGCCGTGGGTGTTGCTGATCTGGATCGGCCCGCTCGTCATGTCGCTGGCGGGACTGCTGTCGCTGACCGACCGGCGTCTGCGCATCGCGCCGCCGCGCCGGGTTCGCAAGGCTGCCATACTGGAGGCGGCGGAATGAAGCGGAGCCTCCTTGCCGCTGCCATTGTCCTGTGGGCAACGCTGGCGCTCGCGCTCGCCCCTTCGGAGCGTCTGGCAGACCCGGCACAGGAAGCGCGGGCTCGCGAACTCTCGGCGGAACTGCGCTGCCTTGTCTGCCAGAACCAGTCCATTGATGATTCCGATGCCGACCTTGCCAAGGATTTGCGCCGTCTCGTGCGCGAACGGATTGTTGCGGGAGACAGCAACGCCGAAGTGAAGGAATTCCTTGTTCGCCGCTTTGGCGAGTTCGTGCTGTTGAAACCCAGTTTTTCGATCCGCAACGCTCTGTTGTGGCTCCTGCCGCTGGTGGTGCTGATGTTCGGGTTTGTCGCCTCGCGCAGGCTTTTTGCGCGCCGCACATCGGGGGCGGGGCCTGCCGGAGCGGCACCGTTGACGGATGCCGAACAGGCCGAGATCGACCGGCTGACCAATCCGCACTCCTGAAGATTACAAATATTTCACGGACCTGACAGGTTTCCGTAAGCGCGCCGGTCGGAAACTGGCAGCGCGTCAAGGTTCCGGCGGCCCGTTCCCGTCGCCCAAGGCTCCGAGGTCTTGATGTCCAAAGGCAGGCCGGATGTTCCATCCGGCCTGCCACCTTTGCGGGCGGTGTGCTACGTTCATGGACATGAAGATTCTGGTTGTCGAGGATGATGCCGACGCGGCGAGCTACCTGCTGAAGGGGCTGCGCGAATCCGGCCATGTCGTCGACCATGCCGCAGATGGCGAAACCGGCCTCGAACTTGCGCTCTCATCCGCCTATGATGTTGCCGTGGTGGACCGGATGCTGCCGCGCCGCGACGGCCTGTCCCTGATCAGCGCTGTGCGCTCGGAAGGGCGCGAACTGCCCATTCTGGTGCTCTCGGCCCTCGGGCAGGTGGACGACCGGGTGATGGGCCTGCGCGCCGGCGGCGATGACTATCTTACCAAGCCTTATGCCTTCACTGAATTGCTCGCCCGGGTCGAGGCGCTCGGGCGCCGGCGCATTGCCGTGCCCACACAGACCGTCTATCGGGTCGGCGACCTTGAACTCGACCGCTTGTCTCACAGCGCCCGGCGTGGCGCGACCGAGATCGACCTTCAGCCGCGCGAGTTCCGCCTGCTTGAATATCTGATGCGCAACGCCGGGCAGGTTGTGACACGCACGATGCTGCTGGAACATGTCTGGGACTATCATTTCGACCCCCAGACCAACGTTATCGATGTCCATATCTCGCGCCTGCGCGCCAAGATCGACAAGGGCTTTGACCACGCGCTGCTCCATACGGTGCGCGGTGCCGGATATATGATCCGTGACGGGCTTCGGTAAGCTTATCCGCACCACAGCCTTCCGGCTGGTAATCACCTATCTGCTGGCTTTCGTCATCTTTGCGGGGCTGCTGGTCGGCTATATCGCCTGGAATGCCCGTCGTGTGATGGAAGGCCAGCTTAACGAGACAATCGAGACGGAAATCAACAGCCTCGCCGAACAATATCGACAGGGCGGCCCCCGGCGTTTGGCCGCGGTCATCGAGCGTCGAGCCCGGCAGGCGCGCGGTTTCATTTATGTGCTGACTGATCCGCGCGGCGAGATGATTGCCGGGAACGCGGTGGAGATCGCCACGATGCGGGATCTCCTTCCGGGCTGGCATGAGCTTTCCTATACCCGCTCCGAGGATCAGATGACGGAGCGCGTGTTCGCCAAACTGCGGCTGTTTGTTCTCCCGAACAATTTCAGGCTGGTTGTCGGACACGACCTTGATGATCGCACACGGATGCGTCAGGTGCTTCGGCAGGCGATGCTGGCGTCAGTGCTGCTGGCTTTGCTGCTGGGGCTGATCGGCGCGCGCGTGATCTCCCGCCGCGTTCTTCGCCCGGTTGAGGATATGACGGATGCGGCCAGCCGCATCATGGCCGGCAATCTGGCGGAGCGTTTGCCCGTGCGCGGTGTCGGCGACGAATTCGATCGTCTTGCCCTGCATCTCAACCTGATGCTGAACCGTATTGGCGAGTTAATGACCGGCCTGCGTGAGGTTTCCGACAACATCGCTCACGACCTGCGAACACCGCTGACCCGCATTCGGGCTGCAAGTGAGGAAGCGCTGCGGACCGCCCGGACGCCTGAAGACATGAAACTGGCGCTGGAGCGGACGATCGAGGAATCGGACGGGCTGATCAAGATTTTCAATGCGCTGCTGATGATTGCCCGCGCCGAGGCCGGCAGCGCGTCTGGCACGCTCGGCGAAGTCGAGATGTCGGAGATCGTCGCGGACCTTGCGGAGATGTACGAGCCGGTTGCGGAGGAAGCAGGGCTGAGCCTGTCGCTTGGCGATAATCCGCGCGCGATCGTCTGGGGAAATCGCGAATTGCTCGGCCAGGCTGTTGCCAACCTCATCGATAATGCGGTGAAATATGGTCGCCCCGCCGATGCGACCTCCGGGCCGGCAGCAATTTCGATCAGCGCTCGACTGGTCGGCGAGGGACTGGAGGTTGTGGTCGCCGACCGTGGCGAGGGGATTCCCGAGGCCGAGCGCGACCGCGTGCTGGATCGCTTCGTGCGGCTGGAAAAGAGCCGTGCGCTGCCTGGCTCGGGATTGGGGCTTAGCCTGGTTGCTGCAATTGCCCGCCTGCATCACGGCGACATTCGCCTTGAGGACAACAAACCAGGCTTGCGCGTGGTGTTCCGGCTCCCGCTTCACACATCATAGGTGTCGACAGGGCAGGGACGCCAGACAGAATCCATTTCATCCGCCACCGTCATGCACTAAGTTCCCATCGGGACTGGAGGATGGCGCGTGACGGACGGAATGATACTGGCAAGTGCGGTTTCTGCGGGGCCTAAATTCAGTAAGGCGGGACTGAAGCAGATCGATCTTCTGTGCAAGCAGAGCGATGAAGGAGCGGTCGATCTTGCGCGCATTGTTGCCGCGCATCCGGCTGTGCGGACCTTGCTGGCCGGCATTCAGGAAGGATCGGGCTATCTCTGGCGGCTGATTGTGCGCGACCCGGGCCGAACGGCCTCACTGTTTGCCGACACGCCCGAACACCATATCGCCCGCATCTGTTCGATCGCGCGCGACACGGTCAATCTCGATTCCGAGGCTGATGCGATGCGGCGCCTGCGCAAGCTGAAGGCCGAAGCTGCGCTGCTGATCGGTCTTGCCGATCTCGGCGGCGCGTGGACCGTGGATCAGGTCGTCGCAGCCCTGTCCGAATTTGCGGATGCATCCGTGGACGGGGCCTTCCGCTTCGTGCTGCGTAAGGCGATTGCGGATGGCAAGATCGCGCCGCAGGACCCTGAAGATGCCTGCCGGAAGCTCGGCCTTTTCATACTCGCGCTGGGCAAACATGGTGCGCGGGAATTGAACTATTCATCCGACATCGACCTGACCGTGTTTTTCGATCCCGATGCGGCGGCTTTTGCACTTTCTTCAGATCCACTGGCGCTGGCGGTGAAGATGATCAAGGCGGTTGTCCACCTGTTGCAGGACAGGAACGCCGATGGTTACGTCCATCGCGTCGATTTGCGCCTCCGTCCCGATCCTGGTTCAACCCCCATCGTCGTGCCGGTTGAAGCGGCCTATGGTTATTATGAGACCGTCGGCCAGAACTGGGAACGGGCGGCGATGATCAAGGCGCGCGCCATCGCCGGCGATCTTGAGGCCGGCGCGCGCTTTCTGAAGGAGTTGACCCCCTTCATCTGGCGCAAGTATTTTGACTATGCCGCCATTGCCGACATTCATGCGATGAAGCGCCAGATCTATGCCGTCAAAGGGCATGAGCAGGTCGCCATTCTCGGCCATGATGTGAAGGTGGGACGCGGCGGTATCCGCGAGATCGAGTTTTTTGTCCAGACCCAGCAACTCGTCTATGGTGGTCGCCGCCCGGATCTGCGTGGCGCCCAGACGCTCCGGATGCTCGATGCGCTCTGTGCCGATGGCTGGATCACCGCCAAGGCGGCAGACGATCTGGCCGAGGCCTACCGTTTTCTGCGTTCCATCGAACACCGCATCCAGATGGTGGGCGATGAACAGACCCAGCGCCTGCCTGCCCACGACGCCGAACTTGACCAGTTCGCGAAATTCTGTGGCTACACGCGCACGGGATTTGAGAAGGCACTCACCAAGCGCCTGCTGAAGGTGGAGCGGCACTATGCCCGGCTGTTTGAATCAACCCCGGGCCTTGCCTCGTCGGTCGGCTCGCTCGTATTCACGGGAGTCGATGACGATCCTGAAACGCTTGAAACCCTGCGCAAACTCGGCTTTGCCCGGCCAGCACTGGTCGCCGATACGGTGCGTGGCTGGCACTTTGGCCGCCGCGCTGCCGTCACCAGCCCGCGGGCCCGCGAAACGCTGACCGAACTTGTTCCGGCCCTGCTGGAAGCGTTCGGCAATTCCTCCGATCCAGATGCGGCGCTGCTCGCCTTTGATACTGCGCTTGGCAAGATGCCGGCGGCGGTGGAACTCTTCTCCATTCTCAAGAATCACCCCGGCGTTCGGGATCTTTTTGCCGAAATTCTCGGCAGTGCCCCGCGTCTTGCGGAGATTGCCGCGCGGACACCGCATGTGCTCGATATTGTGGTTGATGCCGGCTTTGCGCGCCCCCAGAACACCGTTGAGATCGAGGAACGCGCCCGTCGTAATCTGGCGCGGGAGCGGGAGTTTGAACCGTTTCTGGAGCAGGCGCGCACGATGGCGCGCCATGAACAGTTCCTCGTGGCGACGCAAGTTGTCTCCCGCGTACTGCCCGCGCTCGATGCAGGGCCGGCGCATACAGCGATCGCTGAAGCGATCCTAAGGCTCGTGCTGGAGCGGACGGTAGCCGAACTTTCCCGCCGTCATGGCACTGTGCCCGGCGCGCGCATGGCCATTCTCGGCTATGGCAAGCTCGGCTCTCGCGAAATGACAGCCACGTCCGATCTCGACCTGGTGATCGTCTATGATGCGCCCGCGGATGCGATGTCGGACGGGGAAAAGCCGCTCTTTGCTTCCGAATGGTATGCTCGCCTGACGCAGCGCCTGATATCAGCCATTTCTGCCCAGTTGCGCAATGGTACGTTGTACGAGATCGACCTGCGGCTGCGTCCGTCGGGGCGGAAGGGGCCGGTCGCTGTGTCGCTCAATGCGTTCCGGTCGTATCAGGAAGAAGAAGCCGAAACCTGGGAACACATGGCGCTCTCTCGCGCCCGCCCCGTTGCGGGCGATGCGGGCTTGTCCGCCGAGTTGATGGCGATCATCACCCGCGTCATCTCTGTCCCAAGGGACAGGAAGAAGACTGCGCGGGAAATTGCCCGGATGCGCGCGTTGATGGATCAGGAACGCGGGCCGTCCGGCAAGTTCGACTTCAAGCTGATGCCGGGCGGTCTCGTCGATATCGAATTCGTGGCTCAGTTCCTCGTGCTCACCCAGGCGGCAACCCATCCCCACTACGTTGGCCTTGCCCCCACGGATGTGCTGCTCCGCTCCGGCGAGGCGGGAGATCTACCCACCGAATCCGTCGATTTGCTGGTGCAGGCCTACCAGCTCTTCTCTCGCCTCACGCAGGCGCTCAGGATCGTGCTGATCGATGACCGTGCCGTTGACGACCAGCCACCCGCCTTCCGCCTCAAGCTGGCACAGGCGACCGAGCTTCCCAGCTTCAAGGTACTGCAATCGGAGATTGCCCGCCTTGCAAAGGAGGTCCGCCGCGTTATGGTGAGCGTGCTTGGACCTATCCGCCAGTAATCCCCGGTCACAGCATTGCGGCAACAGCGAGCGTGTTCTGATGGGCCGCCAGCGCAACCGGGAAATCCTCCGGGATCAGCGGCAGATGCACCATCACGAGTGTACCGGTGCCCGGGCAGGAACGGACACGGATGGAGCCGCCGTGCAATCCGACGAGTGACTTGGCGATGGCAACGCCCAGCCCCGAACCCTTGTTGCCATTCTCTATCCGGTTGGTGAGAATCTCAAACGGGCGTCCGAAACGGGAGAGATGCTCTGGCGCGATGCCGCAACCGTTGTCGCCGACAAAGATGTTGACGCCGCTGCCGGCGCGGCGAACGCGCAGAACGGCCGCGCCGCCGGTCGGCGTGAATTTCACAGCATTGCGCAAAAGCTGGTTCAACGCATGGCGCAAGGCGTGGGGATCAGCGAAGATCTGGCCATCTCGGGGTGCATCAAGCGACAGCGTGATATTCTTGGCGCCGGCATCTGCACGAACCCCGCTCATGACCGCCTGCGCCAGATCGATCACGGACATGTCAGAACAGTGCAATGCCACGGTGCCGGCCTCGATCCGTGACATTTCGAGAATGTCGTCGATGATCGACAGGAGCCCGCGCCCGCTTTGCAGGATGTCGGCGACGTAGCCTTCGTACTTGTCTGATCCAAGCGCGCCGAACAGCCGATGCTGCATCACATCGGCAAACCCGATGATGGCATTGAGCGGTGTCCTGAGTTCGTGGCTCATGTTGGCGAGAAACTCGGTCTTGGCCCGACTTGCGGCCTCTGCGGCCATGCGTTGGGCATCTAGCTTGCCGGCAAGTTCCCTGAGTTCCGCCTTCTGGGCCTCCAGAATCGCCTGGGACTCAGTCAGCGATGCCACCGAGGTCATCAGGCGCCGCTCGCTCTCCATCAGGCGCGCCTCATTCTGCTTGCGCGCGGTAATATCGGTGCCGACGGAAACGAATCCGCCATCTTCGGTGCGGCGTTCACTGACCTGTAACCAGCGGCCGGAAGCAAGCTGCCGTTCAAACTGCCGCTCGCGTTGTTGTCCGTCGGCAGGCGTGCTGCCAGTCAGCACCTCGTAGCTCATGCCCCGAAGATCGCGGCAATCGTCGAAGCCATACATGGCGCGGAAATTCGCATTGCAGAGGACCAGGCAACCGCCGGCATCCCAGAGCACGAACGCTTCGGAGATCGAATCGATCGCGGCCGAAAGGCGCTGGTCGGCGCGCCGCGTTTCCTCGGCAAAGCGCTTCTGCTCGGTCACATCCAGTACGACCCCAGTGATGCGCGGCGCGGCGGGATCGACGTCGCGTGTCATTTGAAGGCGGGCGCGCAGCCAGACCCAGTGTCCGGAAGCATGACGCATCCGGAATTCATGTTCGACGGTGGCCAGATCATCCGCCAGCAACTGATCGGCGATATCCAGTAGATTTCCGTCCTGCCGATTCATCAGCGCAGTGATTTCCACGAGGCTGATGAGATCGCCGGTTCGTTCGTAGCCGATGAGAGCATACATCGAATCCGACCAGAAGAAGCGCCCGCGCGCGATATCCCAGTCCCAAAGCCCGCACCGGGCGTCGCTGAGGGCGCTGTCGACGCGGGTCGAAATGTCCGAACACATCCGGTCCGCATATCGTGCGCGGGTCGACTGGACGTAGAATGCGGCGCCGAGTGCCGCCACGACGCCGGCGAGGGTGATGAACAGTGTCACCACCGTTTGTGTCCGCGATACCCATTGCGCCAGAACAGAGTCCATAGGTTCCAGCACAGCAACATAGGCAATGCGGTTTGCCTCCGGTTCGGACGTATTCAGCACCTTGCGAACCGTCGCGAGAGCTTCGCCTCCTCGGGCTAATCGAACGGTCTCCACGCCCGCCCGTTCAGCAAAGGTCAGCAGTGGCAGCGGGCCGATGATCACTTCATCGATGAAGGTCACATGGCCGATGCCGACCGGCGCCGAGCGCAGCACCCGGCCATCTCCTGCCAGCAGAAGCAAGCGCTGTCCGCCAGCCATCGTGCCGGCCGGCAGAAGCGCGGCAACGGTTTCGTCCGTGGCCCATTGGGCGTCAAGCTGCGGGTTTGCAAGCTTCAGGCGGGTGTTTGCGAGCGCAGCCATCAGTTCGATGTCGCCGCGATGTGCGCTTATCACCTCTTCGCGGGCGCTGGTAAGTTGCAGCATCCCCGATGCGCCGACGATGGACAGGAATATGACGATCAGCACCGACACGGCCCGATGGATCCACGGATCGGCGCGCACAAGCCGCTCGTATCCCGGCTGGGCCATGGACTTGGCCAACCCGGATGCGGGCAACAAACGCCCGTGCGCATTGGCCGCGATCTTGCGCGCCATGCCGATCCCCTCCAACCGTGAACTTGAGCTGCGATAGCGGAGGGAAAAGGCCCCCTTTGACCTCCGAATCACCCACAGTTGAATCTCTGAAGCCTTGCCTGTCCAGACCTAAAATGGTGACGGCAAGCAGCCTGCGGAAGTTTTTCTGCGCATGGCTCAGCGCGTTTTCGAGGCGGACTCAAGATGTTCCCGAACGAGAACAAATGTTCTATTTATGTTCTATTAAGTGATCCCGGCGGAATGCTGCCGCCGGGCCTGTTGGTCAGTGGCGTCAACCTGCCAGCGCGCGCTCAACGATATCGGTGACATCGCGCGAACGCTGGCCGTCGGCGATGATCGAGGCCAGGGCCTGACGCGCCAGCGCGCGCCGCGTTGGCTCCAGTGTCTGATAGGTGCGGAAGGCGGTGGCCAGCCGCGCCGCCACCTGCGGATTGGCAGCGTCGAGCGAACGGATGAAATCGGCAACGAAGCGATACCCCTCGCCATCCGCACGGTGGAACTGGCGGATATTGCTGTGTGCGAAGGCCCCGATCAGCGCCCGGACGCGGTTGGGGTTCGTGGCCGAAAAGCCCGGATGCTGCATCAGCTTCTTCACACGATCGAGGGCATCGGGCGTGCGCAGGAGCGCCTGATAGGTGAACCAGCTGTCGAGGATCAGCGGCTCGTGTCCATAGTCCCGCTCGAAGCTCTGGAAGGCCGATTCGCGCGCGGCGCCGCCGACACGGTTGAGAACACCGAGGGCGCTCAGCTTGTCCGTCATGGTCTCGGCGCTACGGAACTGTTCATAGGCAAGATCGGATGCGGTGCGCTGGTCAGCCCAGCCGATCCACGACAGGGCGGCCCCGCGCAGAGCGCGCAGACCGGCACTCTCGGCATCGGCAGAGAAGGGGCGCGGCACCGAAAGGCGGGCGTAAAGGTCCCGTGCCACCGGCAGCACCGAACGCCCAACGTCCGTAAACAGCGTATCGACAGCAGCAAATACCGCATCAGGGTCGATATCGTGCCCGATCTCCCTGAAAAGATCCGCATCGCCCGGCAGCGTCACGGCCAGCGCAGCAAATGCCGGATCCGCCATGCCTCCTTCCAGCAGCGCACGCACGGCAGCGGCCAGCCCCTCGCTGGTCAACGGCGCCCCGCCGTCGCGGACGGAGGCAACCGAACGCCTGAGCACTGAGATCCCGGCGGCCTGCACGCTTTCCCAGCGGTTGAAGGAATCGACATCGTGCCGGGCGAGCGTCAGGAGATCGTCCTCGGAGAGATTGGCTTCCAACCTCACAGGAGCGGAAAAGCCACGCAGCAGCGACAGGATCGGTCGCTCGGTGATGCCGCTGAAGGTCTTGGTGCCCTTGTCCGATTGCAGCACCAGAACCTGGCTGGTTGCCAACTCCTTGCCCGTTTCGCCGATGATGCCCATGGTGACGGGAATGACCGCGGGCAGCTTGTCCGGCTGGCCGGGGGTCGGCGGCACGGTCTGCTCGAAATCTACCTTCAGGGTGCCTGCCACGGGGTCGTAAACCTGCGTGACCTTCACCCGCGGTGTGCCGGCCTGATTATACCAGCGCATGAACTGGCTGAGATCGCGATTCGCCGCTTCCGCAAAACAGGCGATGAACTCTTCAATCGTCGCAGCTTCGCCATCGTGCCGGGCGAAATAGAGGTCCATGCCCTTGCGGAAATTTGCAGCGCCGATCAGCACCTTGAGCATCCGGATGACTTCGGCGCCCTTGTTGTAGACCGTCGCGGTGTAGAAGTTGGAGATTTCCCTGTAGGCGCTGGGGCGCACCGGATGGGCAAGCGGGCCGGCATCCTCAACGAACTGCGTCGCACGCAGCGTTTTCACGGCATTGATCCGCTCGACGGGTCGCGAGCGCATGTCGGAGGAGAATTCCTGATCGCGGAAAACGGTCAGCCCCTCTTTCAAGCACAATTGGAACCAGTCGCGGCAGGTGATGCGGTTGCCGGTCCAGTTGTGGAAATACTCGTGCGCCACAATGGCTTCGATATTGTGGTAATCCTGATCGGTCGCGGTTTCGGGGCTGGCGAGAATGTAGCGGTCGTTGAAGACATTCAGACCCTTGTTCTCCATCGCGCCCATGTTGAAATCGGATACGGCGACGATGTTGAACACGCCGAGATCGTATTCGCGCCCGAAGGTATCCTCATCCCAGCGCATCGAGCGGATCAGCGAATCCATCGCGTAGCGCGCGCGTTCACCCTTGCCCTTCTCGACGAAGATGTTGAGATCGACCGCCTGTCCCGAGCCAGTAGTGTAGGTGTCGGAAATCGCGTCGAGATCTCCGCCCACAAGCGCAAAGAGGTAGCACGGCTTGGGGAAGGGGTCCTCCCACACCACGAAATGGCGGTTGGAATCGGGCATCGTGCCAAACTCGCCCGGATTGCCGTTGCTGAGCAGCACAGGCGCCTCGTCGCGATCCGCTTCGATGGTGACGCGGTAGACACTCATCACATCGGGCCGATCCGGGAAATAGGTGATGCGGCGGAAGCCTTCTGCCTCGCATTGCGTGCAATAAACGCCATTGGAGCGGAACAGCCCCATCAGCTTGGTGTTGGCGGTTGGGTTGACCAGCGTGTCGATGGCGAGCGTAAAGGTTCCCTCCGGCGGGTTGGGCAGCACGAGCTTGTCCGGAGCGGCGGTGTAACGGTCGGCTGCCAGCGGTTCGCCGTCGAGCATCAGCCCTTCGAGCACCAGGTCGTCACCTTCCAGCACCACGGGCGTACCCGCAAATCCCGACGGGTTGCGTTGCATCGTCAGCGTGGTGCGGATGCGCGTCTCGGTCGCATGGAGGCTCACCAGCATGTCGACATGGCTCACCAGAAAATCCGGCGGCTGGTAATCGCTGAGGCGAATGACGGGGGCGGTCTCGGTGCGCATGGGGGCCTCGTCGGCAGATCAGATCGAATCAGACGCTAGAACAGTTTGTTTTGTTTACGAAACCATTCTCCGGCTGGCCATAACATGGCGATAAAGTGCCAGCATTGCGAGAAGCCCCAGCACGGCGATGCCCATGCAGGCCGTCACCGTTGTCCCCGGCCCGAACGTTTCGAGAAACAGGGCAATCAGCACCGGCCCGCTTGCTCCGGCGATACCTTGAGCCACCGTGATTGTACCGAGCTTCTCGCCATAGCCTGTGATGCCGAAAAGTTGCAGCACCAAGGTGCCGCGAATGATCGTGAGGATACCATTCGAGGCGCCGAACAGCACGGCAAACAGCAGCCCCGCCACCGGAGATGCGCCGGCCACAAGCAGCCCCGCAAGAGCAAGGCAGAAGCCGGTCATGACCGCCACGCCGGTTCTGAGTGCGTCGGTGCGATGCGCAGCCAGAATATCCACCATCCGGGCGGACAGTTGGGAAATACCGAAGATCATGGCGAACAGCACCGCCTGTTCGGCCGGCTGCCCGAGCCCGGTCAGCAGTACCATGATCTGGTTCAGCATTCCGGTGACGAGCAGGGCGTTGAGCGCCAGCATCGCGGCAAAAAGCACGAAGGCGCGGCGTTGGGCGGCAGGGGGCAGCCCCTCGCTGTCCGCACTGGCCTGGGTCGCAGTGCTCGGCAGGCCCCCTGCGCGCGTCGGCAGCAGCAGAAGGTGGATCGGCAGGCAGACGCAAAGGTTCAGCCCGGCGTAGATGAGGCAGATCTCGCGCCAGTCGAAGAGGGGCATGAGATGACTGGTCAGCGGCCAGAATACCGTCGAGGCCAGCCCCCCCGGCAGGGTCAGCAGCGTGATGGCCCTGCGGGCATTCTGCGGCGCTGCCTGCGTCAGCGCGGTGAAGGCAGCAGGGTAGAGAATGAGCGAGGCGGAAAGACCGATCACGAACCAGGCGACGATATAACTGACCGGGCCGACGGCCTGCGACAGCAGCGCCAATCCGGCTGCGGCGATGATGCTGCCCGCGGCCATTCCCGGGCGAGCCCCGCGCCGGTCCATGAATCGCCCGGCGAAGGGGCCGGTCAGCCCGCCGAGTACGAGTAACAGCGACATGCCGCCCGAAACAAGCGCCGGTGGCAGATCCAGCGCCGCGCTCATCGGCGAACCGAGAATGGTCAGGAGATAGTAGGTCGACCCCCAGCCGATGATCTGGGTGACGCCGAGGCCGGCGATGATTATCCTGACCTTGCGATCAAGGGGGGCGGCCCGAACCGCCGGGTCGGCTTGCATTTCAGGATGCCTCGATTAGAGCAATAAGGAATGCGGGCGACGAGGCCTCGCCGTCAAGCCCGCTGGAGAGGTCATTTCACCATGTTCGGCTTGCCGCTACAGGATCTTGTGTTTCTCGGTGTCGCGCTTCTGGGCGCGGGCATCATCACCGGCCTGCTGGCGGGGCTGTTCGGCGTCGGCGGCGGCGCGGTCATCGTGCCAGTGCTTTATCAGATTTTCGGCATGGTCGGCGTGCCGGATTCGGTCAGGATGCACCTCTGCGTCGGCACCTCGCTCGCCATCATCATCCCCACCTCGATTTCCTCCTTCCGCACCCATATGGCTAAGGGCAAGGTGCTGATGGATGTGCTGAAGGTCTGGGCGCTGCCGGTTGTGACCGGTGTGCTCGGCGGTTCGCTGGTGGCAGCCTATGCACCTGATTATGTGCTGAAGCTGGTGTTCGTCGTGGTTGCGAGCATCAACGCTGTAAAGCTCCTGGCCGGGCGCGATAACTGGCGGTTTGGCGAGCAACTGCCGGGCAAGGCCGGGCTGGGCCTGTTCGGGCTCGTCATCGGCCTGGCCTCCTCGCTGATGGGCATCGGCGGCGGCGTGATCTCCAACATGTTCCTGACGATGCACGGCGTTGCGATGCACAGTGCGGTTGCGACCTCGGCGGGGCTCGGGGTTCTCATTTCGATCCCCGGCGCCCTGGGTTATGTCGCGGCGGGCTGGAGCAAGCTTGCTTTGCTGCCGCCGCTGTCGCTGGGGTATGTCTCGCTGCTCGGCTTTCTGCTGGTTGCTCCCACATCGACCGCGCTCGCCCCTTATGGCGCCCGCCTTGCCCATCGCACTCCGAAGCGTCGGCTGGAAATCGCGTTCGGGCTGTTCCTGGTCCTGACAGCGGCCCGTTTCCTCTGGAGCATGATCCGCTGACCGCTTGTGTCGCGTTGACCACACTCGAAGGTTGTCGCAAGGGCCCGGCTCGGTAATCCGTTGCACGGTCGGCGAACTTATGAATATTCCGTTAATATGTTGGCATCGGTGATTTGCGTTAATTGGGATTTGTGCGAGTTCGCGTCGAATTGATCGCGGATTCGCAATGCGGATGTGGTTCCTCCGCGGGAGAGCGGACGTTGAAGCAGACTAATATCAGCCGCCTTGCGCGCGGATGGACATTGCTGGCCTGCCTCGCGGTTGTGCTGACCGGGATTTTGCTGTCGTTGCCGGCTTTGGCCCAGCAGCCCAAATTGTCGGATGATCCGGCTCTGAAAGCCGAATATGATGCGCTTTTTGCACAGACGTTGAAGGATCCTGCCAACGTCGGTGCCAGCTTCCGCTATGCCGATGTTGCAACGCGCATGGGCGATTTCGAGGCAGCGATCGGCGCGCTTGAGCGCATCATTTTCTATAGTCCGAACCTGCCGCGCGTACGGCTGGAGCTTGGCGTTCTCTATTTCCGCCTCGGCTCTTATGAAATGGCGCGCAGCTATTTCGAATCAGCCATTTCTGGCGATGATGTGCCGCCGGCGGTGCGCAATCGTGTGGCCGGCTTCCTGACGGAGATCGAGCGGCGCCTGCAAACCACGCAGATGATGTTCTTCGGCCAGGTGGGTCTTCGTTACCAGAGCAATGCCAACGCAGGTCCGAACTCTCCGAATGTCCGCGCGCTTGGTTATGACGCGATCTTGTCCCGCCAGTACACGAAGAAGGCCGACTGGAATACCTTCGGCCTTGCTGGGTTTCGGTACATCTATGACCTCGGCAACCAGCGGGGCGATGTGCTGGAAGCGCAGGCAACGACCTATTACGCACGTCAATTCGACGTGACGCGCCTGAACACCGGCCTTGTCGAGGCGAGTTTCGGCCCGCGCCTTGCGCTGGCGCCCGATGAACTGCCCGGCTGGTCGATCAAGCCGTATGTGCTGGGCGGCGGCGTGACACTGGGCGACAATCCCTATCTCGTCAGTACCGGTGGCGGCGTCAGCTTTGCCATTCCGTTGACCAGCGCGTTGCTCGAACCGGGGTACGAGATCCGCCGTCGCAGCTATCGCAATTCCAGCGAAATTCCGAATGCGACCGATCAGCGCGGCCTGGTTCATACCGTCTATATGAACGCCTCCGCGCCCATCACCATGGAGTGGCGCTGGAACACGCGGCTGGCCTTCAACCGCGTCGATGCCCGTGTCAATCACTACAGCTATCGCAGCTTTGCCGCTGATGCCGGGCTGATTTATGAATTCAGCCCGTCCTTCGTCGAGAGTGCACGCAAGTGGGTGCTGAACCCGTTCGTCGGCTACACCCAGACGCGTTACGACGAGGCGAACTGGATCGTTGATCCCTACACCCGCCGCCGTGATCGTGAATGGCGGATCGGTTCCGGGCTGGACATGCCGTTGTGGCCCAATGCGGGTCTCGGGCTTTTGGTTCAGTACACCAATGTTCGGTCGAACATTCCAAACTATTCGACCCGTAATTTTTCTGTCACCTTCGGCCCCACGGTCAAGTTCTGAGGAGACGCGCCATGATCAGGCATTCGTCCACCAGCATCTTTGCCCTCGCTGCGGCGCTGGCTTCCGCATCGCCGGTTCTGGCCGAAAGGATCGGCACGGTCGGCGCTGTCAATCCTGACGCGGTCGGCACGCCGCCGGGCGGTGCGACGCGCACCATCAACGTCGGCGGCACGGTCGTTTATCGCGAACGCATTTCAACCACCGCCAATGGTTCTGTCCAGTTGCTCTTTGCCGACCGGACGACCATGAACATCGGCCCGAACAGCCAGCTTGTGATCGATGAATTCGTCTACGATCCCAAGACCAACACAGGGCGCATGGCCGCGACGCTGACCAAAGGCGTGATGCGTTTTGTCGGCGGCCAGACCAGCCATACCGGTGGCGCGACCATCAAGACGCCGGCTACGACGCTGGGCGTTCGCGGCGGCGTGGCGACGGTAAGCCACAGTGGGGCCGGTACGCGGGTCGTCAATCATTTCGGCAAGATTTCAGTGCAGACGCCGACGGGGACAGAGATCCTCCGACGCCCCGGCTTCCAGATGGATATCGCGGGAGGCAGGCCGCCGGCGGCACCGACGCGCGTGGCCCGCACCGAGGTGGACACCACCAACAGGGCCGTGACCAGCAAGGGTAGCCAGACCGGCGGCCGGCGCGAGGTGCCGACCGATCAGGGCGCGAACCGGTCGGTGGGCCAGCCGAAAGTCCCCAGCACGCTGGCTTCCGTGCAGCCTCAGCAGCCGCAGACGATGGCGCAAGTAGCCCGTGTCACAGTGCCGCCAAACGCGATGCAGCAGGATATGCCGCTCCAGCTCGTTGGGCAGATTGCCGCCGCTGGAACGCAGGTTGCCGCCAATGACGCCCTGACGCCGGTGACCACAACGACAAATACCTCCGGCAACATCGGTACCGGTACTGGCTCAGGTGCTGGCACGGGCACTGGCACCGGCACGGGGAGCGGTTCCGGCACGGGGACTGCCGGGGCGGCCCTGCCGACGCGCCGTTTCTACGCGCTGAGCGAAAACATGCAGCAGCGGGTCGGCGAGTTGATCCCGACCGGCTTCAAGCCGCAGGGAAACTGGTCGGAATCCGGCATGCTTGGTTACGGGCAGGGCGGCGCGAAAGCGAACGGGACGCCGAACACTGTCTCGCGTGTGATGGTGGCTGGGCTGGTCATCAACGGGCAGGGCGCCGGCCAGACCTCGGCGATCTATTTCGGCAACATGGATATCCGCCCTGAATCTGAAGGTGTGTCAGGTGGTGGTTTGACCGGTTTCAGCCGGCTTGATGCGACCGCGCGCACCTCGCGGCTGACGAGCAGCCTGTCGCTGGTGCCCGGCACCGTGACGATGGATGCCAACACCATTCCGACCGCCGCCGGCTTTGATAACAAGGACTCGGCGAACGGTGTGCTGCAAACCGCAACGTCGACCTACACGAATTATCCGGTGAGCGCGCCGTCTGTTGTCACCAACTATTCCTTCTCCGGCGGGCTACAGCAGACCAGCACCCCGCCGACGCTCGGATCGAATCGACCGGAACAGACACTGATCGGTATGGTCGCCGGCCTGTGGAACACCCATTCGAGCACGACTGGTCAGCCAACCTCGATCTTGCCCGAAACCGTCTCCGGGTCCGTCACCATCAACCTGACCGGCGATTCCCAGTTCGGCGCCAATATGAAGGTCGAGCGTTATGGCAACCGCTTCGGCCCCGGCGACGACTTCAACGGCGCGAACATCGCCTTCGGTTATCAGGGCGCGGGCACACGGTCCCGCTCCGCCTATGTTGATTATGACAACTTCGGTGCGCGCACGGCGCGGACGGACGGCGGGGCAACCTTGTCCACCATCTCCCGCGTTAGCGGCTCGACCAGCGAGACAGCCGCCCCGACCAGTGAGGATGGCGTGTTCGTCAACAGTCAGGCCGTGGGCGCGGCGTCCCAGTTCCCGGGCGTCACCTTCTGCCAGTGCGAATATACCCGCTGGGGCTTCTGGTCCTACACGGCTACGCGCAGCGGTACCAATGCCAGCGGACAGCCCGATTCCGTGCGCGATACGGTTCACCTGGGCACCTGGATTGCTGGCCTGCCGACACCCGCCTCGCAAATGCCGACCACGGGGTCAGCGACCTATACCGGCCATGCCATCGGGGCCTTCAAGAATGGCAGTGCCGAATATGTTGCCGCCGGCAATTTCGCTTCGACGGTGAATTTCGGTGCCGCCACCGCAACCTACGCAATCTCCAATCTCGACGGACGGAATTACAACGGTACGGCGATCCTTGTCCCGGTCACGGGGCAGGGTGGGGGCAGTGCCGTTTCCTTCGACAACAACAACGTGGCCGGTACGAGCGCCAGCGGCGCCAGCATCTACCCGCATGGCACATTCTTCACCGGGGCTGCCGGCCCGGCGGGTGAACTCGGCGGGCGCTGGAACGTGTTCGGCCCCACAACAGGCGGCGCGCCCGACTATGTCGGCTCCGGCATCTTCCTCGGAAAGCGCTGACGGCACCCAGGCGCTCCGCTGTCACAGGCTGAGCGCAACGCCGTAAGCGGCGAGGGTGGCGACACCGGACACGACAGCCCACCCCCACCACAGACGTGGCGTTGTGCTGCGCAGGGTCGTGGCTACTGCTGCGATGCCCGCGCCCGTCGTCAATTGCGAAAGCGAGAGCCAGAAAGCCCTGGTCCCGGTTTCGAGAACGGGCGGCGCTGTGCGTGAAGAAACCCAGTACTCGCCCTGGTAAAGGGTCCACAGCCCGTGGATCGCATAGAGAACGCCAAGAAGCAGGATAAGTCCGAACAGCAAAGCTTGACCAGCGCGGGGTGCGGAATGATGATTCATGCTAGGTCTTGGTCGAACGGAGAAGTTGGCGTGGGCACCTTAGCCTGATTAGATGATGACAAATAATCCGGCCAGCAAGACTGGCACGGGAGGGAATGCGATGAGAATTGCACTGCTGTCGGACATCCACGGCAACCGGGAGGCACTCAGTGCCTGCCTCGCGCATATTGCCCGCCATCCCGTGGATCGGATCATCTTCACCGGCGATGTGGTGGGCTATGGCGCCGATCCCGCCTGGTGCCTTGATACGGTGATGGACCTCTGTTCTCAGGGCGCCGTGGCCCTGCTCGGCAACCACGATGAGGGGGTCCTCAAACTCGATTGCGACATGAATGCGATGGCGCTTCAGGCCATGGAATGGACGCGGACGCAGATGTCCGACCGCCACCGCGCCTTCATCGGCAGCATGCCTGTATCGCTGGAGGAGGGCGAAGTGCTCTTTGTCCATGCCAGCGCCGCCGCGCCCCTCGCCTGGCATTACATCACCAACCGCATCGAGGCGAACGCCTGTCTGCGCCACACGACGAGGCGTGTGACCATTTGCGGCCATGTGCACCGCCCCTGCTATTTCCACGCCGTGGATGGACGCCCGATCGAGGAATACGTGCCGCCCGCTGAAATATCGGTTCCACTTTTGAAGGCGCGCCGCTGGGTCGTCGTGCTCGGCTCGGTCGGCCAGCCACGAGATGGCAATCCCGCCGCCGCATATTCTGTGTTTGATTC
>JAIUNP010000426.1 GCA_020161975.1 Pseudomonadota bacterium
TCGGAAGGTCGCGTCCTGCGCGACGAGAACGGCTACCGGGTCATGGACACCGAATGGCACCGCATCACCTGCTTCAACGGTCTCGGCAAGACGGTCGCGGAGCATTGCGAAAAGGGCATGAAGGTCCTCGTCCACGGCCGCATCCACTACACCAAGTGGATCGACAGCATGGGGAACGACCGCTACGGCTGCGAGATCATCGCCGAGAAGGTCGACTTCCTGAGCCGCCCGAAGTCGGCCGAGAACGAAAATCCCGAGCTGGTCGACCGCGACGACGAGATCCCGTTCTGAGAACGGGGTCTCCCCCTTGGGCCCGGCGGGGTGGTTGCGAGCCTGCTGAAGCTTGCAGGGCTGGATTGGCCCGTGCCCGACTTCTCCACGCTGTGCCGGAGGCAGAAGACCCTGGCCGTTCAGGTCCCTTATCGCCGCGCGGATGGCCCGCTGAACCTGCTGGTCGACAGCACAGGCATCAAGTTCCTCGGCGATGGCGAATGGCAGGCGCGCAAACACTGGGTGCAGGGCCGGCGCCAATGGCGCAAGGTGCATCTAGCCATGGACACGGCCACCGCCGACATCCGCGCCGTAGAATCCACCCCCAGCCGCGACGGCGACAGCCCCGTGCTTCCAGACCTGCTGAGCCAGATCCCGGCGGACGAGCAAATCGGCACGGTCACCGCCGACGGCGCCTATGACACGCGCCGCTGCCACACCGCCATCGTCAACCGGCAGGGCACCCCGATCATCCCTATCCGCAAGAACGGACGTCTTTGGAAAGAAGACTGCCCGGCAGCACGCGCCAGAAACGACACCCTGCGCGCCACGCGGCATTACGGAAGGGCCTTCTGGAAACGCTGGACCGGATACCACGCCCGCAGCCGGATCGAGGCGAAGATGCGCTGCCTGAAAGCCTTCGGCGAGCGCATCATCGCACGAGACCCCGACCGACAGACCGCAGAAATCCAAATCCGCATTGCCCTCATGAACCGCTTTAACGTCCTCGGCACCGCCGAGATCGTCCGTGTGGCATGACACCAGTGGGGTAAGGGGCATTCACGCCTCAGGCAGGGGTAATGCAACAACGCCGCGCAGGGGCAAGAAGACAGACTGAAGGTCTCGCCAAGCCGCCATTGACGGTAAGCAAAAATTACATTACATTGGCTTTGCTTCAATGGAGGTTTTTGTGGCATCGCTCGCAGTCACAGTGAAGGGACAGGTCACGCTCAAGCGGGATCTACTGCAGCACCTCGGTATCAAGCCAGGAGAACGGGTCGATTTTGAAAAATTGCCCGGCGGCGAACTGCGGGTGCGGGCAGCACGGCCGGCCGGCACCATCGATGGCTTCATTCATGCCCTTGACGGCAAGGTCGCGCAACAAAAACCGCTGTCGATTGAAGACATGAACGAGATCGCAGCAGCTGGCTGGGCTGGCGAGTTGAACGAAGAATGAAGATCACTGCCGATACCAACGTCCTCGCGCGCGCAATCCTTCAAGATGATCCGGCGCAGGCGACCGCCGCCCAGGCGCTGCTCAAGAACGCAACCCTGATTGCGGTTTCGCTGCCTTCCCTGTGTGAGCTGGTCTGGATATTGCGGCATGGTGCAAGGCTGCCGAAAGAGGATGTGGCAATCGCGATCCGTGCGCTGCTCGATACAGGAAACGTGGTCATGAACCGGCCCGCAGTCGAGGCCGGGCTTGTGCTGCTGGAAGCGGGCGGCGACTTCGCCGATGGTATAATGGCCCACGAGGGCAAATGGCTGGGTGGAGAAACCTTCATGTCATTCGACAAGAAGGCTGTCGCGCTGCTGACAAAGCACGGAGAAGCGGCACAGCTCCTGGCATGACAGGGTCATGAACATCCGCCGGGAAACCTCAAAACCCGCGACAGGTCGCCGAGCCGGATTTGGCCCTTCTTCATCTTGGCTCATTGATCGACACGATACGCGGGCAGGGCAAGTAGGGTCGGCCTCTACCCACCCTGCGCCGCCAGAGCCTTTGCGGACTCTTCGTTCCAAGGCATTGCGATGACCACATATCGGCTTGCAGCTGTCATTCTTCGCGCTCCCCTCAATCCGACAATGCGCCGCCAATCCCGTAAAGGGCGTCACCCAACTGTCCGAAAATGAATGCACCTGCCTGACGCACCCCATTGAGGGAACTGAGCGCAGCATTTGCTTCCCTGCTGTCGCCCGAGAGCAGCCCGACATAGCGACTGTGCGCCGGGTCATCGGTCGGCAGATTGGTGATATCGACGATGCGGACCCCGTTTTGCAGAGCCAGCGCCTGAACCGCGGGATCACGCACATCCACCTGGCCAAGCCTTGTGCGTCGTGCCGCCAGGCGGGCAGACACCCGCAAAGCCTGATCATCGGCCGAGACCAGGATCGTGATCGGATGCCGCATCCGGCCAATCACAGAGATCTGGTCTCGAAACAGGTCGATATCGATATCGGGGGCCGCCAGAACCACCTCGAGCCGGTCCAGCACATCTCCACGCCCCGTCAGGCGCAATTGCAGCAAAGCTTCCATGGTCAATCGGCCACCCATGGAATGGCCGAGCACAATCACTGGTCTGTTCGGACTGCGCCCGGCGGTCAGATCCGTCAGCAGTCCGACAAGCGCTGTCCGCGAATAGTCGGAGCCATCCCTATCGGCCATATAGGCTGCCACATGGGCCTGAGACGGCCATGAGAACAGAACAGGCGTACCCTCCAGGTGTGCATCCGTCGCAAGCTGCGCCAGGCGGTAAAGCGCCTCCTGATAGCTGGTGTTGTAGCCGTGGACATAAACCCCCACGCCATCGCGCCCCATCCTCGACAGGAAACTGCTCCGGCTCAGATCCTGCTGCCTCAGGGTTACAAAATCCGTCGCCGGATCGGCCACAGCTCCGTTTGGGGGCCATTCGATCTTGCCGGACTCATGTCCGGGCGGGATCGAGATTGCATAGGCTGAGTAGTGCGGGCGAGCCGCACGG
>JAIUNP010000427.1 GCA_020161975.1 Pseudomonadota bacterium
CGCCGCAGGCCATGGGCGGCAAGGTTTCATCGAGCGGCAGAGCCGAGATTTTCAGCAAGCTGCGCAGGCTGTCGAGCGGTGCTTCGTCCTGCTCAACGAACGCTCCGCCATTGAGCGCCACCGACGGTATGCCGTCGATGCAGCGCCACAGCACATCCGGCGCAAGACCAATGATGGAATAGCGCCCGCGCACCGCGCCACCTTCCACCGATTCCAGCAGGATACTCGGCCCCGGAAAGGCGGCGCGCAGTTTCATCGAGGCCGAGACCGGCGTTTCAAGATCGGCGACGAGCCGCGTGATCAGGCACTGGCTTTCGCCCCGCTCATACGCGCTGGCGAAACGTTCAAAGGACGGTTCAAAGCTCATGTCAGCCGCCGGTATTGCCACCCACGGCGCTCTGGAACGCCTTCTGGTTAATCGTGGTGCCAAGGCTTGTCTGGAGGCGCTGGACGTATTCTGTCACTAGATCCTCGGCGGTCTGCTCACCCAACTGCTTGCGGAACTGCCCGCCGAGGGCGCTTGCGGGATCCAGCGGCGTGGCTTTGGCGGACTTGACGAGCAGCACAATGCGCCCGGTCGCGCCTGCCTGCGCGGCGGATGCAGCCTTGCCGACCGCGATGCCAAATGCCTGTGCCACGCCCGTGGCTCCCAGATCGCCGCCGTTCTGGCGCGTCACCTTTGCGTCCTTCACCTCGGCGGAAACCGAAGCGGCGACGGTGGCAATATCCTCGCCGGCATCGAGACGTTTGACGAGTTCGCCGGCGCGAGCCGCCAGTTTCTTCGTCAGTTCATCGGCCTTGAAGCGGGCCAGAACCTCAGCCTTAGCCTCATCGAAGCTGCGCTCGCGCGACGGATCGACGCCGGCAATCTCGAACCAGACGAGCCCGCCCTGCTTCAGGTGGATCGCCTCGTTGTCGAGACCGATATCGGACTGGAAAATGCCTTTCAGTGTCTCGTCGCCGCCGGGCACAGCGATCTTGTTTCCATCCTTGCCGTTGCCGGCTGCATTGATCGCATCGATGGTGACGGTCTTGAGGCCTGCGGAAGGGGCAGCGTCGGTCAACGACTTTCCGGCAATCTTTGCCTCATCGATCTTCTTCTGGATCTCATCGAGACGGGCGAGAACGCGCGGATCGGACCGCTGCTTGTCGGCAGTTGCGGTTGCCATGAGGCTTGCCTTCGCCGTCTCGAACGGAATTTCAGTGCCCGGATCGATCTTGTTGACCTTGAGCAGCGCATAGCCGAACCCGGTTTTCACAGGCCTGGACACCTGCCCCTCCGGGGTGGAAAAGGCCGCTTCTCCCACTGCCGGATCGGCGAACTCGCGCTTTGTCTTGAAGCCGAGATCGGCATCCGCCGGCTTCACGTTGCGTTCGGCGAGCAGGGCATCAAACGACAGGCCGGAGCCGAGTTTCAGCGCGGCGGCGACAGCGTCCGCCTCGTTCGGGAACAGAACCTGCTGCACCTGCCGCTTTGCCGGTGTTCCCATCTGCCCGGCGGCTAGCGCCCGGTCATAGGTGCGGCGCAGATCATCCTCCGTCACCGTCAGGTCAATCCCAAGATCCTGCGGCAGGGCGGAAAGCACCACCACCTTGCGATATTCCGGCGCGCGGAACTCGCCCTTGCGCCCCTCGTAAAACTCCTTCAGTTCCGCTTCGCTCGGCTCTGGAAGTGTGCCGAGGCTTGCGGGCAGAAGTGTGAAGTAAGCCACCGTCCGCTCTTCCGAAACGTAACGATAGGCTGCATCAACCAGCGCCTGCGAGGGTGGAATTTCGCTGGCAATGCCTGCCGCAAGCTCGCGACGCAGCATCGAGCGCTTCTGTTCTGCAAAGAAACCGGCCTCGCTCAGCCCGTTCTGGCGCAGCACCTCATAAAAGCGCGCCCGGTCGAACTGGCCGTTGCTGCCCTTGAAGCCCGGCTCTGCCATGGTCAGGCGCACGACCTCGTCATTCGAGAGGTTGAGGCCAAATTTCTCCGTCTGCTGGTCAAGGGCCGCCTCGCTGACGAGCCGCGCCAGCACCTGCCGGTCAAGGCCGAAGGTCCGCGCTTCCTCGTTGGTGAGCCGTCGGCGCAGCCGTGTCGACACATCCTCAAGCGCAGTGGTGTAGGTGCGACGGAACGTTTCCGCGCCGATATCGACCTTGCCCACCGTCGCCACCGACGTGGTGCCCTGTGTGCGGAGCATGTCGCCAATGCCCCAGATGGCAAAGGACAGGATGAGAAAGCCCATGATCACGATCAGGACGGCACGTCCCAACCAGTTGTTTGCGGCTTTGCGAATTCCGTCGAGCATCGTCGTCAGGCAACCCTGTTAGAAAGATCCGAACTGTTCCGATGCCCCAAAAATGCGGCGACGGAAAGGGCAGATGCAGTTTGACGCGGAAAAAAGCCCCCGACGCAGCCGCATCAGGGGCAGGCGGCGCCTTAAACCAGCCGGCTCTGCTCCACAGCGGCGGCGATGAAGCTGGCGAACAGCGGGTGCGGCGCGAACGGGCGGCTCTTCAGTTCCGGGTGATACTGGACCCCAACAAACCACGGATGGTCCGGTCGCTCGACCGTCTCGGGCAGCACCCCGTCCGGCGACAGGCCGGCGAAGACCATGCCGGTTGCCTCGATCCGGTCACGGTAGTTGATGTTGACCTCATAACGGTGGCGATGCCGCTCGCTGATCGTGGTCGATCCATAGATGTCGGCGATGCGCGACCCCGCCTTCAGCGTCGCGTCATAGGCTCCCAGCCGCATGGTCCCTCCCAGGTCACCGCCGGCCGCCCGCTGGACCCGCTCATTGCCCTGGACCCACTCGGTCATCAGGCCGACGACCGGCTCTTCGGCTTCCCCGAACTCCGTCGAGGTCGCGTCGGGCAGGCCGCCCAGGCTACGCGCGGATTCGATCACGGCCATCTGCATTCCGAAGCAGATCCCGAAATACGGAATGCTGCGCTCGCGCGCGAAGCGGACCGCCGCGATCTTG
>JAIUNP010000428.1 GCA_020161975.1 Pseudomonadota bacterium
GCCACGCGCGAATGCATGATGTCACCGCAGATGGCGACCGTCAGCCCCTCGATCCGCCCCTTGTTGCGGCGGATGGTCAGCGCATCAAGCAGGGCCTGCGTCGGATGTTCATGGGCGCCGTCGCCGGCATTGATGACCGCGCAATCAACTTTGCGGGCCAAAAGCTGCACGGCGCCGGCGGCATGGTGGCGCACCACGATCACATCCGGCCGCATGGCGTTGAGCGTGATCGCGGTATCGATCAGCGTCTCGCCCTTCTTCACGGAGGAGTTGGCAACCGACATGTTCATCACATCGGCGCCAAGCCGCTTGCCGGCCAGTTCGAACGAGGCTTGTGTACGGGTCGAGGCCTCGAAGAACAGGTTGATCTGCGTTCGACCGCGCAGCGTCGCCTTCTTCTTTTCAATCTGGCGGGAGGTGGCCACTTCCTCTTCGGCGGCGTTCAGCAACGCCTCGATATCAAGGCGCGACAGCCCCTCGATCCCGAGAAGGTGGCGGTGGGGAAAGGCGGAAAGGGTCGACGGCTCGGTGCTCATGTCGAAGACGAGGCTGTACGCGCCCACCCCCCGCCCTGCAAGGGCCAATCGGCGTTCTCAACCGAAAAGCGATCTCAGGCCGCCATCTCCCGGTTCGGATCATAACGCTCCACGCTTTCATCGAGCAGCGCGTTGTTGCGTTCGCGTAAGGCAGAGGCCGCCTCGTCGTAGAGGAACGGCAGGAATGCAAAGCGCCGCCCGGCGGTGACGCGCGAGACCATGTGCAGCAGCGAGCAGGAAAAGATCACCGCGCCCCCCGCCGGCGCCTTGTAGCCGCGCATCCCATATTCCGGGAAGATCACCTCGCCCCCCTCGAAGTCATCCGTGAGGTTGATCGAGACGGCAAAGCGCCGATGCGCGGTGCCGGCGGTCGTGTTGTCGCGATGGGCACGGAAATGCCCGCCGTCTTCTGCGGAATAGCAGCCGATGAGGTAACGCTCCATGCGCGTCACCTTAAATTGATGGACCTTGAGAATCTCGGGCACGATACGCCGCTGCACCCATTTCTGGGTCAGGCGCATCAGATCGACATCCTCGATCATGCAATCCTTGCGGCGCTTGTGGCTGAAATCGATCCGCCCGACCGTGCGACCGCCCTCACTGGTCATGAAGCCGGTATCCTCGCCGCCATGCTGTCCGTAATAGTCGATCAGCATTTGGCGCATCTCGGGATTGAAGACATCCGGGATAATCAGGATCGGGGCTGGAACCTCGAACCCCGCATGAAACCCCGGCTTTGGCAGACGGGCCAGCGCGGAAAAGACCGCAACGTGATCAGCGCCGCTCTCATCAAAATTCCAGATCCTGGCAATGCGCAAGGTCGGATCGAGCAGGACCCATTGGCAGCGCACCGGCACTGACGTGCCATGTGCAGAATTTGTCGGGAGTGCACCGTACAACTGGCCGATCACGCCATTGTAATCGAGAAAATGGCGGATGCCGGGATAGGCTTCCACGATACGCGCCTCGCGTTCGTCATTCGCATCGTGCGTGACACCGAAAAACGCCAGATGATCATCGTCGAACAGGCGCCTGTGCCGTGCGACTGCCGCCAGCGCGGCGCGCCCCTCGTTTGTGCCGGCGGAGGCAAAGAAGCACAACAGGATGTAACGCCCCGCTGCAACATCGATATTGAAATCACCGCCGGC
This sequence comes from Pseudomonadota bacterium, assembly GCA_020161975.1. Taxonomy (GTDB): domain Bacteria; phylum Pseudomonadota; class Alphaproteobacteria; order Rhizobiales; family Beijerinckiaceae; genus JAIUNP01. The sequence goes on from JAIUNP010000428.1 coordinate 1,685, forward strand.
CAGGGAGCGTTGCCGGAACCAGGGCGCAGGGTCGCCCGCTGCAAGGACAACGTACTTCCGTGTCTCCGGATTTCCCATCGGGGCATTCCCATTTTCATTCGCGATCTTAGTAAATTCATCCAATCGTGATTTGGTTAATGCCGCGTTGATGCTCCGGGCTGATCGCAGGGAACACATCCTTAAGCCTGTCACAGGATTGCGACCCGCCATTAGGCCTGCCTTCAACCTCTTCGCGCAGACTGTCCGGAAATTGCAGGAGCGCGCCGTGCATACACCGTCCAGCCCCTTTCCGGAGTCCGTCAAAGCGACGGAACAGGGCCTTGTTGCACGGTTGCGCGGTGTGCTGGCACGGCATCGCGGCCCGCTGGCTGCGCTGGTGGTGCGTATTTCAGCTGCCGGCCTTGCCTATGTTCTGCAAATCACAATCGCGCGTTATCTTGGCGCCGATGAATACGGCGTCTTCGCCTATGCTTGGGCCTGGGTGCAGATTGGCGGCTTTGCCGCGACCTTCGGCCTGTCGCAGATTGCCGTGCGATTTCTCGCGGAATATTCGCAGCGGAACGAAACCGCACTCGCCGTCGGCTTCATCCGTTTCAGCCTGCTGGCCGTTACTGTCGGCGCGGGATTGGTCGGCCTTGCCGGGCTCTACTGGCTGAACGGACACCCCGATGCGTTCGGCCAAGAATTCCATAAGTCGCTGATGCTGATGTTCGTTACCGTGCCGCTGTTCGCCCTCGGCGATCTTGCAGAAGGCTATGCCCGCTCGCATGGCTGGAGCATGTTGGCGCTGGCGCCGCCCTACATCCTGCGGCAAGCCCTGATGGTTCTGGCGGTTCCGGCTGCCTGGGCCGTCGGATTTCCGGCGACAGCGACGCTCGCCATGACGGTTGCTCTTGGCGCAACGGCCTTGTCCACACTTCTGCAATTGATCATGACGCTCCGGCGCCTGATCCCTGCCGGTGCGTCCCCGATCACCGCGACCTATGCGCTGCGCGACTGGCTTGTTGCCGCCTGGCCCGTGTTTCTTGGCGATGTGGCGCAGGTTCTGCGCCAGAATGTCGATATCATCGTTCTGGCGATGTATGTCGAGCCACACCTGATCGCGCTCTACTTCGCCGCAACGCGCATCGCCTCCATACTGGGGCTGATCGAATTTGCCGTGGGCGCGGCGGCTGCGCACCGATTTGCAAGGGTCGATGCCAACACCAGCAGCGCTGAACTGACCATGCTGGTGCGGCAGACCTGCCACCTCACCTTCTGGCCCACG
>JAIUNP010000429.1 GCA_020161975.1 Pseudomonadota bacterium
GGGAGGGAGAGCGGAGACGTTTGCGCCCGCCTGTCCATCTAATGAAGGAAACGCGGAAACCTTTGCGCCCTCTTCCCCCTCAATGGGGGAGGTGCCGGGCGAGGCCCGGCGGAGGGGGCGCAGACGTTCGCGATCCGCTAATCAATCTCCGATGAGCGTTCCGCCATCGACCACGAGATTGTGGACGGTGGTGAAGGCGCCGGCAGCAGATGTCTGGGTGGTCGAGAGCGGCACTAAAGGGCCGTTCGCCGAAGCCTCGAACATCCCGCTGACCACGCGCGACGCCGTGGCGCGGATGCCCGGCGTGACTGAGGCCGGCGCGATCAATTTCCAGAACATCGAGGCTGCCCATGCCGGCGCTTCGCTGCGGCTCTACGTCATCGGCTATGAACCGGGACATCCCGGCGGCCCGCAGCGCATCGCCGAGGGGCGCGGCATCGGCACAAGCCATTTCGAACTGGTGGCAGACCGCAAGACTGGTCTTCTGACCGGCGAGACGATCCGTCTCGGACGCAACCGCTTCGTCGTGGTCGGGCTGGTCGAAGGGGCAATGAACGCGGGCGGCGATCCGGCGGTCTATATCACGCTGGCGGACGCGATGGCGCTACAGACAGAGCTTGACCCGGCAGCGCAGCGCGTTCAGGCGGCGCGGGGTACCGTTTCGGTCAAGTCCGCTTCGGTCGCGGCCGTGATCGCACGGGTAGCGCCGGGCGCGGATGTCGAATTGCTGACCGCGACCGTGCGTCAGTGGAAACATCTGGCGGCTCTGACGCAAGCCGAGCAGGAGGACATTCTGGTCTCCTCGGTGGTCGATCTGGCGCGGCGGCAAATCGGCCTGTTTCTCGGCATCCTGCTCAGCGTTTCAGCGGTGGTGATCGCGCTCATCATCTACACGATGACGATGGAGAAGCTGAAGCAGATCGCTACGCTGAAACTCATCGGCGCGCCCGACCGCACCATCATCGGGCTGATCGTGCAGCAGGCGCTGATCCTCGGCGCTTCAGGCTGGGGGATCGGGCTCGTGCTGATCCTGACGGTGAAGGACTATTTCCCGCGCCGGGTCGTGCTGGAGCCGTTCAACGTGATGGTGCTGGCCGGGATCATCTTCGCCGTCTGCATCGCCGCCTCGGGTCTTGGCGTACGGGCGGCAATGAAGGTCGATCCGGCCACAGCTCTGGGGAGCTGACATGACGGACGGCGAAATCCTGATCGACGTGAAGGGTGTGGCCAAGCATTTTGGGCAGGGCGAAACTCGTGTCGATGCGCTGCGCGACGTCGACCTTCAGGTTCGCGCCGGCGAGGTGATCGCTCTTCTTGGCCCCTCCGGCTCGGGCAAGACGACGCTCCTCAACGTCATCGGCTGCATCCTGGCGCCATCGGCGGGCAAGGTAACGCTGGACGGCGAGACGGTGTTCGACGGGCAATGGCTGCGGCGCGACCTGAGGAGGCTCAGGCTCGACAAGATCGGCTTCATCTTCCAGACGCATAACCTTTTGCCTTTCCTGACCGCGGAGGAGAACGTCGCCGTGGTCCTCGACCTCGCCGGCTGGTCGGTTGAGAAGGGTCGCGCGCGTGCCGGCGATCTGCTCGGTTATCTCGAGGTCGACCACCGCGCCGCGGCCAAGCCAGCGCTCCTGTCGGGTGGCGAGGCGCAGCGAGTGGCCATTGCGCGGGCGCTGGCCAACCGTCCCCGCATCATCCTGGCCGACGAACCGACCGCCGCGCTCGACGGCAAGCGGGCCGGACTGGTGATGGACCTTCTGCGCAAGCTTGCCGTCGAGCAGGAGGCCTGCATCATCACCGTCACCCATGACGAGAAGATTTTTGACCGTTTCGACCGCCTGGTCCACCTGCGCGACGGCAGGCTGGCCGACGCATGACACCGGAGCCATCCCATGCCCGCAAGACCCCACACACTGACCATCGCTGCCGCCGTGGCTGTGATCTTCGGCCTGCTGACCGTCGTTTCGGGTGGCAGGGCGCTGTTTGGCGGCGTGGACATGGGCGCGGTGGTGTCCTTCGTGCTGTGGTTTAACTTCGTTGCCGGGTTTATCTATGTGCTGGCCGGGATAGCCCTGTGGCGCGGCGCGACTTGGGCACCAATGCTTTCCCTCGCCATCGCCGTGGCGACGGCAGCCGTCTTCGCCGCCTTTCTGTGGCATGTCCGGTTAGGCGGCGCGTGGGAGGCGCGCACCACGGGTGCGATGGTCCTGCGCACCGGCATCTGGATCGTCATCGCGACACTTGCGCTGCGGTCTAAAAAAGCTGCCTGACGATTTCCCTGCCCAGCCAGCGTCGGCGGCCGAGGCCGTGACCGCACCAGCCAGGAGCCTGAAATGAAGCGTTTTGCCGATCGACCTGTCGCTGGTCCGCTCAGTGGTCACTGTTCTCGGCCTGGCAGCGGCCGCAGCCGGCAGGTGGTTCCCCTACAACGGCCTCGGCGTGCCAGATCTTCCGGGATTGGCGCTCGTGGATATGATGGTCGGGCGCTTCAAACGCCAGCACGCTCTATGGATGACGTCTTGCAGATTAGAATAAATCTAACTTATTGATCAATCTCAATGTCCATGCCATATATTTAGAATAATTCTAATATGGATGTCGGGCAATCGATCGGCCACGCTTTCACGAGCGTCCGTAGAATGGGCGGTGCCTCGGGGCCGACCGATCGCACACTGGAACAAATTCTATGCGCACTTTACACAAAGAGAATCATCTTATCGAACGTATCGGTTGGCTTCGGGCGGCGGTGCTTGGGGCCAATGACGGGTTGATCTCGACGTCGAGCCTCATCGTCGGCGTGGCGGCGGCGACCGCCGGCCCTCACGAGGTCCTTGTGGCGGGCGTTGCCGGGCTGGTGGCCGGAGCCATGTCAATGGCGGCCGGCGAATATGTCTCGGTCAGCTCACAGGCCGACACGGAAGAAGCCGACATGGCGCGCGAGCG
>JAIUNP010000430.1 GCA_020161975.1 Pseudomonadota bacterium
GCTGCGTTCAGCACGGCGATGTCACGATAGGCCGTTTTGACACCATCAACCACGGCGCGCAGCGCCTCGGCGTTCTGGCTCGGCTCGCCGCCCTTGAGATCCGCCGGATTGGCGCGGACCAGCCCCGCTTCCTCGGGCGTCACCGTAAACGGAGTAATGACGCCATCGGCCAGGCTGACGCCCTCGGTTGGGCCAGTGGTGGTGATCTCGTCCAGACCATCGGACCCGTGGATGATCCAGGCCCGTGTCGTGCCGAGGCCGCGCAGCGTTTCTGCCACCGGCATAAGCCAGGCGGGGGAAAAGACGCCGATCAGCGTGCGCTTGACATTGGCGGGATTGGCGAGCGGGCCGAGCAGGTTGAAAATCGTCCGCGTGCCAAGCTCGACGCGCACGGGCGCGACGTGGCGCATCGAGGGGTGATGCGCGGGGGCCAGCATGAAGCCGAAGTTGCAGGCCGCGATGGAGGCGGTGATCACCTCCGGCGCCACGCCAACCTTGACGCCGAGCGCCTGCAACACATCCGCCGCGCCGGATTTCGAGGACGCGGCGCGGTTGCCGTGTTTTGCTACCGGCACGCCGCAGGCGGCGACGATCAGCCCGGCAAGTGTGGAAACGTTCCAACTGCCCGATGCATCGCCGCCGGTGCCGACGACATCCATTGCATCATCGGGGGCACTCACCGGCACCATCTTGGCGCGCATGGCTGACACCGCGCCCTGAATCTCGTCAACCGTTTCGCCGCGCACACGCAGCGCCATCAGGAAGGCGCCGGTCTGCGACGGGGTGGAGCCGCCCGACAATATCTGCGAGAATGCAAGCGTCGCTTCCTCACGCGTCAGCGTTACGCCGGTGGCGACCTTGGCGATCAGGGGCTTGAAACTGTCCAACGCGCTGTTCTCCTACTCAAGCCTTGTCCTGTCTGCCTATGTGGCGGACATCCGTATTCTCGGTGTTACAATTCGTGGAAGGTCGGGACAAGTCCGCTCGTGACGATGTTTTGGGCTTGTTTCAGGGCTTCTTCCAGTCCCCGGCCAGATCAAGGAAGTTCCGGCAAAGCGTTGCGCCATGCTCGGAGGCAATGCTTTCGGGGTGGAACTGCACGCCATGGATCGGCAGGGTGCGGTGCGAAGCGGCCATGATCAGGCCGTCGGCTTCCGCCGCGATTTCGAAATCCGGAGGGAGCGAGGCCCGGTCCACCACCAGCGAATGATAGCGCGCTGCGGCAAAGGGGCCGTTGACGCCGCGGAACAGCCCGCGCCCGTTGTGGTTCACCGTAGAAACCTTGCCATGCAATGGGGCAGGGGCGCGCACCACTTTGCCGCCAAAAGCCTGGCCGATAGCCTGATGACCGAGGCAGACGCCGAAAATCGGCAATTTTCCCGCCGCTGCGCCGATCAGATCAAGCATGATGCCTGCTTCATCCGGCGTGCAGGGGCCGGGCGAAAGCACCAGTGCGTCATAGCCGCGCGCCATCACCTCCGGCACGGTGATCTGATCGTTGCGCACCACCTCGACCTTCGGGCCGAGGCTGCCGAACAGATGGTAGAGGTTGAAGGTGAAGCTGTCGTAATTGTCGAGCAGAAGGAGTTTCATATCACTGCCCCCGTCGTGCCTGCGAGGCAAAACGCAGCGCAGTGTCAGCCGCGCGGAACAGCGCTTTCGCCTTGTTCTCGCATTCTGTCTGCTCGGATTGTGGATCGGAATCATGCACGATTCCGGCACCGGACTGTACGTGCATCACGCCGTCTTTCACGATGGCCGTGCGCAACACGATGCAGGAATCGAAGGTGCCGTCGGCGCCGAAATAGCCAATGCAGCCCGCATAGGGGCCGCGCTTGTCCTTCTCCAGCTCGTCGATGATCTCCATGGCCCGCACCTTTGGCGCCCCCGAAACGGTGCCTGCCGGAAAGCCCGCCGCGAGGCAGTCTATTGCGTCCACGCCCTCGGCAACGACGCCCTCGACATTCGAGACGATGTGAATCACCTGACTGTAGCGCTCGACGAAATAGCTGTCCGTCACCTTGACCGTGCCGACCGCCGAAACACGACCCGCATCGTTGCGGCCAAGATCCAGCAGCATCAGATGCTCGGCCCGCTCCTTGGGGTCGGCGAGCAACTCGGCCTCCAGTGCGCGGTCCTCCTGCGCCGTGGCGCCGCGCCGCCGCGTGCCCGCGATGGGGCGCACCGTGACCTTGCCGTCGCGCACCTTCACCAGGATCTCCGGCGATGAACAGACGATCTGGAAACCCTCGAAATCGAGATAGCAGAGATAGGGCGAGGGGTTGACCCGGCGCAGTGCGCGGTAAAGCGAAAAGGCTGGCAGGTCGAACGGCTGGCTGAAGCGCTGGCTCAGCACCACCTGGAAGATGTCGCCGGCGAGGATATACTCCTTTGCCCGCGCCACCATGGCGAGATAGTCCTCCGGCGCAGTGTTGGACCTTGCCTTGGGTTCGGCAGCAATCAGCGCTGCGATGCGCGCTGCTTCTTCCGCGCGGGTCTCATGGTGCAGCGGGCCTTCGAGCGCGGCGAGCGCCCTGTCAAGGTGATCGGAGGCCGCTTCATAGGCCGCTTTCGCCGAAACGCCTGGCATCGGACGGACGGGCGTGACGATGACCATCTCGTCCTTCACCGCATCGAAGACCACCACAAGGCGCGGGCGGATCAGCAGTGCATCGGGCACGCCGATCGGATCCGGTTTGGCCGGAGCCAGCCGTTCCATCTGCCGCACCATGTCGTAGCCGAGATAGCCGAACAGCCCGGCGGCCATCGGCGGCAGCCCGGCCGGCACCGGAAACCGCGCCGCGGCGATTACCCGCCGCAGGCTGTCGAGCGCCGGGCCGGCCTCCGGCTCGAAGGCATGCGGCGCCGACAGGGCGTGGCGGTTGATCTCCGCCTTGCCGCCCCGGCAGCGCCAGACCAGGTCGGGCGCCAGGCCGATCG
>JAIUNP010000431.1 GCA_020161975.1 Pseudomonadota bacterium
GCGAAATCAAGATCGCGCTGGTCATGGGCCGGGCAGCCGAAAATCGCGCCGGTACCGTAGTCCATCAGGACGAAGTTCGCGACATAGATCGGCAAGGTCCAATCGGGATCGAACGGGTGAACCGCGCGCAGTCCGGTGTCGTAGCCCTTCTTCTCGGCGGTTGCGGTCGCGGCAACCGAGGTGCCCATGCGATGGCATTCCTCAATGAAGGCGGCCAGCTCGGGGTCCTGCCCGGCGCGCGCTTTTGCCAGGGGATGGTCGGCCGCGACGGCAAGGAAACTTGCGCCGAACACCGTGTCGGGCCGGGTTGTGTAAACCTCGACATCCTCGCCCGGTTCATTGGCGATGGCCCAGCGAACCAGCAGGCCTTCCGAGCGCCCGATCCAGTTCTGCTGCATCAGCCGCACCTTCTCGGGCCAGCGATCCAAAGTCGCGAGCGCGCTCAGCAGGTCCTCGGCGTAGTCAGTGATCCTGAAGAACCACTGGGTCAGTTCGCGCTGTTCGACCGGTGCGCCGGAACGCCAGCCGCGTCCGTCGATGACCTGTTCGTTGGCGAGCACGGTGTGATCCACCGGGTCCCAGTTGACCTTGGAGGTCTTGCGGGTCACGAGCCCGGCGCTCAGAAAATCGAGAAACATCGCCTGCTGGTGGCGGTAGTATTTCGGATCGCAGGTGGCGATCTCGCGGCTCCAGTCGAGCGAAAGTCCCATCGACTTCAGCTGCTTTTTCATCGTGGCGATGTTGGCGTAGGTCCAGGTCGCGGGGTGCGACTTCTTTTCCATCGCGGCGTTTTCCGCCGGCATCCCGAAAGCGTCCCAGCCCATGGGGTGGAGTACGGAAAAGCCCTTTGCGCGCTTGTAGCGGGCCACGACATCGCCCATCGCATAGTTGCGCACATGGCCCATGTGAATGCGCCCCGAGGGATAGGGGAACATCTCAAGGACGTAATATTTCGGGCGGCCGTCGTCGTTCGGGGTGACGAAGGTCTGTTTCTCGTCCCAGATCTTCTGCCATTTCGGCTCGGAGACGCGGGTGTTGTAACGGGTGTTGCGCATGGGAAGGATATATACCGGAAAAAGCCGGTTTCCTTGGACATCATTCGGCCTTTCGGGTCAATGGCTTGCTGCATCGACACCGCGTGGGGACTCGACGCTGGCCCTTGCGAACGGTAATCCATCGACATGATCGATCCCGTTGCCGCTTCCGTCACCCGCCTTGAAGCCGTTCGTGCCGGCATTGCCCGCGCCGCTGCCGATTGTGGCCGCAAGGCGCGCGAGATCACGCTGGTTGCTGTGTCGAAGACCTATGAGGCTGCCGACATCCTCCCTGTAATTGGCGCCGGACAACGGGTTTTCGGCGAAAACCGGGTGCAGGAAGCCATGCAGAAATGGCCGGCCCTGCGCGCCGAATTTCCCGATATCGGCCTGCAACTGATCGGGCCGCTCCAGAGCAACAAGGCGCTTGATGCCGTGCGTTTCTTTGACAGGATCGAATCACTCGACCGTCCGAAGCTTGCCGCCGCCCTTGCGGATGCGGTGCAGAAAGCCGGACGCCAGCCGGGCCTGCTGGTGCAGGTGAATACCGGGAGCGAAGCGCAGAAGGCCGGCATTCTGCCACAGGACGCCGATGCGTTCCTGGCCGTCTGCCGGCGCGATTTCGGGCTCCAAATCGACGGGTTGATGTGCATTCCCCCGGTCGACCAGCCGCCGAGCCCGCATTTTGCGCTGCTGGCGAAGATCGCGACGCGCAATGGGCTTTCGACCCTTTCGATGGGTATGAGCGCCGATTATGCGGCTGCCATCCAGTGCGGTGCGACGCATGTGCGGGTCGGCTCGGCGATTTTTGGCACGCGTTAGATCGCCTCGCCCCGGAAGGCGCGGGGCGCCAGAGGGCTGCCGCCAGCGGCTTCGGCCAATAACCGCTGCTTCATCGCCGGCAGCCGGTTGACGAGGCCAAGGCCGAGATCACGAATCGCACGGACGGGAGCAAGATCGGTCGAGAACAGGCGGTTCAGCGTTTCCGTTGCCGCGGCCATGGCCAGTGCATCGGGCCGGCGACCGGTTTCATATGGTCCAAGCGCGGTGTCCGAACCGATGTCGAGCCCCAGGCGAGCGGCATCCATAATGGCCTCGGCGAGGGCCGCCGCGCCGCGCAAGCCGTAGTTGAGGCCCTGCCCGGCCAATGGATGATAGCCGTGCGCCGCATCACCCAGCAGGGCCAGCCGCTCACCAACGAAACTACGGGCAATGCCAAGCGAGAGCGGAAAGGCGCTTGCCCCCTCAATAGCGGTGACGATGCCATGGCGTCCGGCGGCGCGCCGGTCCACCTCGGCGACGAGATCATCGGGGTCGAGCGCCAGAATGCGCTGCGCGATATCCGGCGCTTCGCTCCAGACAATCGATGAGCGGTTGCCGGGCAGCGGCAACAGGGCGAAGGGGCCGGACGGCAGGAAATGCTGCACAGCAACGCCTTCATGCGGCAGGGAGTGGCTGATCGTGCCGACGATCGCGGTCTGGTGATAGGGCCAACCATAATAGGCAATGCCGGCGGCAGACCTGAGACGTGAGCCGCGACCATCGGCGGCGACGAGCAGGCGGGTGCGGAGAGGACCGGTTGCGGTGTCCGCGATGCGGCGGGCGCCGTCGGGCCGGGTTCCGGTGATCTCCGTGGGCAGCAGCGCGATGTCGCTTTCGCGTGCTTTCTCCAGAAGCGCGGAAAGGATGATGCCATTCGGGACCATTGCCGCGAAGGTGTCCGGCTGATCGGGGCGGGGCGTAAAGTCGAGCAGCAGCGGGCGGACGATTTCCTCCAGCGAACTGTCGGTGATCTCCATCCGGCGGATCGGTTCGGCGGCTGCGGCCATCGCATCCCAGACACCGAGGCTGGCAAAGAAGCGCTGCGCGCCGGCAACAATCGCATAGGCCCGTGCATCGC
>JAIUNP010000432.1 GCA_020161975.1 Pseudomonadota bacterium
GTGCGACTGCCACCTTCCATGTGGTCGGGGCATTAAGACCCCTCAGTTCGGACGAGATCATTGCCTTTCAGCACCGCCACCAGACGCCGATGGACGTTTGCGGCCAGCTTCGTGTTGGCAGTGGGGCTTTTCGCCGGCTTTGTGCCGTGGACGATCAGCAATCCGGGCTGGCGCGCAGCATCGTTGAAGCGGTTGTCCAATGCGCTGGGCGCGGAAGGGCTGTCTGCCGGGACCATTCGATTCGCCCTGTTGCCGACCCCCTATGTCGAGGTCGAGAATCTGGCGATGCGCCACCATGGCGGCACGACGCTTCAGGCGCCGCTGGTTGAAGCGCGGTTGCGTCTCGGCCCGTTGTTTAAGGGCGCGCTCAAGCCTGCTGCGGTGGCCTTTGCCAAACCCGAGATCAATCTGGTGCTGCCGGAGAGCGACACCCGCGGGGTGCGGCGCATCGCACAGGCGGCGAGCAGCGGCGGCCTCCTGTTCCTGCCCGGCTCGCTCACCGGGCTTGACAAGATCACGCTGGACGGCGGGCGGCTCGCCATCCGCACCGGGGTGGCAGGCGAGAGCGATCGCTATGACAACGTTCGTCTGCGGCTGGCGTTTTCAGGAACCACCCGGCCACTGTCTTTCGTCTTCAGCGGCACGCGGAACGGCGAGGAGACCCGCGCCTCGTTCCGCGGCGCCTCGCGCGCAGCCATCGACACCGGCGCGATCGAACCCATTGCCTTCAGCTACTGGTCGCCGGGCCTGACTTTTGAATTTGATGGCAAGGGCAGCCTGACAGGTGCGACCGCCCTTTCCGGCCAGTTGATCGCTCGAACCGGAATGCGGGCCCCGGCCCCGTTTCTGCAAGACCTTGCCGGTTTCGGAATCACCACCCTGCCGCCCATGGACCTGGCCGCCACGCTCGATTTCAATGATCGTGGCGCCAATCTCACCGATATCAGGCTGAACCTCGACAAGGACCGGGTGACCGGCGTCGGCGCCCTGCGTCATGACGGTCAGCGCTGGCACATCTCCGGCACACTCGCCAGCGAGAAGGTCGATCTGGCACCATTCGCCGCGAGCCTGAACCGGCTGCGCACCGCAGATGGCGGCTGGAACACAGCGAACATCGATACGGACGCCATGTTCGCCGCCAATATCGACCTACGATTGTCGGCGGATCGGCTGACATTGGGCGACCACGAACTGACCCGCGCGGCCCTCGCATTGTTGACCCGGGTGGGCCGGGCGGAATTGATCCTCGCGGATGCTCTGTTTCACGAGGGTCATGCCCGCTTCCGCCTCACGGCCGTGCCGGGCGGCGACGGGCTCGACGTGAAGCTGACCAGTTCACTCGATCGCGCCAACATGGGTGCCGTCCTCAGCGAATATACGAGCCGCCAGCGCTTTAAGGGCAAGGGCAATGCCGCACTGGCACTGGAGACCAGCGGGCGCAGCATGGCGCAGTTCATTGCCAATTCCGAAGGCCGGGCCAGCATGGCGCTGCGCGACGGCGAGATCACCGGCATCGACCTGAACCGTCTGGCCCAGCGGCGCGGCAGCCGACCGGATATTCTGCTGAACGAAGCCCTGAGCGGGCGCACCACCTTCGAGAGCGCAACAGTGCAGGCCCGGATCTCGCGCGGCCTGGCTACGCCGGTTGAAGGGCGGATGCAGGGCGGGCGCATCGTGGGCAGTGTGAGCGGACAGGTGGATTTTGCCCTTGGCATCACGGATCTTTCCGGCTCCGTCGTGCAGGTTCCGGCAGAAGCCTTCGCAGTGGAGCCGATTCCCCTGCTCGACTTTTCCGTGACCGGCCCGCTGGCCGAACCGCGCATCGCGCCGAGCATCGCCGCCCTGCTGCGCAGGAGCTGACCCCCGGCTGACGCAGGCAACGGGTTGGGGTTTTACCGCCGATTAAGGTTAATGAGCTACTTCTGAGGGCCAGTCAGCAAGCGGCCCGGTGATGCGTTTTACAATTTCAACAATGCGAATACCTGCGGCGTTGCTGGTGCTGGCCACCATGGTTGCCGGATGCACGTTGAAGCCGCAGCCGCTCGATTCGGCCCAGTCTTCGCTCTTTGTTGCCGATATTCGCACGGCCCTTGCGGCAGATAGCGAGACTGTCACCCAGCCGCTCGATCTTTATGCGGCGATGGCGCGGGCCATCCGATACAATCAGGAACTCAAGGTCGAGGAGATGAATCGCCTCCTCGGCGAAGCGCAGAACGGCCTGCAATCAGCGGAAATGCTGCCAAAACTGGTCGCCTCCGGGCAGGCCGGTCGCCGCTCGAACATCAATAGCGAGGCCGGCTATTCGAAGGGCAGTCTCCAGCGGACGGCTGATCTGACATTTTCGTGGAACATCCTCGACCTCGGCGTCTCCTATTATCGCGCCTTGCAGGCCTCCGACCAGGCGCTGATTGCGGCGGAACAGTATCGCAAGGCCGCGCATCAGATCATGGAAGAGACGCGCGCCGTCTTCTGGCGCGCGCTGGCACTCCAACGGCTCGATGCAGCGCTTGGCGCGCAGGCGGGCGGCTTTTCCGCCGCACTTGGAAACACATCCCGGCTGGTCGAATCCGGGCTGACCGATCCCATTGAGGCGCTCGGTGCCCAGCGCGAGTTGCTGCTGATCCAGCGTGACATCGACCTCCAGCGCCGCGCGCTTGTTGGCGCCGAGGAGCAGTTGCGCGCCCTCATCAATTATCCGCCGGGCGTGCCGCTGAAGCTCGTTGATTCCGGCACACCGTCAATTGCCACGCTTGGCCCGGTTTCGGTGACCGAAATCGCGGAATTCGCACTGAACAACCGGCCCGAACTCCGGCAGGCGGCCTATGAGATGCGCATCACCGCGCAGGATGCGAAGATCGCCTTCCTCGAACTCTTTCCCAGCCTCAATCTCGCTGCCGGGGCAATGCTCGACCAGAACCCCCTGCTGCTGCACA
>JAIUNP010000433.1 GCA_020161975.1 Pseudomonadota bacterium
GGTCGCCTCAGACACATACTTGGCGAGGACGTCGGACGCGCCATAGATGGTGTCGAGCGACTTCGGGAAGCTCGACGTCAGACGCCATTTCACTTCCGGGCTGGACTGGGCAATCGCGGGTGCGGCAACGGCGGATGCGCCAAGAGCCGCGCCGGCGGTGAGAAACTGACGACGCTTCATTCTTTGTCCTCCAAAGACATTTTTTATGCGAGATGACAGCGCAGGCTCCCTCCTGCATTGTGTGATTGTTAAAGCGCGGATGCGCGCGGTCACGCAATGGATTTTTTGCGTTAACGGCCCGGCATCGTGGAATTTTTTCTAAAAAAGCAGTGAATATGGCCCGTTTTCATTAGTGATCGAAGATGATGGAGGGTGTTTTCCTCTGTCCCGCTCCCGCGTGCAGTCGTTCAAGCACGCCACGCGCGATGGTCATGTAGGCCGCCGCATGGGGACCATCGGGTTCAGTCACCACGATAGGGCGCCCGGCATCGGATTTCTCGCGGATCGTCATGGCCAGCGGCACTTCGCCGAGGAAGGGGGCGCCGATCCGCTCCGCTTCCTTGCGTGCACCGCCATGGCCGAAGATGTCGTGCGTTGCGCCGCAGTTGGGGCAGACGAACGTGGCCATATTCTCGACCACACCGAGAATGGGCACATCAACCTTACGGAACATGGCAACCCCGCGCCGCGCATCAATCAGCGCAAGATCCTGCGGGGTGGAAACGATCACAGCCCCGGCAAGCGGCACGTTCTGCGCCATGGTCAGTTGCGCATCACCTGTGCCCGGCGGCATATCCACCACCAGAACGTCAAGGTCGCCCCAGGCAACCTCGCGCAGCATCTGTTGCAGCGCGCCCATCACCATCGGTCCGCGCCAGATCATCGCGCTGTCCTCGTCCACAAGAAAGCCGATGGACATGACCTTGAGGCCATAACCTTCCATGGGCCGGAGCATCTTGTTCTCGCCCATCGTGGGGCGGCCCTTGATGCCGAGCAGCTTGGGCATCGACGGGCCATAGATATCCGCATCGAGAACGCCGACCTTCTGCCCCAGCCGTTGCAGTGCCAGCGCCAGATTGACCGAAGTCGTCGACTTGCCGACGCCGCCCTTGCCACTCGCCACCGCGATGATGTGCTTGACGCCGGGAACCTCCAGCTTGACGCCATGCGGTGCGCGTTTTCCCGATTGCGGCTGGGCAGCCGTAGCGGCAGGCGCCGGCGCCTTGTCCGCCGTCAGGGTCACGACCGCGCCCTTGAGCCCTGCAACGGCTGCGGCGGCCTGCTCGGCAGCCTTGCGCATCGGCTCCATGGCGCCGGCCCTGGCCGGATCGACCGCGATGGAGAAATACGCCTTGCCCGCCGCCACCGTGATCGCCGACAGCGCCCCCGATTGTGGAAGCGGTGTTGTTCCGTCCGGCCCGGCAATTCTGGCAAGGGCGGCGAGGATGGCATCCTGCTGGCTCATCGAAGGCTCCTGAACGTGACCGGGTGAAAAGCCCGGCTTCCGCGCCGCACCCTATGCCGTGGGTTGAGGGGATGGAAAAGAAATTTTGTCACACAACGGGCTATTGCGGCGCGCGCGCCCCTTTATCTTGGGCGTCGGACAGCCTAATGAGCTTGTCATACAACTGCCGGCACGGCGAACATGGAGCGGACAATGGCGAAGGTTGCGTTTTTGGGGCTGGGCGTGATGGGTTATCCGATGGCCGGCCATCTTAAGAACAAGGGTGGCCATGATCTGACGGTCTACAACCGCAGTGCGGCCAAATCCGCCAAATGGACCGCAGAGTTCGGCGGAAAATCGGCGCCGACGCCAAAGGCCGCCGCCGAGGGGCAGGATTTTGTGTTCTGTTGTGTCGGCAACGACGATGATCTTCGCGCTGTCACCATCGGCGCCGATGGCGCCTTCCACGGCATGAAGAAGGGCGCAATCTTCGTCGATAACACGACCGCAAGCGCGGCTGTTGCACGCGAGCTCTACGCAGAAGCGCAAAAGCGCGGCTTTCATTTCATCGATGCGCCGGTCTCGGGCGGGCAGGCGGGCGCCGAGAACGGCGTTCTCACGGTGATGTGCGGCGGCGATGCCGAACCCTACGCGACTGTTGAGCCGGTGATCATGGCCTTTGCCCGTGCCTGCCGTCGCCTTGGCGCGCCCGGTGCCGGCCAGTTGACCAAGATGGTCAACCAGATCTGCATTGCGGGGCTGGTGCAGGGCCTCGCCGAGGGGGTCCACTTCGGCAAGAAGGCCGGCCTCGACATGGAGGCCGTGCTCGATGTCATCTCCAAAGGCGCTGCCGGCTCCTGGCAGATGGAAAATCGCGGCAAGACGATGAACCAGGGCAAGTACGATTTCGGTTTCGCGGTTGACTGGATGCGCAAGGATCTCGCCATCGTGCTGGATGAATCCCGCCGCAACGGCGCCAATCTGCCCGTAACCGCGCTGGTCGACCAGTTCTATGCAGAAGTGCAGAAAATGGGCGGCAAGCGCTGGGATACTTCCAGCCTGATGGCACGGCTGGAGCGCTAAGCGCCGCCGCCGCCACGCTTTCACGTCATGGTCCGCGAAGGCGGGCCATCCACGTCAGAACATCAGGTTGAAATGAGGCACTTGCGGCACACCACCGCAAGCCGGACCATGACGAGCGGCCCTGAACGCGCCGCCAACAACGAAGGGGCCTTCGGCGTCATCCCGACGCGCTGGAAGGGGGCGACGCCGGCAGGTCTCGCAGCGCCGCATCGACGGCGTTGAGAAAAGCCGGCAGATTGCCGCTACGCTGCACATGAAGCAGCGCCAGCTTGGTGAGGAACAGCGCTTCGTTGGCGGGGCCGGCAAGATCCAGCGCCTCGGCAAGGCGCTCATAAGCGATTTCGAGATCGGCAAAAGGCAGGTCCGCCATCAGTTCTTCCCCAGACAAGTTGCCAGCGCCGCG
>JAIUNP010000434.1 GCA_020161975.1 Pseudomonadota bacterium
GTTTACCGGCGTCATATCCGACATCGGCGGGCCGACCGCCAACATGTACCGCATCGCCTGCAAGGACCGGCAGACCGAAGCGGTGTGTCGTCGCCCGTCCTGTGTGTTCCCCGATATCTGCAAGAACCTCAACACCAGCCACGATCCGCTGATCCAGCTTTACCGCAAGGTGCGCGCCGTGCCGGGGGTGAAAAAGGTCAATGTCGCCTCGGGCGTGCGGTATGATCTGGCGGTCGAGAGCCCGGAATACATCAAGGAACTCGTCGAACATCATGTCGGCGGCTATCTCAAGATCGCGCCCGAGCATACCGAGGACGGGCCGCTCGAAAAGATGATGAAGCCGGGGATCGGCTCCTATGACGCCTTCAAGAAGCTGTTCGATGCGGCGGCGAAAAAGGCGGGCAAGAAGTACTTCCTCATTCCGTACTTCATCGCCGCCCACCCCGGCACCACGGACGAGGACATGATGAACCTCGCGCTGTGGCTGAAGAAAAACGGCTATCGCGCCGATCAGGTGCAGACCTATCTGCCCTCGCCGATGGCGCTTTCAACCGCGATGTATCACACCGGGTTCAACCCGCTGAGACCGGTGCGGCGCGGTGCGTCCGAGACTGTCGATACCGTGCGAGGCCTGCGTCAGCGGCGGCTGCACAAGGCATTTCTGCGTTATCACGACGCCGAGAACTGGCCGCTGCTCCGCGAGGCACTGAAAGAGATGGGCCGGGCCGATCTGATCGGCCCCGGCAAGCATCATCTCGTGCCGAACTGGCAGCCCGCTGGTACGGGCTGCAAGGGCGAGGGTCAGCGCATCGGTCACAAGGGCAAGCAGCGCAGCGGCATTGCGCCGCGCCCGACCGGCCAGAAGTTCCTGACCAAGGGTGTCTTTCCGAAAAGGCCGGCGCCGCGCCCGTGAGGGGCGGCAATCCTGAGCGCTATGGTCTCAGATTGATGACCACCTTGGTTGCGCGCGTCCGGTCCGAGGCGAGTTCGAAAGCGGCGATGGCATCCTGCATCGGGTAGACGGCCGAGACGATGCCGGCCATATCCACCGCGCCCGAACCGATCAGCCGGGCCGCTTCGGCGAACTCGACATCAAAGCGGAAGGTGCCGGTGATATTGATCTCGCGCGCAACGATGGTGCTGACCGGTACCGCCGCATCGCCACCATTGCCCACCAGCACCATGCGGCCACGCGGGCGCAGCGTCATCACCGCGCCGGCAACCGCAGGGGCGGCGCCGGAGCATTCGAAAGCGACATCAAGCATGCCGCGCCCCGCCTTGTATTCCGCCAGCGGATCGCCGCCGGCGCCGACATTGATGCAGACATCGGCGCCGTGGCGCTTCGCGACATCCAGCGAATGGGGCGTCAGGTCCGTTGCGATGATGCGGCCGGCACCAGCGAGCTTTGCCGCGACGATGGTGAGAATGCCGATTGGGCCGCAGCCAGAAACCAGCACCGACTGGTCCCGGATATCCCCGGCCTGATTGACCGCATGCAGGCAGACCGACAAAGGCTCGCACATCGCGGCAAATTCCGGCCTGACGCCGGCTGGCATCACGAAGGCGCGGTCAGCCGGCACATCGATCACCTCGCGGAACAGTCCCTGCACATGGGGAAAGCGCATCGCGCTGCCGTTGAACAGCATGTTCTCGCAATGACGCTGCAATCCGCGCAGGCAATATTCGCACGCGCCACACGGCGAGGAGGGGTTGACCGCGACCAGATCGCCCACCTTCACGCCGGTGACGCCTTCGCCGACCGCTTCAACCGTGCCCGAAGCCTCGTGGCCGAGCGCCATCGGCTGCTTCACGCGCACGACGCCGAAGCCGCCGTGGTTGTAATAGTGCAGGTCCGAGCCGCAGATGCCGCCGGCGGCCATTCGCACCCGCACCTGGCCCGCCGCAATCGCTGCGGGGTCATCAAAAAAGCGCTCGACCCGAAGGTCACGGGCGGTGTGGAGCACGACGGCCTTCATGGCGCTCTCCTGTCAGTCGATCAAAGAACGGAAATCATGCCGCCATCGACATAGATGATCTGGCCGGACACATAATTGGAGGCGGAGGAAGCGAGGAAGACGGCGGTGCCGACCAGTTCCTCCGGCTTGCCCCAGCGCTTGGCCGGTGTGCGGCCCTTCACCCAGGCATCGAAGTCCGGGTTGTTGATCAGCGCCTCGTTCATGTCGGTCAGCATGTAGCCGGGGCCGATGGCGTTGGCCTGAATGCCGTGGATCGCCCATTCGGCGGTCATCGCCTGGGTCAGCAGCTTGATGCCGCCCTTGGCGACCGTGTAGGGCGCGACCGTTGCGCGGGCAAGGGCACTGGTCAGCGAGCCGATGTTGATGATCTTGCCGTGTCCGCGCGGGATCATCCGGCGCGCTGCCTCGCGGCCGATCACGAAGGCGCTGGTCAGGTTGACATCAATCACCCGCTGCCAATCCGCCGTATCAAGGTCCACCATCGGCTTGCGGAACTGGATTCCGGCGTTGTTGACGAGGATATCGACGGCAATGTCACGGGCATCGAGGGCATTGAACGCCGATACGATTGCCGCCTCGTCCGTAACGTTGAACACGACCCCCTCGGCATTGAGGCCGGACGACTGCATTTCGGCAACGGCGGCGTTCACGCCCACGGTGGTTGTGCCGTTGATCAGCAGTCTTGCGCCCGCCCGACCCAATCCCTCGGCAATCGCGCGGCCCAATCCGCGGGAGGAGCCGGTGATCAATGCCGTACGTCCGCTCAGATCAAACAGAGTGGTGCTCATTTCCGGTCGTCTCCTGCCAGTGCGTCCAGCGTTTGGCGTAGCATCGGGCAGGCAGGGCGGCAAGGCTGTATGACAACTGACAGGAATGACGGGGATTTTATAACTGGATTTGTATTCCATTTTGGAAATAAATTTGTTGCTAGAGACGTTTGCTGGCCCTAG
>JAIUNP010000435.1 GCA_020161975.1 Pseudomonadota bacterium
CGCTGGCACTGACCGGGTTTCCGTTCACGGCGGGGTTCTTCTCGAAGGATGCGATTATCGAAGCCGCCTATGCCTCGCACCGTCCGGGGCATGACTATGCCTTCGTGATGGTGGTGGTCGCGGCGCTGTTTACCTCGTTCTATTCGTGGCGCCTCGCCTTCATGACTTTCTATGGCAAGACGCGGGCGGACGAGCATACCTATGAACACGCCCACGAGAGCCCGCTGTCGATGCTGATCCCGCTTGCCTTGCTGGCGGTGGGGGCGTTTGCGGCAGGCTTTCCGTTCATGGACAAGTTCATCGGCAGCGGCTTCGATGCGTTCTGGAAGGGCGCGATTTTCGTCGGCAAGGACAACCACATCCTGCATGACCTGCATGACGTGCCGTCCTGGGTGAAGCACTCGCCGATGGTGATGATGGTGCTGGGCTTCGTGCTCGCCTACATTTTCTACATCCGCGACACCAGCATTCCGGTGCGTCTGGCCGAGACCTTCCCAAGCCTTTACCGTTTCCTGCTGAACAAGTGGTACTTCGACGAGTTGTACGACCGCATCTTCGTTCGGCCGGCCAAGTGCCTCGGCACCTTCTTCTGGAAGAAGTGTGACGGCTGGCTCATCGACGGCTTCGGACCGGACGGGGTTGCCGCGCTTGCGGTCAGGATCGCCGGACGGGCCTCGAAGCTCCAGACAGGCTACGTCTATCACTATGCATTCGCGATGCTCGTCGGTGTCGCGGCGCTCGTCACCTGGTATCTTTTCTCGGCGGGGGCGCACTGATGTTCGGCTTCGGCATTCTTTCCGGCCTGATCTTCCTGCCGGTTCTTGGTACGGTCCTTGTGCTGATGCAGCGCGAGGATGCGGCGGGCGCCCGCAACGCGCGCTGGATTGCGCTGTGGACCACGCTGATCACCTTCGTTCTGTCACTGGTGGCGTGGGCGCGGTTCGATATTGCGAAATCCGGCTATCAGCTTCTAGAGCGCAAGGCCTGGTTCGGCGATTCGATCGTCTACCAGCTTGGGGTCGACGGCATCTCGATGCCCTTCGTCATCCTGACGGCATTCCTGATGCCGATCTGCATTATCGCCTCGTGGAGCTCGATCTCGACCCGTGTGCGGGAATATTTCGCCTGTTTCCTGATCCTTGAAACACTGATGCTCGGCGTGTTCTGCGCGCTCGATGTCGTTCTCTTCTATCTGTTCTTCGAGGGCGGCTTGATCCCGATGTTCCTGATCATCGGCATCTGGGGTGGCAAGCGGCGCATCTATGCCTCGTTCAAGTTTTTCCTCTACACGCTGCTCGGCTCGGTGCTGATGCTGCTCGCCATCATGGCGATCTACTGGGATGCCGGCACGACCGACATGGTGAAGCTGGCCTCGCACAAGTTCGGCAGCAACATGCAGATCTGGCTGTGGCTGGCTTTCTTTGCCTCGTTTGCGGTGAAGATGCCGATGTGGCCGGTCCACACCTGGTTGCCGGATGCGCACGTCGAGGCGCCGACAGCTGGCTCGGTCATTCTGGCGGGCATCCTGTTGAAGATGGGCGGCTACGGTTTCCTGCGCTTCTCTCTGCCGATGTTCCCCGAGGCGTCCCACCATTTCGCCGATCTTGTCTTCTGGATGAGCTGCATCGCGATCGTCTACACGTCGCTGGTGGCGCTGATGCAGGAAGACATCAAGAAGCTGATTGCCTATTCATCGGTCGCGCACATGGGCTATGTCACCATGGGCATCTTCTCCTTCAACACGCCGGGCGTGCAGGGGGCGGTGTTCCAGATGGTCAGCCACGGCCTTGTGTCCGGCGCGCTGTTCCTCTGTGTCGGCGTCATCTACGACCGGATGCACACCCGCGAGATCGCGGCTTATGGCGGGCTCGTTGAAAAGATGCCGCTCTATGCGCTGGTCTTCATGCTCTTCACCATGGCGAATGTCGGCCTTCCGGGCACTTCGGGCTTCATCGGCGAGTTTCTGACGCTGACGGGGGCCTACAAGGCCTCGACCTGGGTGGCCTTCGTCGCAACCACGGGCGTCATCCTGTCTGCGGCCTACGCGCTGTGGCTGTTCGCCCGCGTTGTGTTTGGCAAGATGGATAAGCACGCGCTCGAAGGCATTCCGGACCTCGATGCGCGCGAGATCCTGATCCTCGCGCCGCTGTTCCTCCTGACAATCTATTACGGCGTGCAGCCGGGGTCGATCCTCGATGCCTGCGCCGCTTCCGTTGACCTTGTGATCAAGCAGGCGACAACCGGGCTGGCCCCGGTCAAGGCTGCCTTGATGCTGAACTGATTTGAGAAGGACATCAGGGCGATGACTTCGACGCTTGTCCCCGCATTCGGGCCGTTTCTGGCGGAAATGGTTCTGGCCATTGCCGCGCTCGTGCTCGTGCTTGTCGGCGCGCTGCGGGGGGACTCTTCCAAGGGGTTGATCGACTGGGTGGCGATCATCGCCCTCATTCTGGCCGGTGTGCTGGTGCTGGAGCAGGGGCCCGGCACGCTGAAGACCTTCAACGGCGCCTTCATCGCCGATGAATTTGCGCGTTTCATGAAGGTCTTGACATTGGTCGGCTCGCTGGCGGCGATCCTGCTCTCGTCGCGTTTCTTCAAGGACGAGAATGAGAGCCGCTTCGAGTACACCATCCTCATCCTGCTTTCGACGCTGGGCATGATGGTGATGATCTCCGCCAACGAGATGATCTCGCTCTATCTCGGACTGGAACTGCAATCGCTGGCGCTCTATGTCGTGGCGGCCATCAACCGCGACAACGTGAAATCGAGCGAGGCAGGTCTGAAGTATTTTGTCCTTGGCGCGCTGTCTTCGGGCATGCTGCTTTATGGTATGAGCCTCGTGTACGGTTTTACCGGCACCACGTCCTTCGAGGCGATTGCCGCCTCGGTCCATG
>JAIUNP010000436.1 GCA_020161975.1 Pseudomonadota bacterium
CGCCGCTTATCCCATGGCGGACAGTGTTTTTTTTAACGCGCTGGCGGTGGCGTTGGTGTTCGGCATCGTCAATTTGCCTTGTGTGTCTGCCTGGGTGCTGTTCGGTGTCGGACTGCGCCGCATGCTGAGTGACCCTTACAAGGTGAAGGTCTTCAACTGGGTGATGGCAGGGCTGCTTGTCGCCTCGCTCTGGCCGGTGTTCGCGGAGGTGGTGCGGTGAGCTGGATCTTGCGGCTGATGGGCCTGTTTTATGCCGCGACCGGCTTTGTCTATGTCCGCACCTACGCGGTCAATGCCGTCGCAGACCGGCTGTTGGAAGCGCTGGATGGCCTGCCTGCGCCGAAGGAGCGGATCAAGCGCCTCTGGCTCACGCTTGGTGCGGCGCTGACCGTGGGCAGCGGGCTGGCGCTGCTGACGCTGAGCGGCTGGATTCTGCCGTTCATGGTCGCCAATGCCGTGGTGCAGGGCGGCTGGCTGCTTTACGCGCGCATCGCTTTCCCGCCCGAGGATGAGGAGGATCGCGCCGGGCGTCGGCAGACGACCAATGCCTTCCTTGTCTGGTGCGTCGCGACGGCCATTGCGCTCTTTATCGTGACCGGCAATCGCCAAATCATCGAGAGCGGGATGATCCAGACCTTGCTGCCGCCGGTGGGATCGGTGGCCCTGTTCGGCTGGCTGATGGTGCAGAAATGATGGAGCCCCGCGTTTCCCTCATCACACTTGGCGTGGCGGATCTTGCCGTCAGCCGCCGCTTCTATGAAGCGCTGGGTTTTGTTGCCTCGACGGCCAGTCAGGGCGATGTCGTGTTCTTTCAGGCCGGCAGCATGGCGCTGGCGCTTTATCCGCGCGCGGCATTGGCAGAGGATGCAACTGTGTCGGACAGCCCTGCGGGGTTTTCCGGCATCACGCTGGCGCATAACCTGCGATCCGAAGCCGAAGTGGACGCCCTGATGGCCCATGCTGCGTCCTGCGGCGCGCGTTTGGTCAAACCCCCGCAGAACGTTTTCTGGGGCGGATATTCGGGCTATTTCTCCGACCCGGACGGACATCTCTGGGAGATTGCCCATAATCCGTTTTTTCCGCTCGACGATGCGGGAAACCTGCATCTGCCGGCGTAGAGTTCGCCCGAAATCCCGCAAGCCTTTGCTCTTAAGGCTTGACGGGGCGCGGACTTAGGCCTTTAAGCGCGGGCAAAAGCAATCATCGACACCGATCTCCAAGGAGTGCCTCCCATGCGCGTTTATTACGACCGCGACGCCGATCTCAATCTGATCAAGGGCAAGAAGGTTTGCATCGTCGGCTATGGTTCGCAGGGCCGTGCCCATGCGCTGAACCTCAAGGATTCGGGCGCCAAGAACATCGTGATTGCGCTGAAGCCGGGTTCGGCCACCGCCAAGAAGGTGGAAGCGGACGGGCTCAAGGTCATGTCGGTGGCCGAAGCCGCCAAGTGGGCCGACGTGATGATGATGGCGACGCCGGACGAACTCCAGGCTGATATCTGGCGCGACGAGATTGCCCCGAACATCCGTGATGGCGCGGCGATTGCCTTCGCCCATGGCCTCAACGTCCATTTCGGCCTCATTGAGCCGAAGAAGACCATCGACGTCATCATGATCGCCCCGAAGGGCCCGGGCCATACCGTTCGCTCCGAGTATCAGCGCGGTGGTGGCGTGCCCTGCCTGATCGCCATCAACCATGACGCCTCGGGCAATGCCCATGACATCGCGCTCTCCTACGCCTGCGGCGTCGGCGGCGGTCGTTCGGGCGTCATCGAGACGAACTTCAAGGAAGAGTGCGAGACGGACCTCTTCGGCGAGCAGGTCGTGCTCTGCGGCGGCCTCGTCGAACTCATCCGTGCCGGCTACGAGACGCTGGTCGAGGCCGGCTATGCGCCGGAAATGGCCTATTTCGAGTGTCTCCATGAAGTGAAGCTGATCGTGGACCTGATCTACGAAGGCGGTATCGCCAACATGAACTACTCGATCTCGAATACGGCCGAGTGGGGCGAATACGTCACCGGCCCGCGCATCATCACCGCCGAGACCAAGGAAGAGATGAAGCGCGTCCTGAAAGACATCCAGACCGGCAAGTTCACCTCGGAGTGGATGCAGGAATGGAAGTCCGGCGCCGCCCGTTTCAAGGGCATCCGTCGCCTCAACGATTCCCATAACATCGAGGAAGTCGGTGCCAAGCTGCGCGGCATGATGCCGTGGATCGCCAAGAACAAGCTGGTCGACAAGACCAAGAACTGAGCCACCCGGCTGTCTGGACTCGGGAAGGGGGCCTCGCGGCCCCCTTTCTGCGTTCAGCCCGGCTGCCACACGATCTCGAGCGGGGCGCGGAACGCGAAGCGCTCCAGATGCCGCGCCACCACGTCCTGCAGCCGGGCGGTCTCCTCGGCGGTGCCCGCCTGCACCTCCAGCACCAGCGTGTCCGCCTCGGCCCGCAGCCGGCAGGTGCCGGAGGAAAAGGCGATCTGGCCGGCTCCGTCGCCGTGCGTCACCGCCAGCTTGTGCTCGAAATGCTTGCACAGCTGCGTCAGGTACCGCCCCGCCAGCGGCGTCGCCACGCGGGCGATGGCGGTGCTCATGGCACGCGCCCGATGGCCGCGGCCGCTTCGTCCAGCACGGCCTCGATCGCGGCCTCGCCGGCCGGATCCAGCGCACGCGCCAGGCGTTCGCGCAATGCCAGCTTGATGCGCTCCATGCCCCGCGACACCGCCTCGGGCGTGCCGGGCGGCGGCCCGCGGCGGTCGCCCGCGGCCAGGCGCGCCAGCAGCAAATCCACGCCGCTGCGCCGCGCCGCCAACTGCGCCTCGCCCTCCGGCGTGATGCGGTAGCGACGCCGCGCGCCGTCGGTCTCGGCCATGGCATGGCCCATGTCCTCCAGCGCC
>JAIUNP010000437.1 GCA_020161975.1 Pseudomonadota bacterium
AAGCCGGGGCGGTGGCCGATATTCCCTTCCTGCCGGTCAGGATGTTCAAGCGCTTCGGCCTGAAATCCATTCCTGATGCGAATGTCTTCAAGACGCTGACCTCTTCGGGTACGACCGGACAGACGCCCTCGCGCATCTTTCTCGACAGTCGCACCGCGCAGTTGCAGGCGCGGGCGCTGGTGAAGGTGATCCAGAGCTTCATTGGGCCGAAGCGCCTGCCGATGCTGATCATCGACCATCCGGCGGTGGTGAAGGACCGACGCTTCTTCTCGGCGCGCGGGGCGGGCATTCTCGGCCTGTCGAACTTCGGGCGCGACCATTTCTATGCGCTGGCCGACGAGACGATGGCGCTCCGCATGGACGAACTCCGCGCCTGGCTCGAAAAGCACAGGGGCCAGACCATCCTGATCTTCGGCTTCACCTTCATGGTGTGGAAGTACCTCGTGCAGGCGCTTCAGAAATCCGGGGAAACGCTCAAGGTCGAGGATGCGATCCTCATCCATTCCGGCGGCTGGAAGAAGTTGCAGGACGAGGCGGTGAGCAACGAGGTGTTCAAGGCTGAACTCAAGGCGCGGGCAGGGGTGAGCCGTGTCCATAACTTCTACGGCATGGTCGAGCAGACAGGCTCCATCTATGTCGAATGCGAGGCCGGGCATCTCCATGCGCCGATCCTGTCGGATGTGATCGTGCGTGATCCCAGGGACTGGTCAGTTCTGCCGCCGGGACAGGAGGGGGTGATCGAGGTCGTCTCGGCCCTGCCGCACAGCTATCCCGGCCATGCGCTGATGACGGAGGATCGCGGACGGCTCGACGGTGAGGATAACTGCCCCTGCGGGCGCAAGGGGCGCTATTTCACGGTGTTCGGGCGAGTGCCGATGGCTGAAATGCGCGGGTGCAGCGATACGCATGCGGGGCAGGCAGCATGAGCCTTGCAAAGATCGGCGTTGTGGTGCCGCGGGGGGGCGCGCTGGAGGCAATTGCCGCCGAGCGGGTTTTGCCGCCGTTTTCGCCCGAAGCATTGGCCTTCGTCGGCGCACTGTCGCAGGACATTCTGAAATCCCCGGAGTTTCGGGCGCATCCCGAAGCGATGTCTTTTGCCTATTGGGCGCGGACGGCGCGGCTGAAGCAGTTGCAGGCGTCGTTTTCCGCGCTCGAACATTCCGGCGCGCTGGCGGCGCGCGGCGTGGCGTTTCACATCGCGCCGTCCAATGTCGATACGATTTTCCTCTACTCGCTGGTGATTTCGCTGTTGGTGGGCAACGTGAACATCATTCGCGTCTCCAGCCGCGAGAATGTGCTGATGGGCGCGCTCATCGGCATCCTGGGGCGGCTGCTCGATCAGCCCGCCCATGCTGCTCTGAGGGCGCGACTTGCCATCGTGCGCTATGAGCATGATGCCGCGATCTCGAAGGCACTGTCCGATCTTTGCGATCTCAGGATTGTCTGGGGCGGGGATGCAACGGTCAATGCGCTGAGGGCGATTCCGCTGCAACCGCGCGCCATTGATGTCTGCTTTGCCGACAAGGTATCGCTGGCGGTGCTCGATGCTGCGGCCTATTGCGCGTATGAAGACAAGGCCGGGCTGGCCCGTGCCTTCCGCAATGACAGCTACTGGTTCGGCCAGATGGCCTGCTCCTCGCCGCGCGCTGTGATCTGGCGTGGCAGCAAGGCAGATGGCGAAGCGGCGTCGGCAGAGTTCTGGGCGCGGCTCCAGGCTGAACTGGTGCGTGAGGCGCCGGAATTGTCCGCGATGGATTACCTCAACAAGCTGCTCGCCGAACAATCGTTCATGGCGCAGCTTGGCGGGCACAAGGCAGGGCCGCGCGGCGACAATGCGACGACGGTGGTTGATGTTGCAACCCTTGGAGGCATTCCCTTCGACGAGCATTGCGGCGGCGGGTTGTTCCTGCAAGTCATCGTCGACAGCCTTGATGCTTTGACACCGCATCTGACGCGACGAAATCAGACCATCATTTCCCATGGTATTGGAAAAGACGAGTGGCGGGATTACCTCTCCACGACTCAGCCGCGCGGTATTGATCGGATCGTTCCTTTCGGCGCTGCACTGGATTTCAACGTTGTTTGGGACGGGTATAATCTATTCCGTGCCTTTAGTCGCGAGATTTCACTGGCGGTACTCGACTGACGGGTGTTGCTGACTTTCTACAAAGTGCAAATTCGCACATAAATTGCAATGCTTCCCTTGCTATATTGCCAACTGCCCTATAGGCACCCCGACGTGGTTTTGCGCTTGTTCATATCTGAATGACCAAAGTGTTACCGCAATTGATTTCACCAGCCGAGCGCTGTCCCGGAGACGTGCAATGTTTTCCATTTCCTCGATCATGCAGGCCCACCGGGACGAAGCAGTAGCGGCTGCCGCTGCTGTGGCGACACCGGCATCAAGCACGTTGCGCGAAGATCTGGTGTCGGCAAATGGAGCACAGCGTGACGCTGTGGCGGCGCAGGATCTGAGCACTTCGGGGCCGGTCAGCTACACGCTCAGCAACACCAAGTGGGGCCCGTCGGGGACCATGGGCACCTCTGGCGGCGTCGTGACCTGGAGCATTGCCGGGGCCGGCGAAGCAAATGCGTCCGGCTACGCCAGCTGGTTCAGCGGCACGACCCTGTCGATGTCGTCGGTGTTTACCTTCGACTATGTTGCCATTCTGACGCAGGCTTTTGCGGCGTGGTCTGCCGTCGCCAATATTTCCTTCCAGTACGTTGCCGACGGCGGCGGAGCCATGGGCTCCGGGATGACGGGCAATATCCGCATTGGCACCGCATCCATGGATGGCGTGAGCAACACGCTGGGTTCCGCCTTCCTGCCGCAAACCGCGGGCAATGCGGGTGACTATGCCCTGTCGGGCGACCTCTTCGCCATCGG
>JAIUNP010000011.1 GCA_020161975.1 Pseudomonadota bacterium
ATCGGCCCAGTAATCGAGGATGGGCCGGCGATAGAGCCAGATCATGTTGGGAAATTGCCCCGTTTCCATGGTGGCTGCGGCCTGCGCCATGCCGATGCCCTGAAAGAGCCCGAGGATGTCAAACGGGCTTTCCAGGTCCATTTCCTCGACGATCTCCTCGTCGGGAAAATCAGCGATACGGATGATCACACCCGCCGTCATCCGCCGGAAGCCTTCGGGCAGGCGGCTGTAGGCCTCGTGGGCAATCGCTTCGAAATCATCGAGGGACGGCGCCTTTGCCCCCCGCCAGACCGCCTGATCCATGATCACCAGAGCTTTGCGTATTGGCCGAGCGACCAGACGAGATAGGCAACGAAACAATAGCCGAGCACCCGTCCCGTGCGCTTGGCCTGAATGACCAGCCTGTCGTTCTCGTCATCGTCGATCATCAGCGGATGCTAGGCAATGGACCCGCGCTTGGCAATCGCTCTCGATTGTGTGCCGCCGCACTGATTGCTACCCTGTGCCGCTTACATTGAGACCCAGCGCTCTTGGCGCCATCAGGAAGGAGATGAGCATGAATCGCCGTCATATGTTGATCGGAGCCGTCGGGACTCTCGCCGCGCTGTTCACCGCAGGCAGCGCTTCTGCGCGCATTCCGGCGCAAGTGCCGGTCGGCGCAGAGGCCGGCCCAGAGATTGAAGCTGTCAAACGCGGCGGACGCGGCAAGCATCGCGGCTGGAGCCGCGGTCGCGGCCATGCCTATGGTCGACGCCGCAAGTTCGGCTGGTAAAACAAAAAGGGCGCCGGAGACGGCGCCCTTTCCCGTTGCATCGCCCGGAACTTACCGGAACGAGCGGATATCCACGAACTTGCCGGAAACCGCAGCCGCAGCCGCCATTTCCGGCGAGACGAGATGCGTCCGGCCCCGGAAACCCTGACGGCCCTCGAAGTTGCGGTTCGAAGTCGAGGCGCAGCGCTCGCCCGGTTTCAACTGGTCCGGGTTCATGCCAAGGCACATCGAGCAGCCCGGCTCGCGCCATTCGAGCCCCGCATCAATGAACACCTGATGCAGCCCCTCGGCCTCGGCCTGCTCCTTCACGAGCCCGGAGGCCGGAACGACGATTCCGGACACCGTGCTGGCGATCTTCCGGCCCTTCAGCACGCCCGCAGCCGCGCGCAGGTCTTCGATGCGGCCATTGGTGCAGGAGCCGATGAACACCTTGTCGATGGCGATGTCGGTGATCTTCGTGCCGGCGGTGAGCCCCATATAATCGAGCGCACGCTGCTTGGAGAGGCGCTTGGATTCGTCGGAAATCGCCGACGGATCAGGCACGGTGCCTTCCACCGACACCACATCTTCCGGGCTTGTGCCCCAGGAAACGATGGGCGGCAGGTTCGCGGCATCGAGCCGGATCACCCGGTCGAAATGCGCACCGGGATCGGTCTTCAGCGTCTGCCAGTAGGCAACCGCCTTGTCCCAGTTCTCGCCGGTCGGCGCCTTGGGGCGGCCCTTGAGATAGGCGAAGGTCTTTTCGTCGGGGGCAATCAGCCCGGCGCGGGCGCCGCCCTCGATGGTCATGTTGCAGACCGTCATGCGCCCTTCCATCGAAAGCGCCATGATGGCATCGCCGGCAAATTCGATGACATGGCCGGTGCCGCCGCCCGTTCCGATCTCGCCGATGATGGCGAGAATGATGTCCTTGGCTGTCGCGCCGGGCGCGAGGGTGCCGTTCACCTCCACCAGCATGTTCTTCGCCTTGCCCTGGATCAGGGTCTGGGTGGCAAGCACATGTTCGACCTCGGAGGTGCCGATGCCATGGGCCAGCGCCCCGAAAGCGCCATGGGTCGAGGTGTGGCTGTCGCCGCAGACGATTGTGGTGCCGGGCAGGGTGAAGCCCTGCTCCGGCCCGACAGCGTGGACAATACCCTGCCGCTTGTCGTGCTCGTCATAGTATTCGACACCGAACTCTGCGGCATTTTTTGCAATTGTCTCGACCTGGATGCGGCTTTCCGGCTCGTCAATGCCCTTGGACCGGTCCGTGGTGGGCACATTGTGATCAACAACCGCGAGGGTCTTTTCAGGATGCCGGACCTTGCGGCCCGTCATGCGCAACCCCTCGAAGGCCTGCGGCGAGGTCACCTCATGCACGAGATGGCGATCAATATAGAGCAGACAGGTTCCATCCGGAGACCGGTCAACCACGTGGTCGTCGAAAATCTTGTCGTAAAGGGTGCGCGGGTTTGCCATGTCTCTCACGCCATCAAGAACTGCTGGAACGCCGTCTTTAGAAGGAATCCACAGCGATTGGAAGGAAAAAGCTGGCGCGGGTCTACAGCCCGAAAGCTGTGGTCCGCAGTCAGATTATGGCTTTTTGCTGGATGGGAAGCGGTGTATAAGCCGCCCCGTTTCGCCCGGCAGGTCCACCCTGCTGCTCTGCCGCGCCACACCGGGATGACCCGCATGACCACGCAAGACGCGATGCCGCCCACCAGCCCAACCCCATCGGTGGCGGCAGGCAATGGCGAACAGGGCCAGCACGATCATGGCGCAGAAAATGGTCATGGTCATGCCAAGGAGAGCCTTGCGGCGCTGACCATCGGCTCGATCGGTGTCGTCTATGGCGATATCGGCACTTCGCCGCTCTATGCGATGCGAGAGTCGCTGCACCACTATGCCAGCCATGGCTCTGCGATCGATCCCGAAACGGTCTTTGGCATCGTCTCGCTCTTCATCTGGGCGCTGACGCTCGTCGTCACGGTCAAATACGTCACCTTCATCATGCGCGCCGACAACCGCGGCGAAGGCGGCACGCTGACGCTGATGGCCCTGGCCCAGCGGGCCATGGGTCGCAAGGCGACGCTACCCTTCCTGCTCGGCATTGTCGGTGCTGCGCTGTTTTACGGGGATTCGATCATCACCCCAGCGATTTCCGTTCTGTCTGCCGTCGAGGGTCTGAAATACGTCACCCCGGTGTTCGATCCCTACATCGTCTGGATTTCCGTCATCATCCTGATCGGACTGTTCGCGGTCCAGAGCCGGGGCACCGGCAAAGTCGCGGCCTTCTTCGGGCCGATCATGCTGGTGTGGTTCCTCACGCTGGGCGGCCTCGGACTGATGCACATTGGCGATGATCTCTCGATCTTTGCCGCCTTCAACCCCTGGTACAGCATCAAGTTCCTGTTCGGCCACGGCATTCTGGGGCTGCTGGTCCTGGGTTCGGTCTTCCTGTCGGTGACCGGCGCGGAAGCGCTCTATGCGGATATGGGCCACTTCGGAAAGTTCCCGATCCGCCTCGCCTGGCTCGCCATCATCTTTCCCAGCCTCACGCTCTGCTATCTCGGACAGGGCGCGATGATTCTTGCCCATCCGGAGACAGCCAAGGATCCGCTCTACATGATGATCCCGCAGAGCTGGGGTGTCTGGGGCCTTGCTCCGCTGGTCATCCTGGCGACACTGGCGACCATTATCGCCAGCCAGGCGGTCATCACCGGCGCCTACTCCCTGACCCAGCAGGCCGTGCGCCTTGGCCTCCTCCCGCGCCTTGAAATCCGTCATACCTCGGAAACCCAGCTCGGCCAGATCTACCTGCCGCAGGTGAACCGGATGCTGCTGATTGGCGTCCTGGCCCTCGTGCTTGCCTTCCAGACCTCATCCAAGCTCGCCAACGCCTATGGCATTGCGGTCACCGGTGCCATGCTGGCAGACACCGGCCTGTTCTTCATTGTCGCCTGGCGCGTATGGAACTGGCGCCTTCCGGTCGTCACCCTGGTCGTTGTGCCGCTGCTGCTGATCGATCTTGCCTTTTTCGGCGCCAATGCCCTGAAAATTCCGGATGGCGCCTATCTGCCGCTGATCTTCGGCGCCATCCTCGTTGCCATCATCTGGACGTGGGTGCGTGGCACCAAGATCATCAACGACAAGTCGCGCAAAGATAGCCTGCCGCTGGCTGACCTGTTGCGGATGCTGGAAAAATCCAAGCCCGTGCGGGTGCCGGGCGCCGCCGTCTTCCTCACCTCCGATCCGGACACCGCCCCAGCAGCCCTGTTGCACAACCTCAAGCACAACAAGGTACTGCACAAGCGCAACATCATGCTGACCATCAGGACAGCGGAAGTGCCGCGTGTGCCTGAATCCGAACAGCTTCAGATCGACGAACTCAACGAGGATTTCGGCCGGATCATCGCAACGCTTGGCTATATGGAAACCCCACGCGTTCCGCATATTCTCGCGGTCGCCCGCCGACGCGGCATGAACTTTGACATCATGCAGACGTCATTCTTCCTGGGGCGCCGTTCCATCAAGCCGTCTGCCAATTCCGGAATGCCGATGTGGCAGGACAACCTGTTTATCTTCCTGTCGCGCACATCGCTTTCGCCGACGGACTTCTTCCACATCCCGTCGGGGCGCGTGGTCGAAATGGGCTCGCAGGTCACCGTCTAGACCGCGCCCGGCGTCACGACGGGACGCCGGATCCAAAGGGGATTCATGCCCCCTTCGGTGGCTCGCCGAGATATTTCCGGAAATGGGCAAGCGTGCGGCCCCAGGCAAGATCCGCCGCCGCCTTGTTGTAACGTGCCGCCCCGGTATCGTTGTTGAAGGCGTGCTGGGTCCCCTCGTAGATGAAGATCTCGAAGGTCTTGCCCGCATCCGTCAGGGCCTTGCGATAGGCCTCAATTCCGGCGTTGATGCGCTCGTCCGTGCCCGCATAGTGAATCAGCATCGCCGCCTTGATCAGCGGCACCTTGTCGAGCGGCGGCTGGATGCCATAGTAAGGCACACTGGCGGCGAGTTCCGGCGCGCGCCAGGCCACCTGATTGACCATACCCCCGCCCCAGCAGAATCCGACCGCTCCGACCTTGCCGGTCGATTCGGCATGTTTGGCCAGCACACCGACCGCCGCCGCGACATTCTCGCCCGTCTTGTTGATGTCGATCTTGCCGAACATGTCGCGCGCCTTGTCCTCGTCGGCCGGTGTCCCGCCCTCCGGTGTCAGCGCGTCGATGCCATAGGCCAGAAAACCGTCGAGCGCGAGGCGCCGCGTTACATCCCGGATATGCGGATTGAGCCCCCGGTTCTCGTGAATCACCAACACCGCCGGGCGTTTGGCGCCCCCTTTCAGCCGGCAGAGATAGCCGCTCATCGGGCCATTCGGCCCGGCATATGTCAGTGTGTTGATCATGAGACGCGGATCGTTCTCCGGCACGACCTGCGCCATCGCATAGTTCGATTGCAGCAGCGCGAGTGCGCCTTGCGCTGCCGCCGCTCCTCCCACCAGCCGCGTCAGCCGATCCAGAAACACCCGGCGGTCCATGCCGCCATGGGTGAAATGGTCATAGAGATTGATGACATCCTGAGTCAGGACGGGTTTCTGTTCACGCATCAAGGCCTCCTCTATGCGGCAAGCCTATCGGGAAATCGTCACGCCAGAAACGAAAAGCGCGGGACAAACCCGCGCTCTCACCTTCAATTCGCCGTGAAGGGCAGCTTACGCCTTGTCAGCCTTCTCCACGCGCTCTGCAATGCGGGCAGACTTTCCGCGACGATCGCGCAGGTAATAGAGCTTGGCGCGACGAACGGCACCACGGCGGACCACCTTGATCGACTCGATCAACGGCGAATACATCGGGAACACACGCTCCACACCCTCGCCATAGGAAATCTTGCGGACGGTGAAGCTCTCGTTGAGGCCGCCGCCGTTGCGGGCGATGCAGACGCCCTCATAGGCCTGAACACGGGTCCGCTCACCTTCGACCACGCGCACGTTGACCTGAAGCGTATCGCCGGCCTGGAAGGCGGGAATTGTCTTGCCCTCGGTTACGCGGGCGATTTCTTCCTGTTCGATCTGGGCGATCAGGTTCATCGGTCTACTCCATCCATTGTGCCGTTGCCGGCAAGCGCTTTGATGACGCTGTTGTGAATTTGGTGCGCCCCCATACAGGGGTTTTCCGGCCCTGTCGAGTATAAACCCGCGCAAGGACCATCTACGATCGGGGTTTCAGAAGATCAGGTCGGCGCGCTCCGGTCAGCGCGAGGGATTGCGCGCGGCGCCAGGCGGCGATCTTGCCATGATCACCGGAGGTCAGAACCTCGGGAATGCCCTGCCCCTCGAAATCGCGCGGGCGGGTATAATGCGGATATTCAAGCAGTCCGTTCTCGAAACTCTCCTCATCACCCGACTGATGCTTGCCCATCACCCCCGGAATGAGCCGGACGACGGCATCAAGCAGGGTCAATGCCGCCATTTCCCCGCCGGAGAGAATGTAGTCGCCGATGGAGACCTCGGTGAGACCGCGCGCGCCGATCACCCGCTCATCCACCCCCTCGAAACGACCACAAACGATGAGCGCTCCGGGACCGGCGGCCAGACCACGCGCCATGGCTTGCGTAAGCGGCCTGCCGCGGGGCGACATCAGAAGCCGCGGCACATCATGCGTACCGTCTGCCGCGTCGATAGCAGCGGCCAGCACGTCGGCCCGCAGCACCATGCCGGGGCCACCGCCCGCCGGCGTGTCATCCACCGTCCTGTGCCGACCGTGGCCGAAATCGCGGATGTTGCGCACGTCGAGCGACCAGAGGCCATTGGCAAGGCCTTCGCCGGCCAGTGACAGGCCGAGCGGCCCGGGAAACATCTCCGGATAGAGCGTCAGGATGGTGGCGCGGAAGGTCATCCCGCGTCGCCCTCGATTTCGTTGGGCGGCACGACAATGATCCGGCCCCCGGCGATATCCACCACCGGCACCACCGCTTTCGTGAACGGATAGACCAGAGGCTTTCCCCGTGGCGGCCGGATTTCCACCATGTCGCCGGCCCCGAAATCGTAAAGCGCGGCAACGGTGCCCAGCACCGCGCCTGCCCCTGTCTCGGCCCGAAGGCCGATCAGATCGGCATGAAAGAACTCATCCTCATCCTCCGTGTCACCGAGGCGAGCGCGGGGAACGAACAGTTCGAGATTGGTCAGCTTTTCTGCCGCCGTCCGGTCAGAGACCCCCGCGACGCGCACGACGACGACCTCATTGGCCTCACGCACCGACGTGATCGTGAAGTTGCGCCCGTCCCGCGAAAGAAGCGGCGAATATTCGGCGATATCGACAGGCTCTGCGGTATAGGACTTGAGGCGCACCTCACCCTTGAGGCCGACGGCGGCCCCGAAAATGCCCATCAGGACAAGATTGTCTGGTGCCTTGCTCACGACATCTCCAATCACCTCTCCCCATGCGGGAGAGGGAAGCCCAAGGCCTGAGGGCAGGGTGAGGAGACCCCTCACCCGCCCTCTGCCGTCGAAGGGTCCCTTCCCGCAGAAGGGGGAGGAGCGCGCTTACTCGGCTGCCGGAGCAGCAGCCTCTTCGGCCTTCTTGGCCTTGGCGGCGGCACGGTCGGCCATCTTCTTGCCGGGCTTGGCCTTCTCGGGATTGTTCGACGGCGTGCGCTTGGCAAGGCCGGCGGCATCAAGGAACCGGGCAACGCGGTCGGTCGGCTGGGCGCCCTTGGCGAGCCAGGCCTTGACCTTCTCGACATCGAGCTTCACGCGCTCGGCCGAATCCTTCGGCAGCAGCGGGTTGTAGCTGCCAACTTCATCGATGAAGCGGCCATCACGCGGCGCCGTCGACTGGGCGATGACGATGTAATAGTACGGACGCTTCTTGGTGCCTCCACGCGAGAGGCGGATCTTCACGGACATTGGGTTACTCCTGGTTTTCGCGGTTTGCTAAATTTGAAGAGGATCGCTTGCCTTTGACCAAGCTTCCTCAAGTAGTTTCTCTGATTCCTGATGCAGTACATTTATACGATGATGAAGTTCATCATCACTACCATTCCTAGCTACTCTTAGAGCTTCATTAAGTGCTATAATCATAAACTTATGTTTATCAGACTGCAATCGAAGTATTATTCGGTGCTTTGCTTCAGCAAGCCTCAGAAAGAAATCATCGTTTGATTTCATATGTTCTGGCTTAACATAAATCATAGCCATAAATTTCGCGACATCCGATCGGAGTATTTCAGCCCACTCGACGCGAAATTCAGCAAGTTTTTGATTTGCTTGAAGCTTTAATCCTGCCTCAAATGATCTATTTGAACTACTAGTGGCGCGCCAAGTAGCAACAGCCAGCGCAAAACCACCAAGCCCAACTAATGCATTTCCTAGATCGACAGAAGCGTTAACGCCCCATAAAGTACTCACTTCTTCTTCCCCCCGAACGGGTTGAAACCGCCAAGCCCCGGCAGTTTGGTGCCAAGGCCGGGCAGACCCGGCTTGCCGAGCCCCGGAAAGCCAGGCGGCACGGCGGGAATTCCCTTGGTCAACTCCGCTGGCATCTCGGGCAGTTTCCCGCCCGCCATCTGCTGCTGAAGCGCAGCGATCTCTTCCGGCGAGGGCTGCGGCATGCCCTTGCCGAGGCCGAACATGTTGGCAAGGCCGGCCATCGGCCCTCGCTTCGCTCCACCCATCTGCTTCATCATATCGGCCATGCCGCGATGCATCTTGAGGAGCTTGTTGATTTCGGCAGCGTCCGTGCCCGACCCCGCGGCGATGCGCTTCTTGCGGCTGTGCTTGAGCATATCGGGATTGGCGCGCTCCTGCGGCGTCATCGAATTGATGATCGCCACCATGCGCTTGAACACCGTCTCGTCGAGGTTCGCCTGCTGGATCTGGTCCTTGAACTTGGCGACCCCCGGCAACATGCCCATCAGCCCGCCCATGCCGCCGAGCTTGGCCATCTGCTGCAACTGCGCGCGCAGGTCATCGAGATCGAACTTGCCCTTGCGCATCTTGTCCGCGATGCGTTTGGCCTGCTCCTGATCAATCGTTTCGGCGGCCTTCTCGACCAGCGAAACGATGTCGCCCATGCCCAGAATGCGGTTGGCAATACGGCCCGGATGAAAATCCTCCAGCGCATCGGTCTTTTCGCCGGTACCGATCAGCTTGATCGGCTTGCCGGTGATCGCGCGCATCGACAGGGCAGCACCGCCGCGCCCGTCACCATCGACGCGGGTCAACACGATGCCGGTGAGGCCAACGCGCCCCTCGAAGGCCTTGGCCGTGTTCACCGCATCCTGACCGGTCAGCGCATCGGCAACGAGCAGAACCTCATGCGGACCGGTCGCGGCCTTCACTTCGGCCACCTCGGCCATCAGCGCCTCGTCCACCGTCGTCCGACCGGCGGTATCGAGCATCACGACATCGTAACCGCCAAGGCGCGCCGCCTCGACGGCACGGCGGGCGATCTGCACCGCACTCTGGCCCGCAACGATGGTGAGCGTTTCCACGCCCACCTGCTTGCCGAGAATGGCCAGTTGCTCCATTGCCGCCGGGCGCCGGGTGTCGAGCGAGGCCATCAGGACCTTCTTCTTCATCCGGTCGGTCAGGCGGCGGGCGATCTTGGCGGTCGAAGTGGTCTTGCCCGAGCCCTGCAGGCCGACCATCAGGATCGGCACCGGCGGCACCGCATCGAGATTGATCGGATCGGCATCCGAACCCAGCGTCTCCACCAGCGTGTCATGGACGATCTTGACGACCATCTGGCCAGGCGTGACCGACTTGACGACCTCGGCGCCAATGGCGCGGGTGCGAACCTTGTCGGTGAACGAGCGGACGACATCAAGCGCGACATCCGCCTCGAGCAGCGCACGCCGAACCTCGCGCAGCGCTTCGCCGACATCGGCTTCCGACAGCGCGCCACGGCCCTTCAGCTTGTCGAATATGCCGGCCAGACGCCCGGACAATCCGTCGAACATGCACCACTCCTTCTGTCCGCGACACGGACAATGACCTTCCAAACGGAAACGCGCCCGAGGGCGCAACGCGCTGTCGGACGGGAACCTCCAGCCTCAAGGGCCGGGCGGCGGATCAGGCCCCTGAACGGGCCATCTGCCATTGGAAGCAGCGCTCATTAGGCAGAACGCCGCGCAAAGTCAAAGAAAAACTGGGCGTCTGTCCGGCTGGAAACGCTGCGCGTCAGCCTATTGCACGAAGACGTAGATATTGAGTTCGAGCAGGGCGTCGTCTGAACCCTGCGGCTCGTTGAGGTATTCCTCGACGAACGAGCCCTTGGCCTGAAGTCCCTTCTCATCAAGCCAGGCCGTGATCGCCTCGTAAACGCTCTCGATATCGTCATAGGCTCCGACATGCCGGAAGACAAAGGCGCGCCCCTCGGGAGAAGTGCCGAAGACCATGCCGCCCTGCGGCTTCAGGCTGGCGTCCGGCGTCTGTTCGAGCCCCAGCATCGCCTCGTAGCGAAAATTCTGATCGGTCGTTTCAGTGAACATCGCCTGCGGTTTGCCGCTCGGTTTCAGACCCAGCCGGGCCGCTTCCGCGCGCAGGGCCTTGAATGCATTCATCAGCGTCTCATAGCCTTCATCCCAGGTCGTCTGCCCCTTGAGGATCAGCATTGGCCGCGCGCCGAGACGCGTCTCGACCGCGCCGGACGCATCCGCCGAAGGCTTGTTCATATCCGGCTCGGCAGGAGCCTGTGCTGCGGGCGGAGCCTGCGGCGGGGCGGCAGGGGTCGCCGGTTGTTGCGCTCCGGCGCCGGCAGACAGCGCCAGGATCATCAGAAGACCAAAAGCCAAGCCATTGCGCGCCATGACGCGGGTTCCTCACCTGATCGACCGGCGATCCGAATCACGCCAGCCGATGATCGACGCCCCAGCGTCAGTTGAGGATGGAGGCGGGGAACGTCAAGCGGAACATCTGGGTCCGCGATCCGTCAATGCCGAAATCATTGTTGCCGACCACCACAATCTCCCGGTCAGACAGAACGGCCATCCCGGTCAGCCGACCGACCGGACCACGTGAGGGATCGGATTCGAACAGAAGCGTTTTGCGCAGCGGAACAACCCCGCTCAGCTCCGCAACGCCTTTCTCCAGGGCCGGTTGAACCGCAGGGTCGTCGAGCGCTTTCGGATACTCCACCGCGTCAGCCAGGGAAACGCGGTAGATCCGCGAGAGGTTCTTGAGCCGTTCGAGACAGAGCAGCGTGCCGTTTTCGAGCATCACGACCTCCATCAGCCGTACATCGCTCTGCCGCGGCGGGCGCGTGGTGATGCCGTGCTCACCCTGGAAGGCGTCGGGCGCGTCGAGCGGGTAGAGATAGCGATGCGTGACCTGTCCCGATTGACGGTCGATCCCATAGAGGCGGACGAACGGCGACGTCCGGTATTCAGCCAGGGTCGGGTTCACAAGCGGGCTCTGCATGGCGACGAACAGGGTTTTCTCATCTGCCGAGACGGCAATGCCCTCAAAGCCGCGCCCCGTCTGGCGCAACGACAGGATAGCCGGCAACGACGGCTCGACAGGATAGTCCGCCTGCCGCAACTCCTCGCCCATGGACTGCGGCACGATCCGCCGGCGCACTGTCCCATCCGGAGCGACTTCCAGCACCGAGGGACCGAAAGCGTCGGCGACAAAGAAACTGCCGTCCGAGAGGCGCACGAGACCACCGGGCGCAATGCCGGAAGGGTCGGCCGCCACCTCCTGCCCGTCCGGGTCATAGGCAACCTCGGACCGGGATGCAGGCCCGGGATTGACGATCCCCGTCAGCGGCCGGCCCGAGCTTCCCTTGAGCGGCAGCGTTGTCGTCAGTCTCGCGGTCTTGTCGCCACCAAGTTCCAGCCCGTAGATGGAAGGCACAAAGGTCGGCAAAAGATAGATCTTGCCCCGTCGACCCGTTGCGCAGATCTGCCGGTCATCCGCACCAATGACCTCACGCTCATCATTGCAGTCGATAGCCGGGCCCCGGTCCGTAATGGTCCAGATGCGCCCTGAAGGATCGCCTGGTGCATGGAAGGCTCCTGCGCCGGCGGATACGGACAGGTTCACGACCCGCCCGCCCCCTAGCGACACGACCCCGAGCGGCATCGCGGGAAGCGTGACGGGCCTGACGAAGACGCCGCTGCCCGCCGCCACCGCGCCGCACATGCCGATCCATGCCAACACCGCAACACGTCGCATCCGGTCGTTCCGATCGCCTGAAAAAAGGCCCCCGATCTTCATTTGGACTAGCCTTGAACTGCATTATATGAACTTTGCAAGTCCTGAACCGGAATTTGGCGGCTTGTAGGCCCGGGTGCAGCGAAAAAATGATCGACTTCGTTAAAATGAACGGTCTCGGCAACGACTTTGTGGTGATCGATGCCCGTCACCGACCGTTGGAACTGACCAATGGCCAAACGCGCCGCATCGCCGACCGGCGCTTTGGCGTCGGCTGCGACCAGTTGATCGTGCTTGCGCCGTCCGAGCGTGCGGATGCTTTCATGCGCATCTACAACCCCGACAGTTCGGAGGTTATGGCCTGCGGCAATGCGACGCGCTGCGTCGGCCAGCGCCTGCTCGACGAGACGGGCCGGGAGCGCGCGCTGATCGAAACCGGTGCCGGGCTGCTTGTCGCCACCCGCTCGCCGGCGGGAATCACGGTGGACATGGGGGCGCCGCGTCTTGAGGCCGCCGCCATTCCCCTTGCTGGTGTGTCCGTCGATACCCGCCTCGTTCCCCTCGATACCACGGCGCTGAATGCCGGCCTTCCGGCAACCTTCAGCGCCGTCAATATGGGCAACCCGCACGCGATCTTCTTCGTTCAGGACGTGAACGCGCACGCGCTGGAGCGCGTCGGGCCGCTGCTGGAAACAAACCCCATCTTCCCCGAACGGGCCAATATCTCCCTCGTTTCACTGGCCGGGCCGGATCACCTCATCCAACGCGTCTGGGAACGTGGCGCCGGCCTGACGCTGGCGTGCGGCTCGGGCGCCTGCGCAGCAGCAGTGGCGAGCCACCGGGCCGGATTGACTGGGCGCA
The DNA here is from genome assembly GCA_020161975.1 of Pseudomonadota bacterium. Taxonomy (GTDB): domain Bacteria; phylum Pseudomonadota; class Alphaproteobacteria; order Rhizobiales; family Beijerinckiaceae; genus JAIUNP01. The sequence continues at coordinate 12,771 of JAIUNP010000011.1, forward strand.
CGGTTCGCGTCTCACTGCCCGGTGGAGACCTGACCATCGAATGGCGCGCAGCAGATGACCACGTCCTGATGTCCGGCGGCACCGCAACGGCCTTCAGCGGCACGCTCTCGCCCACCTTGCTCGACCCATCCGACACCCATGGCTGATCATCCCCAACCGGTCGATGTTCTGACCTTCGGCTGCCGGCTCAACCTTGTCGAATCCGAAGCGATCCGCCAGGCGGCCCACGCTGCCGGGCGAAGCGATCTTGTAGTCGTGAATACCTGTGCCGTCACTTCGGAGGCCGTGCGACAGGGCCGGCAGGCCATCCGCCGTCTGAAACGGGAACGGCCGGAAGCCGAAATCGTTGTTACCGGCTGCGCGGCGGAAACCGAGCAGGCCCGGTTTTCCACCATGCCGGAAGTGGCCCGCATCATCGGCAACGCCGCCAAGACGCGTTTGAGCACATGGCGCGACCTTGCGGCGCCCGGCGCATCCGCCGGGCAGATCATGACGGAACAGGCGCCGCCAAAGGCCCTTGCCGAGACAGGAGCTGGCCATACGCGCGGCTTTTTGCAGGTACAGACCGGCTGTGACCATCGCTGCACCTTCTGCATTATCCCCTTCGGCCGTGGCCGGGCCCGCTCCGTGCCCGAAAACGAGGTCATTGCCGCAACACGCACCCTGGTCGCCGGCGGTCATGCCGATATCGTGCTCACCGGGGTCGATCTCACCTCCTGGGGCACCGACCTGCCCGGAACGCCCCGGCTCGGAACGCTGCTGCGTGCGATTCTGAGCGCGGTGCCAGACCTGAAACGCCTGCGTCTCTCCTCCATCGATTCGATCGAGGCCGACCCCGACCTCCTCGTCGCGCTCGCCGAAGAGGAACGGCTGATGCCGCATCTGCACCTGTCACTTCAGGCCGGCGACGATCTCATTCTAAAGCGCATGAAGCGCCGTCATTCCCACGCCGATGCCGTGGCTTTCTGCGCGGAGGCGCGGCGTCTCAGGCCGGACGTCGTCTTTGGCGCCGACATCATCGCTGGCTTTCCCACCGAGACGGATGCAATGTTCGCCCGTTCGCTCGACCTTGTGGCGGCGTGTGGGATCACCCATCTCCACGTCTTCCCGTTCTCACCCCGGCCCGGCACCCCGGCGGCCCGGATGCCGCTCGTGGCCGGCCCCGTGATCCGCGATCGCGCCGCGCGGCTGCGTGCGAAGGGCCATGCGATGCTGGCCGCCCATCTCGACCGGCAGGTGGGCCGATGTCTGGAGGTTCTGGCCGAGAACGGCGGCATGGGCCGCACACGGGACTTCACACCCGTGCGCCTGCCAACCGATACGCCCGCCGGCACCTTTCTGAGCGTCATCGCCAGCCGGCATGACGGAGCAGCGCTCATCGGCGATCCGACAAGCCTTGTTGGAACGGCCTGATCGGAGTATTGCGCGAGCCATGAGCGACAGCACCGAGAAACCCGGCTTTTTCAAGCGCCTGTTCAACCGGAACAAGGATGTGGCCCCACCGCCGCCCGTCCAGACCGATGCGGTGCCGGCGCCCGTGGCTTCGCCGGAACCCCTCGTCGCTGAACCGGTTATCGTCAGATCACCCGTGGCGGCCCCGCCCGCGCCTGTTCCGCCGCCCAACGCCGCAGAGCCGAAGGTCAAGTGGTGGCAGCGCCTGAAAGCGGGCCTGTCGCGCACGTCGAGCCAGCTTTCGACCCGCATCAACGACCTCTTCACCAAACGCAAGCTCGACGCCGGTACGCTGGAAGACCTCGAAGATGTGTTGATCCAGGCCGATCTTGGGGTCGATGTCTCCGCGCGCATCGCGGCCGCCATCGGCAAGGGCCGCTTCGAAAAGGAAATTGCACCTGAAGAGGTGAAAGCCGTCCTTGCCGATGAGGTGGAGAAAATTCTCGCCCCCATCGCCCACCCGCTGGTGATCGACCCGGCGAAGAAGCCCTTCGTCGTGATGATGGTTGGCGTCAACGGCTCGGGCAAGACGACGACGATCGGCAAGCTCGCCGCAAAATACAAGGCCGAGGGCCGGTCCGTGATGCTCGCAGCGGGCGACACCTTCCGCGCCGCCGCCATCGAACAGCTGAAGGTCTGGGGCGCCCGCAATAACCTGCCGGTGATTGCCCGAGCGCAGGGCGCCGATTCCTCCGGCCTTGCCTTCGATGCCATCAGATCCGCGCAGGAGGCCGGTACCGACGTTCTTCTGATTGACACTGCCGGACGGCTTCAGAACAAGGCCGGACTGATGGACGAACTTGAAAAGATGGTCCGCGTCATCAAGAAGGTCGATGCCGACGCCCCCCATGCAGTCCTGCTCGTCCTCGATGCGACCGTCGGCCAGAATGCCCTGTCGCAGGTTGAGATCTTCGGTAAAGTCGCCGGCGTCACCGGCCTTGTGATGACCAAGCTCGACGGCACCGCCCGTGGCGGCATCCTCGCCGCCATCGCCGACAAGCACCGCCTGCCGGTGCATTTCATCGGTGTCGGCGAGAGCATCGACGACCTCGAACCCTTCACCGCCCGCGATTTCGCCCGCGCCATTGCCGGGCTGGAGTGACCCCCCGTGACCGATAATGCACCCGTCCGGGCCGAAAATCCGTTGCTGAAGCTGGCACTGGAGATGGGCCCCCTGGTCCTGTTCTTCCTTGCCAATTCGAAACCGGACCTGTTCCGTCCTCTCGTGGGCAAGGTGCTGGGCGAAGGCCTCGTCAATTCGGGACAGGGCGGCATCCTTGTCGCCACTGCCGTGTTCATGGTGGCCATGCTCGTCTCGCTCGTGCTGACGAAAATGCTCACCGGGCGCTTGCCGGTCATGCCGCTTGTTTCGGGCGTCGTCGTTTTTGTGTTTGGCGGCCTCACGCTGTTTTTTCAGGATGACACCTTCATCAAACTGAAGCCGACCATCGTGAATACCCTGTTCGGCGCGCTGCTTCTCGGCGGCCTCGCCTTTGGCAAGCCACTGTTGCCCTACGCGCTCGACAGCGTGTTTGAACTCGATGCGGAAGGTTGGCGGAAGCTCACCTTCCGCTGGGGCCTGTTCTTCTTCGTTCTGGCCGCGCTGAACGAGATCGTCTGGCGCACGCAGACAACGGATTTCTGGGTCGCCTTCAAGGTCTGGGGCGTGATGCCGATCACCATGGCCTTTGCACTCGCCCAAACGCCGCTTCTCATGAAGCATGGTCCGAAGGATGGGCCGACAAAGAATTCCTGAAACCCCAAGCCCCCCTATGGTAACCGCAGCGCTTTCTCGATTGCTGGCATCAGGAACGTTTTGATTTTTTCCGGGTTCAGCGGCCCGACATGCTTGTCAACGACGGTGCCGGCAGCGCTGATCACAAAGGTTTCCGGCACGCCATAGACGCCCCAATCGATGCCGGCCCGGCCACCCGCATCGACGCCGACCGCGCTGTACGGATTGCCGAGGTCAGCAAGAAATTTAAGCGCCGCCTCGGGCTTGTCCTTGTAGTTGAGGCCGACGAGGCGCACCGGCTTTCCCTTCAACGCCCCCGCAAGGTCCATCAGCACCGGATGCTCTTCCCGACAGGGTACGCACCAGGAGGCAAAGACGTTGAGCACAGTCACCTGCCCGCCGTCCCCTCCGCCGATGCGGAAGCCCGGCACCGCCACACCGCCCCGCATCAACCCCGGCAGGGCGGGCAGCTCGGTCGCCGGCGCAGCCTTGCCCACCAGTGCCGACGGCAACCGCTGCGGATCACCGGTGAACAGGCGAAACAGGAACAGCAGCGCCAGCGCACCGAACAGGATCAGCGGGAGATAAAGGCCGAGCCGGCTCCGGGCCGGCGGTGCAGGATCAGCGGCCATGCTGTCCACCCTCCACCTCGATCCGGGCGAGCCGCCGCCGCGCAGCCGCGCGTTTGGTGAGCGCAAGAACGATCATGGCGCTCAGAATGAGCATCGCCACACCGTAGGATGCGAGGATATAGCCTGATTGCGGTCCGAAATCAGGCATCACGCCACCTCCGCGGCACGGGCCATTTCCAGCCGCTCGGCCCGCCGGTTCAGGATCTCACCCTGCATCCGTATCATCAGCAGGCAGCCGAACAGAAAGCCGAACGCCAGCCCCATGACGAGGAGCGGCTCCAGCATGGCGGGATGGATCGTCGGCCCGCCGCTGCGAAACACCGAGGCCGGCTGGTGCAGCGTGTTCCACCAGTCAACGGAAAACTTGATGATCGGCAGGTTCACGGCCCCGACCAGTGTCATGATCGCAACCGCTCTCCCCGCCCGGCCCGGCTCGTCGATGGCCCGCCAGAGCGCGATGATGCCCAGATAGATCAGCAGGAGGACAAGCACCGAGGTCATCCGCGCGTCCCACTCCCACCAGGTGCCCCAGGTCGGCTTGCCCCAGAGCGAACCCGTGATGAGGCAAAGCACGGTAAAGCCAGCCCCGATCGGCGCGGCACATTTCTGCGCCACATCGGCGAGCGGATGCCGCCAGACGAGCGTGCCCAGCGCGGAAATCGTCATCATCGAATAAACGCCCATGGCCATCCAGGCGGACGGAACATGGATATACATGATCCGCATGCTCTCGCCCTGCTGGTAATCCGCCGGAGCGACGAACAGCCCCTTGTAGAGCCCGTATCCGAACAGTCCCGCCGTGATCGCCGCCATCCAGGGCAGCAACGTATCGGCCAGCCGGAGAAACCGGCCGGGATTGGCGAGGGACCAGAAACCGGTCAGGGGCGGGGGCGAAGCGGTCATCGGCGGCTGGATGTATCGGGTTTCCGGCAAGTTCGCAATTCTGCGGCGTTGATCGGCGTCAATTCCTCACCCGCGCGTCATGCGCAACGCCGCCGCCGCCGCGACCGGTGAGACGACCAGCGCAATGAGGCTGACCCCGGTCAAAAGCAGGAAGGGCGTTGTGAACGCCCGCCCCTCGGAGGCTTCCCGCACCACCGCGACGCCGAAGATCAGTGTCGGCACCGTCAGCGGCAACACGAGGACCGATAGCAAGAGCCCGCCCCGGCGAAGCGTCACGGTCACGGCGGCACCGACGAGCCCGACCAGAGTGAGCGCGGGCGTACCGACCAGCAAGGACAACGACAGCGGCAGCATCGCGGCGGGCGGAATGGCCAGCATCAGCCCCAGCACCGGCGCAATCAGTGCCAACGGCAGGCCGGTCACCAGCCAGTGCGCCAGCGCCTTTGCAAAAAGAATCAGCTCAAGCGGTGTCTCGCTCAGCATCAATCCATCGACAACGCCGTCATCCTCATCGGCCTGCAACAACCGGTCGAGGCCGAGCAGCGTGGCCAGCAACGCCGCAATCCAGAGCAGCGCCGGCGCGAGCCGCGACAGCAGCTTTTGGTCCGGCCCGAGCGCGAAGGGCGTCACCGAGATCAGGATCAGGAAAAAGACAAGCCCGAGTTCGGCGCCCGCACCAATGCGCGCGGCGAGGCGGATTTCCCGGGTCATGACGGCACGAAGAACCGCGATCATGCCATCCCTCCAAGGGCAAGCATCCGGCCGGTGACATCAAGCGGCTGATGGGTCGCCACCAGAACCGAACCGCCCGCTGCGGCGTGCTCGCGCACGAGCCCGGCAACCAGCCCCTGCCCTGCGACATCAAGCGCGGCCAGCGGCTCATCGAGCAGCCAGACCGGGCGCGGAGCGGCCAGCAGACGGGCCAGCGCCACGCGGCGCCTCTGCCCGGCGGAGAGAACCCGAACCGGCAGATCGGCAAGCCGTCCGGCGCCGAGCCGCTCCAGCGCCGGGCGCACCGCGTCGCTGCGGCCACCAAGCAGGGTTGCAGCAAAGGCAAGGTTTTCCGCCGCCGTCAGCGCCTCGCGCAAGGACTCCCGATGCCCGTGGTAATGGATGAGTGCCCGCGCCTCCCCGTCCGGTCCGGCGCCTGTCACGGTGATGGCCCCGCCTTCGAGCGGCAACAGGCCGGCCAGCATCCGCATCAGCGTCGATTTCCCCGCACCGTTCGGGCCGGTGAGCGTCACGATCTCGCCCGGCGCCAGCGAAACACCGAGACCGGCAAACAGAACACGGCTGCCGCGCCGGCAGCTGAGATCTGTGGCAGTCAGCGTTGCGGCGGGTAAGATCAAAATCCCCTCCATGATCGACTTTCGTGCGTGTAGCGCGCAATCTGGAAATGTTCTATAGCCAACACGTCAAACGCCGCGTGAACTCACGACGCCGGGCACTCCCGGGCGGCGCATCAACAAGGGGTGGATGTTTCGCGGCATGAACCGACACCGCCCCCGACCGGAACGATGGACCCCAGGAACGTTACGCGATGAGCTCGATTGACAGCTTCAAATCCCGCAAGACCCTCAAGGTCGGCACCAAATCCTACGTGTATTATTCGCTGAAGGCCGCCGAGAAGAACGGCCTTGAGGGCATTTCTGCCCTGCCCTTCTCGATGAAGGTGCTGCTGGAAAACCTGCTGCGCTCCGAGGACGGCACCACCGTCACCAAGGCCGACATCGAGGCAGTGGCCGCCTGGCTGAACGACAAGGGCAAGGCCGGCAAGGAAATCGGCTTCCGCCCGGCCCGCGTGCTGATGCAGGATTTCACCGGCGTTCCGGCGGTGGTCGACCTTGCGGCCATGCGCGACGGCATGAAGGCGCTCGGCGGCGATCCGCGCAAGATCAATCCGCTGATCCCGGTCGATCTCGTCATCGATCACTCGGTCATCGTCGATGAATTCGGCACCGCCAAGGCCTTCAAGCAGAACGTCGATCTCGAATATCAGCGCAATGGCGAGCGCTACCGCTTCCTCAAGTGGGGCCAGGGCGCCTTCAACAACTTCCGCGTCGTTCCGCCCGGCACCGGTATCTGCCATCAGGTGAACGTCGAGTATCTGGCCCAGACCGTCTGGACGAAGAAGGAAAAGGTGAAGAAGGCCGGCAAGACCACGACAGTAGAGGTTGCCTATCCCGAAACCGTGGTCGGCACTGATTCGCACACCACCATGGTCAATAGCCTCGCCGTTCTGGGCTGGGGCGTCGGCGGCATCGAGGCCGAGGCCGCGATGCTCGGCCAGCCGCAATCAATGCTGCTGCCGGAAGTTATCGGCTTCAAGCTGACGGGCAAGCTCAAGGAAGGCGTCACCGCCACCGACCTGGTGCTGACCGTCGTGCAGATGCTGCGCAAGAAGGGCGTGGTCAACAAATTCGTCGAGTTCTACGGCCCCGGCCTCAACGCCATGCCGGTCGCTGACCGCTGCACCATCGCCAACATGGGCCCGGAATACGGCGCGACCTGCGGCTTCTTCCCGATCGACAGCGAGACGCTGGCCTACCTCACCATGACCAACCGCAAGAAGGCGCGCGTGGATCTGGTGGAAGCCTACGCCAAGGCGCAGGGGATGCTCCGCACCAAGGCCTCGCCGGATCCGGTCTTCACCGACACGCTGGAGCTTGATCTGGGCACGGTCGTTCCCTCGATGGCCGGTCCGAAGCGTCCCGAAGGTCGCGTTGCGCTGGAAGATGTCGCTGCCGGCTTTGCCGCCGCGATGCAGAACGACTACAAGAAGGGCGCCGAGATCGACCGCCGCGTCAAGGTCGAGGGCAAGGACTTCGATCTCGGACATGGCGATGTGACCATTGCGGCCATCACGTCCTGCACCAACACCTCGAACCCCTCCGTGCTCATCGCCGCCGGCCTGCTTGCGCGCAATGCCATCGCGCGTGGACTGAAGCAGAAGCCCTGGGTCAAGACCTCGCTGGCACCGGGCTCGCAGGTGGTGGCTGAATACCTCGCGAACTCGGGCCTCCAGAAAGACCTCGACAAGATCGGCTTCAACCTCGTCGGCTTCGGCTGCACCACCTGCATCGGCAACTCCGGTCCGCTGCCGGCGGAAATCTCGAAGGCGATCAACGACTCGGGCCTTATCGCTGCGGGCGTGCTCTCGGGTAACCGCAACTTCGAGGGCCGCGTCTCGCCGGATGTGCAGGCAAACTACCTTGCCTCGCCGCCGCTGGTTGTCGCCTATGCGCTGGCCGGCACGGTCGCCACGGATCTGACCAAGGACCCGATCGGCACCGACAAGAAGGGCAAGCCTGTCTATCTCAAGGACATCTGGCCGTCCTCGAAGGAAGTTCAGGACTATATTGCCAAGTTCGTGACCAAGAAGATCTTTAAGGAAAAATACGCTGACGTGTTCAAGGGCGATGCCAACTGGGCCAAGGTCAAGGCGCCGGAAGGCCAGACCTATGCCTGGGACGACAAGTCGACCTATGTGCAGAATCCGCCCTACTTCAAGGGCATCGCGAAGAAGCCGGGCGCTGTCTCGGATATCAAGGGCGCGCACATCCTCGGCCTGCTCGGCGACAAGATCACCACCGACCACATCTCCCCGGCCGGTTCGATCAAGGCAGCCTCCCCGGCCGGCAAGTATCTGACCGACCACAACGTCGCGGTTGCTGACTTCAACCAGTACGGCACGCGTCGCGGAAACCATGAAGTGATGATGCGTGGCACCTTCGCCAACATCCGCCTGCGTAACTTCATGATGGGCCCGAACGGTCGCGAGGGCGGCTACACGATCCACTATCCCTCGAAGGAGGAGATGTCGATCTACGACGCCTCGATGAAGTATCAGGCCGCCAACGTGCCGCTGGTGATCTTCGCCGGCATTGAATACGGCAACGGTTCCTCGCGTGACTGGGCCGCCAAGGGCACCAATCTGCTCGGTGTGAAAGCCGTGATCGCCCAGAGCTTCGAGCGCATCCACCGTTCGAATCTGGTCGGCATGGGCGTCATTCCCTTCGTGCTGGAGGAAGGCACGAGCTGGCAGTCTCTCGGCCTCAAGGGCGACGAGACCGTGACCATCGAAGGTGTCGGTGACATCAAGCCGCGCCAGAAGATGACTGCGGTCATCACCTCGGCAGACGGTTCGGTGAAGAAGGTGCCGATCATCTGCCGCATCGATACGGCTGAAGAGATCGAGTACTTCCGCAACGCCGGCATCCTGCACTATGTGCTGCGCGGCCTCGCGGCCTGATCGCTCAGCGCCCACCGCATCCCGGATAGGCCCGCTTCGGCGGGCCTATTTTTTGTGCACATGCACTACACCGGCTTGTGACTGGCATCGGGAAAGCGCAATCTTGTATGAAACGCTATGCTTTGGATGGAGAGTGCGGAGTTCAGCATGACGCTTGATCGCCGGTGTTTTCTGGGCGCAGCCACCGGGCTGGCGCTGTCGGCACCCGCGCAGGCCGCGCCGACACCACCCCTGAACGGGGTGCTTGAGCTGTTCACCAGCCAGGGCTGCTCATCCTGCCCGCCGGCGGACCTGCTCTTCCTGTCCCTGTCCCGCGAGCCGGGATTGCTCGCCCTGTCGCTGCCCGTCACGATCTGGGATCACCTTGGCTGGAAGGACACCCTGGCCAAGACCGTTTTTTCAAAGCGCCAGAAGGCCTATGCGCTCGCGCGCGGCGACCGCCGCATCTACACGCCGCAGGCCGTGATCAACGGCGTCGCCCATGCCGTTGGCTCTGATGCCAAGGCGATTGAGGAGGCCCGGAAGGACAGCCTTGCCCACACAAACGTCCTGTTCCTTCGGCCAACGCTGACCCGCACCCAGGCCGGCTGGCAGGTCGAGATTCCTGGCCTCACCGACCACGCTGTTGATCATGCGACGATTATGCTTGCGGCCTTCGAGCGTGAGCACACGGTCACCATCAACCGTGGCGAGAACACCGGTCGAACGATCCGCTACGGCAATGTCGTCCGCACGCTGACACGCCTTGGCGATCTGGGCAGGACCGCGATGCGCCTCGCCCTGCCGGAAGGACAGACCGCCAGCCCGACCATCGGGCTTGCGGTCCTTGTGCAGGGGGGCACCGAGGAACAGCCTGGCGCGATGCTGGGCGCCATTGAGGTGCCGCGGGGTTGAAGGGGCTGGCGTGGTCCGGCTTCTGCCGCTAAGCAGGGCATCGCCTCCTGCCGGATTTTTCCATGACCTTCATCCCCGACGCCTCTGTCATGCTGCCCTATACTGTGGCGGTCTTCATTCTCTTTGCGACCCCCGGGCCCGACATGAGCCTGTTCCTCGCCAAAACCCTCTCGGGCGGGCGCTGGGCCGGCATCGCCGCCATGGCGGGCGCGCTGACGGGCTGCCTCGTGCACACGCTGGCCGCAGCGCTCGGACTCTCCGCGCTGATTGCCGCCTCGGCAACGGCCTTTACGGCGCTGAAAATCGTTGGTGCGCTTTATCTCGTCTGGCTCGCCATTGATGCCATCCGCCACGGCTCGGCGCTCAGCGTGAAGGCCGAGGCGCGCACCGAACCCAATTTGAAAAAGATCTTTCTGCTCGGCATCGGCATCAATCTTACCAACCCCAAGATAGTGCTGTTCTTCATCACCTTCCTGCCGCAGTTCGTTCAGGTTACCGACCCGCACGCGCAAGGAAAGCTGGTCTTTCTCGGCCTCTATTTCGTGCTGTTCTCGATCCCGCTGGCCATTCTGATGATCCTCGGCGCCGAACGCTTGATCGAGACGCTGAAAGCCCATCCGAAGATCATGCGCGGCATTGACTACACCTTCGCAGGCGTCTTCGGCTTCTTCGCCGCGAAAATCCTCGCAACCCAAGGCAAGTAAACGCAGGAACGGCGGAGCGCTCAATCCGCGCCAAGCGCCAGTTGCTCTTCCAGCATCATTCGGGCGCGGGCGCGCAATTTTTCCGTCTCGCTTTTCAACTGGCCGCAGGCGGCGAGAATGTCGCGGCCGCGCGGTGTGCGGATTGGCGAGGAGTAGCCCGCATCAAAGACGATCTGGCTGAAGCGCTCAATGGTCTCCCAATCCGAGCATTCGTAGATCGCTCCCGGCCAGACATTGAACGGAATCAGGTTGATCTTGGCCGGAACGCCCTTGAGCAGGCGCACCAGTGCCCGCGCCTCAGCCGGACTGTCGTTGACGCCCTTCAGCATCACATATTCGAAGGTAATGCGCCGCGCGTTGGAAAGCCCCGGATAGGCCCTGCAGGCGTCCATGAGTTCCGCGATCGGGTATTTGCGGTTGAGCGGCACCAGTTTGTCGCGCAGCGGGTCGTTTGTCGCATGCAGCGAGATGGCGAGCATCGCATTGGTGGCAGAACCGAGCGGCCCGATCTCCGGCACCACGCCCGACGTGGAAACGGTGATCTTGCGGCGCGACAGCTGCAATCCTTCGGGATCGGTCAAAACTCCGATCGCTTCCGCCACATTCGCCGGATTGTAGAGCGGCTCGCCCATACCCATGAACACGATGTTGGTGACAAAACGGCCACCATCGGTCGGTACGAACGCGCCTTCGAGTGGAGCCCGCCCCGGATAATCATTCAGCCGGTCGCGCGCCACGATCACCTGCGCGGCGATCTCCGCAGCGGAGAGATTGCGCACCAGCTTTTGCGTGCCGGTGTGGCAGAAGGTGCAGTTGAGCGTGCAACCAACCTGGCTGGAGACGCAGAGCGTCCCGCGATCCCGCTCCGGAATATAGACGCATTCGATCTCCGCACCCTTGTCGAGCGGACCGGTGGAGGGCATCCGGAGCAGCCACTTGCGTGTCCCGTCCTTTGAGACCTGCTCGGAGACGATCTCGGGCCGGGCGAGGCTGAAATGCGCGGAGAGCTTCGCCCTGAGCGTCTTGGCGACATTCGTCATCGCGTCGAAATCCGTCACGCCACGCACCGAAAGCCAGTGCACGAGCTGCGCGACGCGCATCTTCATTTCGGCTTCCGGAACGCCGATGGCAGCAAGCTCCTTCGCGAGCCGCGTCCGGGACAGCCCGACAAGCGAAGGCTTGTTGTCGGCAGCGCGCAGGGCATCGGGTGCCTGGAATTCGGCGGTTTTTTCAAGCGGCAGGGTCGCGGTCATGGCCGCGCAATAGCAGGTTTTCTGATTGTCGTCATGTCCGCGGGCATGGACAGATGCAGCATCCTTATCTAGGACAGCGCCAGTTCCTTAAAAACCAAACGGCGACAAACATGGCGACCTTCAATCTTCTGCTCCTCCCCGGTGACGGCATCGGCCCTGAAGTGATGCCCGAAGTGAAGAAAGTGCTCGGCTTCCTCGACAAGGCCGGCATCGCAAAGTTCGAGACCGAGACCGATCTCGTCGGCGGCTCGGCTTATGACGCGCACAAGGTTGCGGTCACTGACGCTGCTATGAAGATGGCGCAGGAAGCCGACGCCGTGCTGTTTGGCGCGGTCGGCGGTCCGAAATGGGCGAATGTGCCCTATGAGGCACGCCCGGAAGCAGGCTTGCTGCGCCTGCGCAAGGATCTGGGCCTGTTCGCGAACCTTCGCCCCGCCATCTGTTATCCGGCGCTTGCCGATGCCTCCTCGCTGCAGCGCGAGGTCGTCGAGGGGCTC
>JAIUNP010000438.1 GCA_020161975.1 Pseudomonadota bacterium
CGGCTTGGACAAGACACCGTGCACATGCCGCCTACTGATTTCTTCCAGAATGTCAGGCGTTTCATAAGCGATGATTGCGATGTGGGCGGCAGCGCTGCCCTCGGCCAACCAGGCAACGGAATGGCCATCATCGAGACCGCTGAGCAGGAAGAAGACAACGTCGTAGTCCTCGGACAGCTTGTTTGGCGGCGGCCACAGACATTCGGTCTGGCAGCCAATGCGGCGCAATTGGTCAAAAAGGACCTTGCGATCCTGATCCTCAGGATGAAGGATCAGCATCCTTGTCCGGCGTAACCGGCGAATGAAACCCGTGCTTGAAGACTGACCTGCGCCGCTCATCCAGACATCGCGCCGACTGAGCGATCGTAAGCTATGAGATAGGGATCAGCGCGGATCACCATCGGCGAGCGCCAGACGACAGCATATTGACCATCTGCATCTGCCTTTCCGATCAGTGGACGGACTGAGACGTGGTTAGTTTCAGCGTCGATGCTGAGATCGCCGCCTGGCGCGTTGAATACGGCGCCCGATAGCGCAGCCAGAAGGCTGTCGGTATCGCCGCGTCCGGCCGTTCGCAAGGCATTGGTGTAGAAGTGGACCAGGGCATAGGCGACCTGTGCGTAAACCCCGGGTGACCCCGTCTTGTGGAAGCGGTGATACAACTCCGTGAATTCGGCGTTGCCCGGCGTGTCGATGCTGCTGAAATATGGAGAAACGGCAAGGTGCCCGAGTCTTGCAGCTGGGGACATCATTGTGAGCTCCGCCTCGGTCGTAGTCAGGGACGCGATTGGCGCGCGCTTAGGCGGAGGGCAGGCCGACGCATAAGCCTCATACAAGGCGATGCTGTGCTGCCCAACAACCGTGGAGAGAATCGCGTCCGGCTTCAGGTCAGCAAGTTTGCGTACCGCGACAGCGAAATCTTCATGGTTTGAGGACAAGGGCAAGTACTGCTCGTTGACGCAGGTGCCGGTGCTTTCGAACAAGAACTCCTTGACGATCCGGTTGATTTCACGCGCATAAAGCGTGTCGGAGCCGACAAGGGCGATCCGGCGCCCATGACGCGTATAGAGGTATTCCAAAAGCGGCACAACCAGCTGGTTTGGGACTGCTCCCCCATAGATCACGTTTGGAGAGTATTCGAAGCCCTCGTAGACCGAGGGGTAGAAGAGTACGCCGTTGAACCGCTCGACAACTGGCAGAACGACCTTTCGGCTGGACGAAAGACAGCAACCGAAAATTACATTCACCTTTTCCCGCAGAAGAAGCTCGGTCGCCAGTTCGGCAAACTTCCGGTCATCGCCCTTGGGATCGACAATGATGGGGGACAGGAGGTGCCCGTCGATACCGCCTCGCGCGTTGATCTCTTCGCAGGCCGTTAGGATGCCGCGAAGGTGGGCTGTCTCTGATACATCCATCACGCCCGACTGCGACAGCAGAACGCCAAAGCTGAAGGGCTCTTTCGCCAAAGGTATCACCTCGCCTGATTCACTGAAGTATCAATGAGTTTTGCGATCTGCAAAAGCCGTTCGTCTTGCCCCGGCCTTCCCAACAACATAATTCCGATCGGCAGCCCGGCAGACGACAGCCCGCTTGGCAGGGTCACGGCGGGCAGGCCCGCCAGATTCCCCAGCCAGCAGAACCAGGTCATGCTGTCCTGAGTTGTCACACGCCGACCGCCGAACTCCTGCCAGTCGGAATCCATCGCCGGTGCCGGAACCGGAAGCGTCGGGAGAACAAGGGCGTCCCAATTGCCAAGGCCAGATGCAAGCAGTGAGCAGAACTCAGCGCGGACCTGCTGGGCCCGCAAAAGCTCTTGGGCACTGAGGAGTTGCCCGGCTTCCAGGTGGGCGCGAGTGACCGAGGAAAAACCGGCTGCTGCAGCAAGTCGTGGCTGATGATAGGCGGTTGCCTCGCAGTGCAGGATCGTCTCCCACGCACCGAAGAACCTCCGCATGCCAGGAACCTCGCGGGTCTCAACCGTGCAGCCTTTGGCGCTTTGCAGGGCGGCGGTCACGGCGGCATCGACCTCGTCACTGCGTTCCAGTCCGGGGCCAGTCAGGTTCACCAGCCTGGCCCTCCGCGAAAGCGCCTCAACGGGTTGAAACGGGCGGCTTCCACGCGTCGCTGCGTCACTTGCGTCCTCGCCGAGCAGGCAGGACAGCAGTACCGCGATATCATCGAGCGACGCGGCGAGCGGGCCGGGCGCATCCAGCGACCAGCTGAGCGGCAGAACACCATGGCGCGAGGCGCGGCCATAGGTCGGCTTGAAGCCATAGATGCCGCAGGCCGATGCCGGAATGCGGATGGATCCGCCAGTATCGCTGCCAAGGGCGGCCGTCACGACCCCGCCTGCAACGGCAGCCGCCGATCCGCCGCTGCTACCGCCAGTGATATGATCAGGATTCCGGGGGTTGCGGGTCGGTCCGAAACGCGACGTGGTGTTGGTGGCCCCATAGGCCCATTCATGCATGTTGGTTTTGCCAAAGATGACCGCACCTCCCTCACGAAGGCGCGCAACAAGGGTTGCGTCGACGCCTGCATGTTCCAGCGGCAAAGCATCGGAACAAGCGGTGGTGGGATAGTCCCGGGTCAGGAAGTTGTCCTTCACCGCAATCGGAATACCGTCCAGCGGGCCAAGCGTAGTGCCAGCCGCGCGCCTTGCATCCGAGGCATTTGCCGCGGCCAGCACCTTCTCAGGGTCAAGGGCGACGAAGGCATTCAGGTCGCGCAGCATTTGCGCTTGGACCAGCGCCGCCTCGGCCAAGCTACGTGCGGACGTTTCGCCGCGACTGAGTGCGGCGATCTGGTCGATCATGCGATCAGTCTTCAGAAGCATCGCGGACCTCGGCAGGGAACAGGAAGAGGGGCTGGAAGAAAT
>JAIUNP010000439.1 GCA_020161975.1 Pseudomonadota bacterium
GCGATGGCCCTAGCTGAGCACGATCTGAGGGATGTCAGTGCGCGCGTGCTGGTCGTAGCCGGGGGCGTTGCGGCCAATCAAGCCCTGCGCGCGAAGCTCGAACAACTGTGCGCGCGCAACGGGTATCGTATGCTCGCACCGCCCCTTGGCCTTTGCACGGATAACGGTGCCATGATTGCCTGGGCCGGCGCAGAGCGTCTGGTGCGCGGAATGACCGATCCGCTCGATGCACCCGCTCGCCCGGCACCTCGCTGACCAGGGCATGAGCGTGTTCGTTCCCGATATTCGCGGCCACGGCGAAACCGGCCAGCGCGGCACCCTGAACCATGACGGGCAGTTGATGGACGATCTCGACATGCTGGTGTCGATCATCCGCACCCGGCACGGCGAAACCCCGGTTACGCTGCTCGGCTTTTCCGCCGGCGGCGGGCTGGCGATGCGCTATGGCGCAAGCCCATCCGGTCACTACATCGACCGCTATGTTTTCGTCGCGCCCGCGCTCGGCCCCGGTGCGCCGACCACGAAATCCTCCGGCGACCTCTGGGCGACGCCGCATGTGCCGCGCATGATTGCCCTGTCCTGGCTGAACCGGATCGGGATTGACTGGTTCAATGGCATGGAAGCGATCCGCTTCGCCGTGCCGCCGGGGTCTGAGAAACTGCTGGCACCAAGCTATTCCTATCGGTTGTTCACCAACCTCCTGCCGACCGACTACGCGGCGGACCTGCGCCTGAACGTGCGGCCGATGGCTGCCGTTCTGGCCGAGAAGGATGAACTCTTCGACACTGCAACGCTGCGCCGTGCCCTGATGGACGCCCGCTCCGAGATTTCCGTCTCCATCGTGCCGGATGTGAACCACATCGGCCTCATCCTGCAACCGGCAGGGCTTGCGGCCATCACACGTGTACTTCAGGGGAAGGATATAGAGGATCGTCCGGACGAACTCGACCCCGATGGCGTCAGAGCCACCAGCCCCGGCGAGGCACCGCCGCAAGCGCCGCCGCAGGGCGGCTGAGCCAAACGACGCCCCCTATTGTTCGTGACGCGGAACGGCGGAAGGCGCATTGCCACCCGCCCCGCGAAAATCAATCAGCTTGCGCAGAAAACCCGGCGCAATCGCGGTCAACGGGTTGATGTTCAGTGTCGGCGCACTCACCCGCCCCACGATGTTATAGCGCACGGCGAACAGCCCCTCGTTGCGGCCACCGCCGAGGATCGGCCCGAGCAGCGGCACCTGAGCGAACAGGTTGTTCAGCGTGTAGGCGGGCACGAAGGTCCCGGTCAGGTCTACGCGATCACGCTGATAATCGAGATAGCCCGACAGGCTGCCGCCGATGTTCGGCCCCCACATCACGGCATCCGTGACATCGAGCCGCCCGGCAGTACGCACGAATTTCGCGGTCATCTTTGTGAAGGGAACATCCCTGCCATCCGCCAGCCGGCTGGCAACTTCCGGTGCAAGCCGGGTTGAATCGGAATGGGCCGGCGCGCTGCCATCGCCCACGAGCCGCCGCATGGCTGGTTCGTTGCGCAGGGAGAAATCCTTGACGAAAATCGAGCCGGTCTGCTTGCCCTTGCTCAGTTGAACGGAGAGGATCAGATCACCCCCGCGCATCCGCGAGTAGAGATCGAAAAAGCGCAGGAAGGCCCCGGCATCCTCGCTTTCAACATCCAGATGCCCACCCTGCCCGGCAGATGGCTTCAAATGGGCCGTCACCGGCCCGCGATCGAACCGCCCGGTCATGTCGAAGCGCCGCAGATCCGTGCCGCGCAGCGCCAGCTTCAGATCGGCGTTGGTGATCAACTCGCCGCTGAACCCGGACAGGACCGTGACGCGCAGCGCAACTTCAGTATCGCGCGCGCCTGCCTTGTCGATATCGCCCGTCTGGAGCGAACGCAGGAAGGGCCGCACGTCGAACGCATTGCCGGTCAGCGTGACGCGGGTCAGCCCGCCGTCCCGCTCGGCATCGAGCTTGGCATTATCTCCAGACGACAGCCGAAAACTCGTGAATTGCGCTTTCTGGAACGTACCATCGGCGCCAAGGTTCAAACTGCCCCGCACCGCCAGCGTGCCCGCATCGAGTTCCAGTTTGTCGAGCAGCCACCCACCCGAAACATCGTTCAGCCGCGCTTTCAGCCTGCCCGGCGCGCCGGCCTTCTTCTGCCAGCCTGGCAAAAGATCGTCGACGCTGGCCCGCACAAGATCGGCATCGACGAAAACATCGCGCTGATCCCCCTCGCCAGGCTGGGCCGTCAGCTTAACCTGAACCGGGCCGGTCAGCCTGGACCCCAGAGCGATGCCCCTGCGCGCCCGGGCCGCATCGTCGAGCACCATTGACAGCGATGCGGTTGCCGGCCCTCGTCCGCCCATCCGCATTTCCACCTGCGCCGGCACACCAAAGACACGCGCATCCCCCTTCAGGGTCGTGATGTCCCGCTCGGTGCTCAGCGTGAAGTTGCCCCCTTCCAGCCGGTCACTGCCCACCGCCTTTTCAACCGATACGTTGGTAAGCTTCGCATTGACAGCGACCTTCACATCACCGGCAGACGCAGGACGACTCTGTCCGGCCGGCTCGCCCGGATCGGGCAGGCGAAACTGCACCGTAACCTCGCCATCCCCATGCCCCTTGATGTTCTGCGGCTCCATGCCACGCGGCGTATAAGGCTGGAGTGCAGGGCTCTTCACCAGCTCGGCCAGCGCATCAACCGAGGCGGAAAACCGCGCGCGAAGCCGGGCTTCCGGGCGCTTCGGAGCAAAATCCGCCACGGTCAGCACCGCATCGGACAGCGCAACCCGCCGGTTGCCGGCAAGGTCTATCCAGCCGTTCGTCACCAGAATCTTCGCCGCCCG
>JAIUNP010000440.1 GCA_020161975.1 Pseudomonadota bacterium
AACCTGCCGCGTTTTGCGTTTTGCAACCCCGCCCCTGCATCGGTGGTTTTGCCGGCAATGATCAGATCAATGGTTGAAGTTGCGGCATTTGTCTGCTTTGTGCCGGTTTTGGCGCCCGTCAGGGCATTCGTCGGTTTCCAGATACCTGTATCGCATGGAATACCCCAGGAGGTCCTGTGACATTCCCGGTTCTAACGCTCAACCAGATTGCCATCGGCAATCTGCTCATCAGCCTCATCGTTCTTGGTGTGAAGTATATTGCCTTTGAACTGACCGGCAGCATCGCGCTTTATTCGGACGCGCTGGAGAGCACGGTCAATGTCGCGACCGCGATTGCCGCCATTGTGGCGATCCGCCTTGCCGCCCGCCCGCCGGATGCCGAACATCCCTACGGCCATCACAAGGTGGAATATATGTCCGCTGTGCTGGTTGGCGCGCTCATCATCGTGGCGGCCCTGATCATCCTGCGTGAGGCGTATCACGGCTTTCTTCAGCCAAAGGTTCTCGATGCGCCGTTCTCGGGCCTGATGGTCAGCGCGGGCGCGACCGCGCTCAACGGCATCTGGAGCCAGGTGCTGATAAAACAGGGTCGGCTCAAGCGCTCGGCAGCGCTGGTGGCGGACGGAAAGCACCTGTTCACCGATGTTGTCTCCTCGCTCGGCGTGCTGGTCGGCGTGCTGCTGGTGGTGTTCACGCATAATCCGAGACTCGATTCGGTTCTCGCCGCGCTTGTGGCGATGAACGTTTTGTGGAGCGGCTGGGGTGTCATCCGCGAAAATGTGAGCGGATTGATGGACGAGGCCGCCCCCCCTGAGGAACTCGGCCGCATCCGCGAAATCATCTCGACCAATGCTACCGGCTCGCTTGAGGCCCATGCGTTACGCACGCGCCATGCCGGCAAGGTCATCTTCGTTGATTTTCATCTTGTGGTGGTTGCCTCGATGACCGTCGGCGAGGCTCATGACATCTGCGACCGGATTGAGGAAGCGCTGAAGGCGGAATTTCCGAACATGTCGATCTCCATCCATGTCGAGCCGGAATATAAGGCCAAGCACAAAGGCATCGTGATCCTGTAGGCCGGGTGACGACGGAAGCCTTGAACTCTGCCGGTCGCGCGGGCACACTCCTCCGCGCAGTCGAAAGGGAGTTCGACAATGAGTTGGGAATTTCTGCTGACAAGTTTCGTGATCGTCGCAACGCCGGGCACTGGCGCGCTCTACACCATCGCGGCAGGGCTTTCGCGCGGTTGGCGGGCCGGCATCCTTGCCGCCTTTGCCTCCACGCTCGGCATCGTGCCGCATGTGCTGGCGGCAATGCTGGGTCTGACAGCGCTGCTGCATGCGAGCGCGCTTGCCTTCGACATCGTGAAATACGCTGGCGTTCTCTATCTTCTCTGGATGGCCTGGCAGATGCTGCGGGGCACGGGGTCGCTGGCAATTTCAACGGAACAGTCGCCGCGCAGCGCCATGCGCGTTCTGGTCGACGGGCTGGCGCTCAACCTGCTGAATCCGAAGCTGTCGATTTTCTTCGTCGCCTTCCTGCCGCAGTTCATGGCGGCCGATGATGTCGCGCCGCTTCTCACCATGACCGGGCTTTCCGGCGCCTTCATGCTGATGACCTTCGTCGTTTTCGCCATCTACGGCGTATTCGCAGCCATGCTGCGCGAAAATGTGCTGTCCCGTCCGGTGGTTGTGCGCCGCATTCAGCGCGGCTTTGCAGCGGCCTTCGGCCTGATGGCCGCGCGCCTCGCAATTCAGGAGAGATAGGATGTCGTTTCTCAAGAAGCTGTTCGGTGGCGGCAAGGCGCCGGAGCCGGAAGCCGCGCCGGAGGAGTATAACGGCTTCACCATCCGCGCGACGCCCTACCAAGAGGCGGGCCAGTGGCAGATGTGCGGTGTGATCTCCAGAACGGTCGGCGGTGAGCTCAAGGAGCATCGCTTTGTGCGCGCTGACCGCTTTCCAAGCCGCGAGGATGCCATGGCCTTCACGCTCCAGAAGGCACGGCAGATTGTCGATTTGTCGGGTAACCGGATCTTTTCCTGAGAACTCCGAGCCAAGTCTTACCATTTCGGCTTGCTAAATGCGCCTCGCCGCGATGCTTTCAGTGGCATGTCACCGGTCCGATTCGTCAGGCCGGCGGCCAGATGCGAGGCTTGCACGATGACAGATGCCGCATTGCCGGCGATTTCGGATCGATCGCTGCTCCGGGAGTTCGTTGCCGGACGGACGTTTCTGGGGCGCCCCTATCTTGTCTCGCCGCTGGTGGATTTCCTGCTGGCAGGCGGCGCGGCGCTGATGGCGCTCGTGGTGCTGCTGGCGCCGTTGTGGGTGCCGGTGCTGCTGATCGTGATCTGGCGGCGCTGGGGAGACCTGCGCCGTCTGATGCTGCCGACCAGCATCGCCTCCGTGTCCATGGCCGTGTGGTCCATCGCGAGCGATCTGGTGGACTACATCGCGCATTCGCACATGACGGAGATCGGCGAGCCGCCCGTGCCGCTGGCCTTTGCGTTCAAGCTCGTGTTCATCGCGCTGGCGTTTCTCTCGGTGCCCTTTGCCCTGCAGTACTACCGGCGCATCGGCATCCTGGAGCGCTACACGCTGCGCACCTTTCTGCATCCGCTGGTGTTCTGCTTTGTGTCCTTCTTCACGCTGTGGATCATCATGGACCTGCTGGACAACCTGAAGGACTTTCAGGAGTCCAAGTTTGGCGTTGTGCGGGTGGTGACCTTTTATCTGGGGATGATCCCGTTTGTTTACACGCAGGTGCTGCCGGTGGCCCTGCTGCTGGCGGTGCTGTATGCGCTCACGCGGATGTCGAAGGCGAACGAGCTCATCTCCATGCTGG
>JAIUNP010000441.1 GCA_020161975.1 Pseudomonadota bacterium
TCGCGGGACTCCATGTCGAAATTGCGCGGCCGGGGCAGATCGATGCGCACATCGTCGACGATGCGGCCGGGGCGCGCGCCCATCACGATCACGCGGTCGGCGAGCATCACCGCTTCGGGCACCGAATGGGTGATGAACACGATCGCCTTGGGCTTGGCCGCCCAGAGATCCAAAAGCAATGCGCCCATTTCGTCGCGCGTCAGCGCGTCCAGGGCCGCAAAGGGCTCATCCATCAACAACACGGCAGGATCGCGCACCAAGCCGCGGCAGATCGCAACGCGCTGCTGCATGCCGCCCGAAAGCTCGTCCGGCATCCGGTTTTCGAAGCCCGAGAGCCCGGCAAGGGCGAGCAATTCGCGCGCGCGTTTCTCGCCTTGCGGTCCGTACTCGCCCAGCATGCGCAGCGGGAACAGCACGTTGTCGAGAACATTGGCCCAGGGCAGCAGTGTGGGCGCTTGGAAGACCAAGCCGACATCGGCGGTCGGCTTCGTCACTTTCTCGCCCTTGCGCAGCTTGATGCCGCGCGTCTCGAAGCCGGGGAGCGGGAACGTCTCATCGCTGACCGGGACGATCTCATCGTCGAAGAAGCCCTCTTCCTGCGCGGCCAGCGCGCGGGCGAAGGAGCGGGCGGCGAAGGCATCCACCTCCTCGCGCGTGATGCCGTGGATGCCGGCAAGGTTTTCCGCCGTGCCGCCCATCGTCACCATGCACGAGGTGTCGAGCAGCGCTTCCCAGAGGAAGTCCTTGAACTCGACCTGACCCATGCGGAAGCCGCCGCGATGCGTATAGGCGGCGACCGGATTGCGGCTCATCGATTCCGCCCCGACGCAGAGCGCCGCATGGGTCCGCCCCAGGCTGACCGCATCCGCCGCCTGCGCGATCATTTCAACGCCCGTGCCGCAGACGCGCTGCACCAGATGCGCAGGGGTTGTCATGCGCACGCCGGAATAGAGCCCGATGTGGCGTGGCAGCATGTAGGCATCAAAGCTCGCCTGCGCCATCGAACCGCAGATCACGGTGCCGATATCCTCGGCCGGAACCCTGGCTTTCTTCAACGCCTCGCGCCCGGCCTTGATGCCAAGATCGATAGGGGAAACCAGTGCGAAGGCGCCGTTGTAATCGACGAAGGGGGTACGCGCGCCGCCGATCAGAACGGCATCTTTCCACGCGGCGGTGAGGGCATCGGTCGGGATCATGCGGAAGGTCCGGAAAGGCTGATGATTTTGGAACTGGGGGTAGCGGCGTAAAGATCATCCACCATTCCGGCGCGATGTTCCAGCACGGCCCGCTGGTTGATGGAGCCCTTGTCGGTGATCTCGCCCCGGTCAATGGAGGGCGGGCTTTCCAGCAGCGCAAGGCGCATGATGCGCGTCGCCGAGCCGGTGGATGTCGCGGCGAGGGCCGCCAGCTTTTCTGCCGACAGTTTGCGCAGGGCGGGATCGGCAGCGAGCACCGCCGGGTCATTGGTGCCGGCAAGGTGGGGCAGGGCCGCAGCGCAGCCGTCAGGGTCAAGAATTGCGATCGCAGCCAAATCGTCGCGGTTTAGCCCGGCGATCACGACATCGCGGACGAGCGGCGCCATGCCGGCAATGAAGCGCGCCCGCAAGGGGCCGACGCTGACCCAGGTGCCGCTCGCCAGTTTGAAATCCTCTGAAATCCGCCCGTCAAAATCAAAGCCCTTGGTGAAATCATCGGGATCGACCGGCTTTAACGCATCGCCCAGCTTGTAGAAGCCTTCCTCGTCGAAGGCCTTTTCGGTCAGGTCCGGCTGGCGCCAGTAGCCCGGCGTGATGTTGGGGCCGCGCACGCGCAGTTCCAGCTTGCCACCGTTGGGCACCAGCTTGATCTCGTTGCCCGGCACCGGCAGGCCGACATGACCCGAGCGGCTCGTCTCCGGCAGCACCGACATGCAGAACGGCGCCGTTTCGGTGGAGCCGAGGCCGGTCAGCATCGGCACGCGATGGCCCGTTTCTTCTTCGCCCACTTCATCCAGTCCCTGCCAGACGTGCGCAGCGAGCGAGGCGCCCGCAAAGAACATGCCGTGCAGTTGGCGGAAGAACGCCTTGCGCAAATCGGCGTTGGCCCGCAGATGCACCAGCAGCATTTCATAGCCCTTGGGCACATTGAAATAGCAGGTGGGCGAAACCTCCATGAGGTTACGCACTGTCTTTTCGATGCCGCCCGGCACCGGTTTGCCATCGTCGATGTAGAGCGAGCCGCCGTTGTAGATGACCAGCCCGACATTGTGGTTGCCGCCGAAAGTGTGGTTCCAGGGCAACCAGTCGAGCAGCACGGGCGGCTCGCCCTTGATGAACGCCAGCGTGTCGCGGATCATCACCTGATTGGCGCAGATCATCCGCTGCGTATTGATGACGGCCTTCGGCATTCCAGTGGAGCCGGAGGTGAGCAGGAACTTGGCGATCGAATCCGGCCCGATGCTATCGTGAATCTCGTCGAGGTTCTCCGCGACAGGTGTCGCGGCGAGATCCGCAAAAGTGGTGACCGCGCGATCCGGCAGGGAGCCGCTGCTGCCCACAACTTCGATATCTGGAGGAAACGCGCTGACAATTGCCTTGCCATAGGCATCGAGACTGTCGGCATAAATCAGCCCCGGCGTCAGCAGTGAATTGACGTATTTCAGCTTGCCGTGATCCGACGACACCAGCGAATAGGCCGGCGAGACGGGGCAATAGGGCACGCCGGCATAAAGGGCGGCGAGGCCAAGCAGCGCGTGATCGACCGAGTTGCCTGACAGGATCACCAGCGGGCGTTCGGCGTCGAGGCCCCGCGCGATCAGGCCAGAGGCAAGATGCCGGACCACATCCAGCGTCTCGCGATAGCTGA
>JAIUNP010000442.1 GCA_020161975.1 Pseudomonadota bacterium
CCTTGCCGGGGAACTTGAAATCGGTCGCGCGATACTGGTCGCCGAAGGCATGGCGGCCGACGACGATCGGCTGGGTCCAGCCCGGCACGAGGCGCGGCACGTTCTTGCAGATGATCGGTTCGCGGAAGATGGTGCCGCCGAGGATGTTGCGGATCGTGCCGTTCGGCGACTTCCACATTTCCTTCAGGTTGAATTCCTTCACGCGGGCTTCATCTGGCGTGATGGTGGCGCATTTCACAGCAACACCGACCTTCTTGGTCATCTCGGCAGCGTCAATCGTGATCTGGTCGTTGGTCTCGTCGCGCTTCTCGACCGAAAGATCATAGTAAAGCAGGTCGATATCAAGGTAGGGATGAATCAGTTTCTGCTTGATGGAATCCCAGATGATCCGGGTCATCTCGTCGCCGTCCATTTCGACAACCGGATTCGCTACCTTGATTTTCGCCATTTTATCCTCGTCACCTGAAGAGCCGGGGGGCGCAGACGCCCCCATTTTGACCTGACCGAATTCGGATCTGAGCCTGCTATAGCATCGGGTTACGCGTGCGGGAAGCGAGGCGAAAGGTGTAAGGCGCCTGATTTTTCCGAATCTTGACCGGTTGCGGACAACACCCTAGCCCGCTCTTGCCGTGGTCCTGTTTCCTTTGGGCGCCTGCGCCGGCGCTGCCTTCAGCCGGGCGGCCTTTTCCTTGCAGGTGGCGGAGAGAGCCTTGATCTCGTCCGCTTCCATTTTGGTTGTCTTGTCGCGCTTTGCCAGTCCATCGAGAATGCAGCGACCGACGTCCTGCTCGCGCTGATGCTCGACGTCCATGCTCATTGGCCGGTACACTGCCCGGGCGGCTTCTTCGGGGAATTTTTCCCTGAGAGCGCTGAGTTCGGCCTCGCTCATTGGTGCGATATGGAACGTCGCGCGTCCGGTGTTTTGCTGGTAGGAGCCGAAGATGCCGCTCACGGTGCGTGTTACCGCCGCTTCGTGGAAGGTGCCGACGTTCACGGTTTCGCGCGGTGCCACGGTGAACGAGGCGATGCCGTTTCGTGAATAGCCGCGGCTCAGGACGCGGTGTCCGTTGTTAACCGCGCAGCTGACCCGTTCCAGCTGGTAGGTGCCGGGCGGCAGATCGAAGCGTGCGACGCTGACATCTCCCAGACCGCCGAAGCGCACGAGGTCGGATGACGTCTTGCGGAGGAACAGGCCGGGCCGGGCGTCAATGGCCTTGCGATCCTCGCCAATTCGCGCTGTCAGGCCGACGACGGGCAGCGGACATGTCGGAGCAATGGCCATGAATACGATGGCCTTATCCGCAGATGCCCCGGCAGAGGCCAGATCCAGGCGATTGTCCTGCCCGCAACCCGAAAGTGCAAAAGATAACGCGACAAATAATATGCCTTTGTACACAACTCTACTCCAAACTCTGCCAAATCCGGGTTACGACTATCAGTCGTCATCTGGAGGGCAAGCAGAAATATTGGCGCAGACGCAAATTTTGTCTCTTCACTTGACGGGATGGTGATGCTGCTGCACCCATCGGCCATGTCCAGACACACCATTTCACCCACACATCCGCGCCCCGCATTTGGCGCGGACCCATTGCAGGGCGGTTTCGTTCATGCGTGATCGGGACCTCAAGCGCTTTGCCATGGGGCTGGCGACGCTGGTCGGGCAGGAACCGAAGGGGCTTTTCTCGCCCTATCGCCACGCCGGGTCAGTGCCGCGCGATGTGCCGGAGTATGCCGAGATCGCGGCGATGATGGCTGCATCCGAACCGGCGATGCGGACGGTCCTTTCAGAGATCAGCCGCCATCGGTCGATGCTGTCCGCCATGCAGGGGCCGGCGCCCGAGCCGCGCCTTGATCAGGACTGGTTTCCGCGGCTCGACGCGGCGGCGCTCTATGCCATCATCCGGGCGGCGAAGCCCGGTCGGATCGTTGAAATCGGGTCCGGACATTCCACCCGCTTTGCGGCGCGGTCCATTGCCGATGCGGGGCTGCAAACCGAACTGTTCGCCATTGACCCCCAGCCGCGCGCCGCGCTCAAGGGGCTTGCAGTCACCTGGGTCGAGGCCTTGCTCGGGCCGGACCATGATCGCCTGTTCGACATGCTGGAGGCTGACGACATTCTCTTTGTTGATTCCAGCCACATTCTCTGGCCGGGAAGCGATGTCGACCGGGTTCTGGCCCGCATCCTGCCGCGCCTGAACACCGGCGTTCTGGTGCATATCCACGACATTTTCCTGCCGGATGGCTATCCGGCGGAGTGGGGGTGGCGGGGATATACCGAACAGCAGGGCGTGGCGGCGCTGTTGGCGGGCGGCGGCTATGACATCGTTTTCGCCTCGCACTATGCGGCCACACGCATGAGTTTGGAGACGGAAGCGGCGGTGGCCGGCCTCCCCGTCCTGGCGGGCGCGGTGGAGACCAGCCTCTGGCTGCGCAAGACGCGGGCGGGCGTGTGGCGATGAGCGGGCCAGTCATTATTCTCGTGCGCCCGCAGATGGGCGAGAACATTGGCATGACGGCGCGGGCGATGGCGAATTTCGGACTGAGGCGCCTTAGAATCGTGGCGCCGCGCGATGGCTGGCCACCGGCCGAGGCGGCCCTTCAGGCGGCTGCGGGTGCGTCCGCGCTTGTGACGGGGGCCGAGGTGTTCCCGACGGTGGAAGCCGCTGCGGCGGATTTGACGCGGCTATTTGCGACGACCGCGCGCGAGCGCGGGCAGGCAAAGCCCGTGCTGACGCCGGACCTTGCCATGGCGGAGGCTGCGCGACATTCCGGCGGGGCGGGGGGCGTCGGCATCCTGTTCGGGCCGGAGCGGACGGGGCTTGAAAACGACGAGG
>JAIUNP010000443.1 GCA_020161975.1 Pseudomonadota bacterium
GGTAACGAAGGGCAGCTTGGTGATCTTCGCGATGCGCTTGGCGACCTTGTCGTCAAAGCCGATCGGCGCGTTCAGGCCGGTGCCGACCGCGGTGCCGCCCTGCGCCAGTTCGTAAAGGCCGGGCAGTGTCAGCTCGATGCGCTTGATCGATGATGCGACTTGCGCGGCATAGCCGCCAAATTCCTGGCCGAGTGTCAGCGGCGTCGCGTCCTGGGTGTGCGTGCGGCCAATCTTGACGATCTTGTCGAACTGCTTCGACTTTTTCGCCAGCGCCTTGTGCAGGTGCTTGAGTGCCGGGATCAATCTGTGCACGACCTCTTCGGCGCATGCGACATGCATGGCGGTCGGATAGGTGTCGTTGGACGACTGGCTCATATTGACGTGGTCGTTGGGATGGACGGGCTTCTTGGAGCCCATCTGTCCGCCCATCATCTCGATGGCGCGGTTGGAGATCACCTCATTGGCATTCATGTTCGACTGGGTGCCGGAACCAGTCTGCCACACGACGAGCGGAAAATGATCGTTCAGCTTGCCGTCGATCACTTCCTGCGCTGCATCGACAATCGCATTGCCGATCTTGGGATCGAGCCGCTTCAAGTCCATGTTAGCTTCTGCGGCCGCGCGTTTTACGATGCCAAGCGCACGAACAACCGAGAGCGGCTGCTTCTCCCAGCCAATCTTGAAATTGCCGATCGAACGCTGCGACTGGGCGCCCCAATACCGGTTGTTCTGGACTTCGATGGGACCGAATGTGTCGGTTTCGGTGCGCGTCTGTGCCATGTGCTGCCGCCTCTGGGGTGAACAAAAGGGTCATGCGGTTCTAGCCAAGTGTGAGGCTGGAGGCAAACGGGCGGACGCGAACCGATGCGTTTTGACCTCGGCGCTTTTGCCGAAGCGTCCCCCCGGAGCGCGGGCTCAGCGAGGCTGAAACACGTCTCACTCATTTGCGTGACGACAGGCACGACAGCCCCTGTCAGGTTGGCAGCGAAAGGGAGGCTGTCATGGATATCATCAGCAGGGCCCTGTGTTCGGACGGATCGGCTCCCGAACTCTGGGCGATCTATCAGGTTTCGCTCAAACTGGCGGCGGAACGGGCAAAAAAGGCGGTCGAATCGACCGGAAACGTCTTTGACGACGCAATCGTCGGGCTCCTCGATGACAAGAACATTGGGAAATGGCCTGTGCTCTATGAGGCAGAACAACGGTTGATCGCTTATGCCAGCAAGGAAGAAATCGAGGCGGATTTTGCGCGAAGGACCGTCGAGGCCGAGCGACTTGGTGCGATTTCTGTCAAGGCACTCAAGGAGTCGTTCGACGCGAGTGCCGACGCGGCGCAGCGGGCGGCGCTTTATCGATGCCTGATCGAGGATGTGCAGTTTCGCTACGAAAAGCGCCGGCTCGATCGGAAGACGCGCGCGCGGATGATCCAGCACTATATCTGGTCGGGCATCGGACTGTCCGTTATCACCGGGGCCTTCCTTTTGATTGTGCTGATGTTGAGCCGCTCCAAATCAACGGCGGTGTTCAATGTTCCGTTCGTCATGCTGATCGGCCTTTGCGGCGCCTATTTCAGCCGGTTGACCTCGTTCAACTCCAATGCCGACCTTGATTATGACGCGCTGGTGAGCAGCTATCGGTTCAGGAATCTGGTTCTGCGGGGTGGCATCGGGATGCTGGCCGCCGTGGTCATGTACTATCTGATCTACAGCGGTCTGATTGCCGGCGACCTTTTCCCGGCCCCGAATTCGCTCAATTCCATCGCATCGATGTTCTCAGGGGAAGACCCGCTCGTGCCATCCAAGGAAACGGCCAAGCTGATGGTCTGGGCCTTCATCGCCGGCTTTTCCGAGCGCCTGGTGACCGGTACTCTGGAGCGACTGGAGAATTCCGACGCGGTGAAATCCGGTAGCGGCCAATAGCGATCACAGGCCCTTCAGAGCGAGTCCGGCCATCCACAACGCAAGGCCGAAGACCGTGTGGCCGATGATGTTGAGCAGGCGCGGGGTCGTCGGATTGTCGCGCCTCGCATGGGCGATGCCGCCGCCCATGCCCGGCGAGAGGATGAGCCAGCCGCACAGGATCGTAACCCAACCCACGATCATCGGCGGCCAGAAGGTGGGGTTTGCTGCCCAGGCCGGCCAGATGATCAGCAGCGCCCAGCCAAAGACGATGCCGACGAGATAGTGAAAAAACCAGCCCCAGGCTGTCTCATGCGCAAAGCCGGGGACTTCAGCCATATTTTCGTGCGCAAACCGCCCTCGCAGTGCGGAGAGGAACCAGCGGCCCACCATGCCCCAGTTCGGCCGCGCCTGTCCGAAGACCTTGGTAAGGATCACGGCCCAGATGTCGAGAAGTACGGTAGCCCCGACGCCGACCGCCGCGGATTTCCAGATGATGTCGAACATGTCCCCCGCCATGCAGCACTCTGGAAACAGCAATCCCGCGATTCGGAGAAAAGCGGAAATCCTTTATCTCCCGACGGGGAATTGCGGCGCGGGCGGTCGGGGAAGCGGTGGCCGCTGGCCAACCGCTTCCGCCGTCAGAGCTGCGCCAGTATGTGCGCCGCGCCGGATACGTCGACGCCCGGCTTTTCCTCGACATTGACGGCCACAGCCTTGCCATCCTCGGCGATCAGCGAGAAGCGTCTGGAACGCATGCCCATGCCATGCGCGGAGAGGTCGGCTTCCAGCCCCGCCTTGCGGACGAAGTCCCCGTTGCCGTCAGCGAGAAACAGAAGCTTGCCCTCGCCGCCCGTGAAGCGGGCCCATGCCGCCATCACGTGCTGGTCGTTGGTGGAGAG
>JAIUNP010000444.1 GCA_020161975.1 Pseudomonadota bacterium
CACAGCTGAAAGCCCGCAAGCAGCCGGGGCAGGGGCCGAACGGAATGCACGAGTGACGGAGGTGATGAACATGATGGCTCCCGGTGCCATGAATCCCGTGAACCATACCAGAGCTTTGGCGCGCGGGATCTTGGCTTTCGCGGTCAGGTCCGCCGCGATGCCTCGCAGAAACGCCCACAGCCCGTCCTGACCGCCAATGATGATTTCGCACGGATCATCCTTTTACGGGCCGCAACCTGACCAGGGGCCAAAACCAACATGGTGCGCCCGAACAGGACGTCGTGAAACTGGTTTCTATCTTCGGGCGCCAACATTACGCAAGTCGAACTCGACGTTATGCAGACGATCGTCCAGTGCAGACTTCAGGTCATTGGCCAGGTTTTTTGCAACCTCGCCGAGCGTTTCAAGGCGGTTGCCACCAAAGTAGACGGTAGCGCCATTGATCGAGCAGGCGACGCGCAGCCGGTCGTTCACCTGAAAACTCGACGCGACGCCGCATGTTCCCACGTTGCACTCATCAATGTCTTTAGCGATGTTGCTCCGCTGCGCCTGCTTGAAATCGGCAAGGATCTGTTCGGACGAAAGCGGATAACTCGGCGGAATATCCTTGATGAAGGATGGCCATTGCTTCGGCGGCAGATTGCCGATCAGCACCTTTCCGACGGCGGTCATGAAAGCGGTGTTGCGCAATCCCGGATAGGAGTTGATCCGCAACTGTCGCTCACCGAACACGCGGTCGAGCAGCACGATGTCCTTGCCATCCAAAACCGCCAGATGGATCGTATCCTTGGTCTGGGCGGCGTAACGATTAAGGATCGGCCGCAAGGTATCGAGAAAGTTCAGGCTCCGCCGTTTCATCTCGCCAAGTTCGAGAAGCCGGTAGCCCAGCGCGTATTTCCCATCCTCGAAAGTCAGGTAGTTGTGCTCCACCAGCGTGGCGAGCAGGCGGTGGGTGGTGCTGCGCGACATTTCCGAGGCCGCCGCGATTTCCCCCAGCTTGTTCGTCCCTGCCGCCACCAGATCAACCAGGCGAATTGCCTTGCTCAAGACCAGACTCATTGCTGCTCCATGTTCCACGCGCATTCGTCAGGAACCTAACCCAGATCAACCAGATCGGCAAGAGATGTCCCAATAGTTGGGATTATCATTTCGAATATTGACACAACAATGCAATTATGAGAACTCTGTCCGGGGAAGGAATCGCACCACGAAGCCACCCGCCAGCGGTCCGCGAGGGTCACCGGCGGATAACGAGGGATTGCCATGTCCATCGCCGAACGCGCTTTGCCCTCAATGGCGGGCGTTCCACGCACTGGTCTGAAACATCCGGCTCGCTGGATCGCAGGCATCGTCTGCCTCGTGCTGCTTGCGCTGCTGGTGCGCGCCTTTGCGCTTGGTCAGATCGAATGGTCTTTCGTCGGGCAATTCCTGACCTCGAAAGCGATCCTCTACGGTTTCGGCAACACGCTGCTGATGACGGTCCTTGCGATGGCGCTCGGCATCGCCCTTGGCCTGATCGCCGCCCTGATGCGCCTTTCCGATAATCCGGTCGCGAATGCGGTCGCGGGTGGCTACATCTGGTTCTTTCGTGGAACGCCGGTCTATCTGCAGCTGCTGCTCTGGTTCAATCTTGCGCTGATTTTTCCCGCAGTCGGCATTCCTGGTCTATGGGAGGCGCGCACGGTCGATGTGATGACGCCATTCTGGGCGGCGCTGCTCGGGCTTGGCGTCTGCCAGGGGGCCTATACGGCGGAAGTGATCCGCGCCGGCATCCTCTCGGTCGACTCCGGTCAGATCGAGGCGGCGAAGGCTGTCGGCATGCGCCGGCGCCAGGTGATGCGCCATGTCGTGCTGCCGCAGACCTTGCGCGTCATCACGCCGCCGATCGGCAATGAGGTGATCGGCATGCTCAAGCATACGTCGATTGCCGCCGTCATCAGCTACAACGAGGTGATGCACACGGCCTCGATGATCTACTTCGTCAACAACCGTGTCATCGAGATGCTGATCGTCTGTTCGATCTATTACCTCGCGACGGTGACGATCCTCAGCTTCCTGCAATCGCTGCTCGAAAAGCATTTTGGACGGTCGCTCAGCCGGTCGTCGCGACCGGTTGGCGCGGAAGAGGGGGCGGGCGCATGACACCGGCAATTCTCGCGCGCAACGTGCGCAAGTCCTTCGGTCCGGTCGAGGTTCTCCGGGGCATTTCCCTCGAAGTTCAGCCCGGCGAGGTTTTCGGCATGATTGGCCCTTCGGGCAGCGGCAAGAGCACGTTCCTGCGTTGCCTCAACAGCCTTGAGCGGGTCAACGACGGCGACCTTTATGTCAATGGCGAATTCGTCGGCTACCGCCTGGAAGGGGGCCGGCTTTGCGAATTGAATGATCAGGAACTCTCACGCCAGCGCATGCGCACGGGCATGGTGTTCCAGCGATTCAACCTTTTCGCGCATATGACCGCACTCGAAAATGTCACCTGCGGCCCGATGGTCGTGCAGGGTCTCGGGCGCGAGGAGGCGGGCCGGCAGGCGCGCGAACTGCTCGATCAGGTCGGGCTGAACGGTCTCTATGACCGGTATCCGGTCCAGCTTTCGGGCGGCCAGCAGCAGCGCGTGGCGATCGCCCGCGCGATGGCGATGAACCCGGACATTCTGCTGTTCGACGAACCGACCTCGGCGCTCGACCCTGAACTCGTCGATGAAGTGCTCGAAACGATCAAGGCCCTCGCCAAACAGGGGCGGACGATGGTCGTGGTGACGCACGAGCTGGCGTTCGCACGCGATGTCTGCGACCG